>NZ_LR134338.1:722500-1022500 GCF_900637055.1 Brevibacillus brevis
ATTTAAAGAGTGCGTAATAGCTCACTGGTCGAGTGACTCTGCGCGGAAAATGTAACGGGGCTAAACGTATCACCGAAGCTATGGCAGGTGAGAAACCTTACGGTTTCCACTTGGGTAGGGGAGCGTTCCAAGCAGCAGTGAAGCCGTACTGGAAAGAGCGGTGGAGCGCTTGGAAGTGAGAATGCCGGTGTAAGTAGCGAAAAGACAAGTGAGAATCTTGTCCACCGAAAGCCTAAGGTTTCCTGGGGAAGGCTCGTCCTCCCAGGGTTAGTCGGGACCTAAGCTGAGGCCGAAAGGCGTAGGCGATGGACAACAGGTTGATATTCCTGTACCACCTCTGTTCCGCTTGAGCAATGGCGTGACGCAGGAGGATAGGGTGAGCGGCCTACTGGATGGCCGTCCAAGCAGTGAGTGTGGTGTGTAGGCAAATCCGCACACCGTTAAGCATGAGCTGTGATGGCGAGGGAAATTTAAGTACCGAAGTCCCTGATTTCACACTGCCAAGAAAAGCGTCTAGCGAGGAACAAGGTGCCCGTACCGCAAACCGACACAGGTAGGCGAGGAGAGAATCCTAAGGTGCGCGGGATAACTCTTGCTAAGGAACTCGGCAAAATGGCCCCGTAACTTCGGGAGAAGGGGCGCCTCGGTAGGGTTAATAGCCCGAGGGGGCCGCAGTGAAAAGGCCCAAGCGACTGTTTAGCAAAAACACAGGTCTCTGCGAAGCCGCAAGGCGAAGTATAGGGGCTGACGCCTGCCCGGTGCTGGAAGGTTAAGGGGATGAGTTAGCGCAAGCGAAGCTTTGAACCGAAGCCCCAGTAAACGGCGGCCGTAACTATAACGGTCCTAAGGTAGCGAAATTCCTTGTCGGGTAAGTTCCGACCCGCACGAAAGGCGTAACGACTTGGGCGCTGTCTCGGCAAGAGACCCGGTGAAATCATAATACCTGTGAAGATGCAGGTTACCCGCGACAAGACGGAAAGACCCCATGGAGCTTTACTGTAGCCTGGTATTGGAACTTTGTGCATCATGTACAGGATAGGTGGGAAGCTGAGAAGCAGGGGCGCCAGCCTCTGTGGAGCTGTCGGTGGGATACCACCCTTGATGTACGGAGTTTCTAACTCGTCGCCCTTATCGGGCGAGAGGACCATGCCAGGTGGGCAGTTTGACTGGGGCGGTCGCCTCCTAAAAGGTAACGGAGGCGCCCAAAGGTTCCCTCAGAATGGTCGGAAATCATTCGTAGAGTGTAAAGGCAGAAGGGAGCTTGACTGCGAGACCTACAAGTCGAGCAGGGACGAAAGTCGGGCTTAGTGATCCGGTGGTTCCGCATGGAAGGGCCATCGCTCAACGGATAAAAGCTACCCTGGGGATAACAGGCTTATCTCCCCCAAGAGTCCACATCGACGGGGAGGTTTGGCACCTCGATGTCGGCTCATCGCATCCTGGGGCTGAAGTAGGTCCCAAGGGTTGGGCTGTTCGCCCATTAAAGCGGTACGCGAGCTGGGTTCAGAACGTCGTGAGACAGTTCGGTCCCTATCTGTCGCGGGCGTAGGAAGTTTGAGGAGAGCTGTCCTTAGTACGAGAGGACCGGGATGGACGCACCGCTGGTGCACCAGTTGTCACGCCAGTGGCACAGCTGGGTAGCTATGTGCGGACGGGATAAGCGCTGAAAGCATCTAAGCGTGAAGCCCCCTCCAAGATGAGACTTCCCACAGCGCAAGCTGGTAAGACCCCTCATAGACGATGAGGTTGATAGGTTCGGTGTGGAAGCGCGGTAACGTGTGGAGCTGACGAATACTAATCGGTCGAGGACTTATCCACACACTTAGCAACTGATCATGCAGATCCAGTTTTGAATGAATGAAGAAGCCATTCCTTAAAGGAATGGCTTTTTTTATGATAGGTTCGGAAACAAACATGTTCCCCGTATCCACTGAAATATAGAAATCCGACCGAAGTTCGTTTCTTCTGGATTGTTATCTCGAGGGACTATAAAGAAAATTTTTACAAATGTTGACAATAACGAATCTAACATAATAATATAACCTTACGTAAAAAACGGATTTTACGGAGGTCTGATTGATGGAAATTTCAAACGGAGTAGAAATGCTTCAACTAGATTTTCATGGGAGTATCATTCACCCCGTTCTTTTGTGGGACCTGGAAACGGCTCTTTTAATTGACACCGGATTCCCAGGACAAATGGAAGATTTACGCATGGCCATGGAAAAGGTAGGAGTATCGTTCGACAAGCTAAAAGCTGTGATTTTGACGCATCAGGATATGGATCATATCGGCAGTCTTCCTGAGATTTTGCAGGAGTGCGGGGATCATGTTCACGTTTATGCACACGAACTGGATAAACCGTATATTCAGGGGGAGATACCGCTTTTAAAAGACGCGCACCTTGAGAATCCCCCGAAAGGCAGAGTGGACCATACCTTGCGTGACGGTCAGGAACTGCCATTTTGCGGCGGGATTCGCGTCATCCATACTCCTGGGCATACTCCCGGTCATATCAGCCTGTATTTAACGCAAAGCAAGACTCTCATTGCAGGGGATTCGATGTACAGTGTAAACGGGATTCTCGGGGGCATTCATGCCCCGACCACACCGGATATGAAAGCAGCTCGTCTCTCTTTAAAAAAGTATGTAGACCTCGACATTGCAGCTGTGGTTTGTTACCACGGGGGATTCAGTAACGGAAATGTGAAGGATCAGATCGTAGAACTTAGTCAGGAATGATACTCCATACTCACAAAAAATGGCAGCCTGTTTAATCGGCTGCCGTTTTCTCTATGCCAGGCAAATGACCTTACCCGTTAATCCTTAATCATAACCGAAGGAGTAGCAGTTCGTATGAAGAGGATCGCATCAAAAGCTTTTGCTGGAACCATCTGCAACGTATACAGCTTCTCCATTTTTCCATACCATCCACTAAAAACATCACCGATTGCACTGATTGACTGCGCTTTATTTAGATAGGTGTAAAAATCCTGATGATGCTTTGCCTTGGCAAAATCAAGGAATCCATCCGCCATCTCTGTTTGTGCAAATAGGACAGCTAGCCGGTTATTGCCACTATTTTTTACCGTAAACGCTTTGCGCTCATTGGTAGTGGCGTCCTTCGCAAGGAAGGTGCTTTCGTAGAATTCACTTCCGATTGCGTAATATTGGTCCCACAAGGCTTTTGCGAGATGTGCCCCCATGCAGGTTGTCATTCCTGCGGAAGTGGAGGTCTTTTCAATGTGTCCATTATGTCCGGCGATGAACATGTTGTTGCGACCGTAATGTTTCTTTTCAAAGGATAAAATCCACATTACTTTGTCCGCCATATAGTAATCACGGGTGTTGCTATAGTTCGCGTTTGTTCCGCGCAGTGTAGCGTTTTGCTTGATCGCTTCTGCGAAGGCAGTAGCCAACTCATATTCTTTCTCAGAGCTTTTCGCGATGTAAACGGATTGGTTTTGTTTCATCTGCTCCATCAAGCTTTTTATGTGGGAGAGTGCTTCCTGTACGAGGGCGACCTTTTGATCATACACCGTTTTATCATTCAGATTCGTAAGCAGCTGCTCATACTTGGTTGCGAGTGTCGGATCAACCTTTTTCAAATAGGAGAATAGCCCGGTTTTGTTATGGTCATAGCGTTGCATGTCAAAGCCGTAGAAATGAATTTGATCTTTTGCAGCTCGCTGCTCATTAAAGGCGCGCATCCAAGAGAGAAGCGCGGTCATTTCTTCTGTATGGTAAATCGTAAATCCGATGGCTTTTGCGGCATCCTGCGCAGTTCCGCTTCCGCCTAAAATGTATTCATTGACCTTTTGTCCACCGCCAAAATCGCCTTCAATGGCAAATACGCGATAACCTTGTTTTTCTACCAGATGCTTAAAAATATCTAACTTCAGCGTAGTGAATTGCTTGTTGCCATGCGTAGCTTCTCCAAACCCGATGATAGTTTTGGCAGGAAGTTCCATTTTTGAAACAGGGACAAGGTTTGCTTGCAATGACTGCTGCAAGGTGTTGGCTGATGCGGGGTGGAACCCTGTCAATACACTCAGGATGATGAACAAGCTGATAGTGAATAGGAGTTTTCTCTTCATGTCACTCTCTCTTTCTTGCGTTGATCTTTTGTTCGGGAGTGGATTTTCCTACCATTTCCCCTATTATACTCCTTTATGAAGTCGTTTACTTAGATTAAAAAAACGCACCTGGGTTTGAGAATCCCCGGGTGCATTTTCTCTTTGTTACTTTACATATTTTGCGCGATACTCATCTGCCAGCATGGACATGAGAATGGAATCGTGATAGGCATGGTTGTAATAAAGCGCTTGTCGCTGTACGCCTTCACGCTGGAAGCCGAGCTTTTCATACGTGTGGATGGCACGTTCATTAAATGCGAATACGTTTAGCTCGATGCGATGCAGATTGAGGATGCCAAAACCATAATCGAGCATCAGCAGGAGTGCTTCGCTTCCGTAGCCTTTGCCTTGATGGGCATTTTGGTCAATCGAAATTCGGATAAAGGCGTTGCGATTATTCCGATCGATATCCCCGATCTGGACGTCGCCAATCACCTGATCATTTTCACAAAGGCAGATCAATAAGAGGACACTGGAAGAGTCCTGGCCTTTGTTCGCGATGTACTGGTGGATTTGCTCCCGCGTGAAATGCTTTTGTGTACCAGTCAGCATGCGCGTTTCCTTGTTGAACAAGGAGCGGAAGTATAATTCGGTATCTTCTGTGCCGATCGGTCGCAAAAAGACACGTTCTCCTTCCAAAAAGCGAACCGCTGCACTTGTATTTTGCTGTGTCATAGACATAGTCGTTGTCCTCCTGTTCGTTCAAAACTTCTTTTTCTTAGGATAACGAGCAAGTGTATACTTGGAAATATGCAGTTTTGTAAAAATGAAAAGGACAGATGGAGGGGAAAATCGAGATGCTCTTGACCCCAAACTGGCAGGAAAACGACAACGAGCCGCAATACGTACAGCTTTATGCTTATTTGAAAAAGGAAATCGTCACAGGACGCTTGGCGGTGAGTAGCAAGCTGCCATCCGTTCGCAAGCTGGCTGACTTGCTGGGCTTAAGCACAACACCCGTGGAGATGGCATACCAACAGCTGCTGGCAGAAGGTTTTATCCAAAGCAAACCGCGCAGTGGGTACTATGTGGAGAAATTGCCTGATCCAGAGGTGAAGCCGGGTGCTGGTACGAGCGCAAAAACCATCCAGCGTCCCATGCTGCGTGACGAGCGGGAATACGTCTATGACTTTCATCTCTCCCGCAATGATTTTTCGTTATTTCCAACCATGATTTGGCGTCGCTTGTACAATGAGACGCTTCACATCGAGCAGCAGGAGAATCTTTTTTATGGAGATCCGCAAGGGGAGGCTGGACTCAGGAGCCAAATCGCTGACTACTTGCGCAGGTACAGGGGTGTCGCTTGTTCACCGAATCAAGTGGTGATTGGGGCGGACCAGTTTGGCTTGCTGTCCCTGATCTGTTTGATGGTAAAACCGCAGTTCCAACGCATCGGCGTAGAAAATCCGGGGTATTTGCTGTTTGCCAATACGTTTCGCCAGCACGGCTACGACGTGGTGCCGATCTCACTGACAGAGGATGGAATTAGCGTCAGAGAGCTTTATGAGTCAGAGGTTGGGTTGGCTGCCGTTTCTTCGGCTCATCAATACCCGCGCGGGATGATCATGCCCATATTCAAGCGACTGGAATTGCTCGAATGGGCCAAATGTGTGGGAGGGTACATCATCGAAGACGATTACGACGGAGAGTTTCGTTACCATGGCAGACCGATTCCGTCTATGCAAGGCTTGCTCCCGCATGCGAATGTCATTTATATGGGGAGCTTTGCGCAGGTATTGGCGCCTGCACTAGGCATTTGGTACATGGTCTTGCCAGAATCTTTGCTGGATACGTACTACAACCTTCTGCGCGAGACACTGCTGGAACCATCCTCATCCCGACTGCATCAGCGAACGATGGAAGCCTTTATGGAAAAAGGATATTTCGAAAAGCATGTCCGCAAAATGCGCAAGCTGTACCGCAAAAAGCATGATGCGCTGCTGCTGGCTGTGCACAAGCATTTTGGCGAAAGAGCGACAGTCATCGGAGCCGATGCGGGTTTTCACGTTCTGCTGCGGGTAAACAGCGAACGAAGCGAAGAAGAGTTGAGAAAGCTGGCGATTCAGGCAGGCGTGAGAGCTTCGTCTGCATCGTTTACATGGCTGGTGCCGCCTAATCCTGTGCCAAAAGAGTTTTTCCTCGGCTTCGCGGGCATTTCATTGGAAAAAATCGACCCCGGTATCAAGGCACTGAGCCAAGCGTGGTTTGGCGATTGTTGACAATAAATGTGCAGGCCGTTATGCTAAGAGTACGTTTTGGAAAATATGAAAAACAAAATATTTTCCTTGTTTTCGAGAGGGGGCAAGAACATGCAGGAGCGAATCCTACAATGCGCCTATCATGAGATTGAGACCAAGGGCGTCCGTTTCACCATGTCCGATTTAGCTCGGCGCGCAGGCGTTAGCACCAAGACGTTGTATGCGAGCTTTCCATCGAAAGAGGCCTTGATCACCAAAGTCATTGAAGAAAACATCGAGGACTTGCGTAAAGCGGAAGATCAGATTTTGCATGATCCTGATCTCGATTTGGTAGAGAAGATGCGACAGCTCCTGGCACTCGTTCCGAACAACTTCTCACGAACCGACCTTCGTGTGTGGTACGAGCTGAAGCGCTACTATCCCGAGCAATGGAAGCTGATCGACGAGTTCAATCAACAGGAGTGGGAGCATGTCCGAATCATTTTGGAGCAAGGGGTAGAGGAGGGCGTGTTTCGTCGTATCCAGCTTCCAATCTTGATCCAGATGTATACCGGAACGCTCAACCAGCTGATTGATCAGCAGTTGGCGAACCAGCACCATCTGACGATTGGCGATGCGCTGGATGCGGTCATCGATATTTTACTAGGCGGCATCGTAGATACTTCGTCTTCAAACAAGTAAGTAGGAGGAACATAATGAGTTGGGTCTATCTATTAATGGCCATTTTACTAGAGGTGGCTGGAACAACATCGATGAAGCTATCTGACGGGCTGAGCAAGCCTGTTCCCAGTGTGATGATGTTTATCTTTTATATTTTGTGCTTCTCGTCGCTGAGCCTGGCGCTCAAGGAAATGGAGGTTGGGACTGCCTATGCCATCTGGTCGGGTCTCGGCACGGCGATCATCGCGGTCATTGGTGTGGTGGTCTTCAAGGATGCCTTCACTGTCAAAAAACTGATTGCTGTCGGACTGATCATCGTGGGCTGTGTACTGTTGAATCTGGGGGACACTTCTCACGCGCAATCTTCGAAAGATACAGGAGTAGCTGAGGCGAAATGAGTGAGAAAAATGTGAAAGCAATGCTAGTGTTCTTCTGGGTCACCGATGTGGCTTTTGTCGTATACTGGTTCATTACATTTTTGGAGCTTCTCCCTGTGGAATACCTGTATCAGGATTACTACGACCCCAATTTGCTCGCCTGGAACCTGTCCTTTTTTCCATTGGATATCTTCATTTCCATCACGGGCTTTGCCAGTCTGTACGCCTATCGCAGAGGACGGCATATCTGGAAGCCGCTCGCCATGCTGTCGCTCGTTTTGACGTCCTGTTCGGGTTTGCAGGCAATTGCATTTTGGGCGTTCAAGGCAGATTACGATTGGTCCTGGTGGATTCCGAACCTGTACCTGCTGATTTACCCGTTATTCTTTTTGCCGGGCTTGATGCGAGAACTGGCAAAAGTGAAGGAAAGGGATTCTTGACAAATTTTGTGCAGTAGCTATATAGTAGGTCTTAAGTTAATAGTGCTGTGGAGATTGGGAGATCAGCTAATATTTGCAAAATGAGGGCATTCGCTCTTGGTTTGCGAGTATTAGCTTTTTTATTTTCTCTCTAGACAAACCACAAAGGAGTTGGCGGAATGTAAGCGCTTTACGGGAATCGGTTTGCGTTTTTTCCAAATGCGTTTTTCCAATAAGGGGGAGGGTGGGGCATGTCTATTTATGTAGGAGAACTGATCGGAACGATGATCTTGATTATCTTGGGGGCAGGTGTTTGCGCCGGGCAGAACTTGAAAAAGGTGTATTCCCAAAACGGCGGTTGGATTGTGATTACGCTGGGCTGGGGGCTGGCAGTTGCGTGCGGAGCGTATGCAGTAGGAAGCATTAGCGGAGCGCATTTGAATCCGGCACTTACGATTGCACTGGCCAGCATCGGTCAATTCCCGTGGGAGCATGTGCCGGGCTACGTGGCGGCTCAACTGATTGGGGCATTTATGGGGGCGACGTTCGTCTGGATCTTTTATTACCCGCATTGGCGTGAGACGGATGATGCCGGAGCCAAATTAGGAGTATTTGCAACGGGTCCCGCGATTCCGAATACAGTCGCAAATCTCTTCAGCGAAATTTTAGGTACGTTTTTCTTAGTGCTCGGTCTACTGGCGATCGGAGCGAATAAATTTGCAGAAGGACTGAATCCATTTATCGTTGGCTTCCTGATTGTCGCAATTGGTTTATCTCTGGGCGGGACTACCGGCTATGCGATCAATCCGGCCCGGGACCTGGGACCTCGTCTCGCTCATGCTCTCTTGCCTATCCACGGCAAAGGAAAGTCCAACTGGCGCTATGCATGGATTCCTGTTGTTGGACCTATCATGGGAGCAGTAAGTGGAGCATTTTTTTACAAATGGACGTTTACAGATCATTCGCTGACAGGTGTAATAGCATTAGCGGCTTTCATGGTGATTGCCATCGTGGTCGGAATGACAACCAAAAAATCAATTGGCAGCAAGGAGCGACTCGCATCCGAAAGTGCACGTTCCTAGACATAAAGGTAAAAATGAAGGCGATTCCATATGAGTGAAGGAGGAAGTTGTCATGGACAATAAATATATGCTTTCCCTCGATCAGGGAACCACGAGCTCTCGCGCTATTTTATTCGATAAATCAGGTGCCATTATCGGTGTTGCCCAGAAGGAATTCACGCAAATCTATCCGAAGCCGGGTTGGGTAGAGCACAATGCCGAGGAAATCTGGGAATCGCAGCTGGAGGTTTTGAAAGCGGTTTTACTGGAGAATCATGTGAAACCGGAAGAAATCGCTGGAATCGGGATTACCAATCAGCGGGAAACAACCGTGGTATGGGATAAGCACACGGGTAAGCCCATCCACAATGCCATTGTATGGCAAAGCAGACAGTCCATCGATATTTGCAACCAGTTGAAAGAGCAAGGCCATGAGCAAACGGTTCGGGAAAAGACAGGACTGTTGATTGACGCCTACTTTTCCGGTACAAAGGTGAAATGGCTGCTCGATTATGTGGAGGGAGCAAGGGAAAGAGCCGAGAAAGGCGACCTCTTGTTTGGCACCATCGATACGTGGCTGATTTGGAAGCTGACCAATGGCCTTGTCCATGTGACCGACTATTCCAATGCTTCGCGCACGTTGATGTTTAATATTCATTCTCTGGAGTGGGACGACGAGCTGTTGAACATGCTGCAAGTCCCGAAAGCCATGCTGCCAGCTGTCCGTCCTTCCAGCGAATTGTACGGCTACACAGACGAGAAGCTCATCGAATTCCAGATTCCGATTGCCGGGATTGCCGGAGACCAGCAGGCCGCTTTGTTTGGGCAGGCATGCTTTGCGGAAGGGCAGGCCAAAAACACATACGGAACAGGTTGCTTCATGCTGATGAATACCGGAGAAAAGGCAGTTGCATCCAAAAACGGGTTGTTGACGACCATTGCCTGGGGAGTGGATGGCAAGGTAGAGTACGCCCTGGAAGGCAGTATTTTTGTGGCTGGTGCGGCGATTCAATGGTTGCGTGACGGCCTCAAGCTGATCGACAAATCATCGGATTCGGAAAAGCACGCACTCGCTGTTGACAGCACAGATGGTGTCTATATGGTTCCAGCCTTTGTTGGCTTGGGAGCTCCCTATTGGGATATGGAAGCTAGAGGCGCGATTTTCGGTTTGACCCGTGGAACGACGGAAGATCATTTGATTCGGGCAGCGCTGGAGTCTCTGGCTTATCAGACGCGGGATGTGCTTGAAGCGATGGAGGCTGATTCCGGCATCCGGCTGCAAAAGCTGGCGGTAGACGGTGGAGCCGTGGCGAACAACTTTTTGATGCAGTTCCAGTCCGACATCCTGAATACAGAGGTAGAGCGTCCGCGTGTCAATGAAACGACCGCGCTGGGAGCAGCTTACCTGGCAGGGCTTGCCGTCGGATATTGGGGAAGCAAGGAAGATATTGTAAATAACAAAGTGGTGGAGCGCTCCTTCTCACCGGATATGGCGGAGGAAGTGCGCCAGGAGCTGTACGCAGGCTGGAAGCAAGCGGTTACGGCAACGATGGGTTACAAGATTAGGCATTGATTTTTGCGTAAAAGAGGTCTAAAGTTAGAGATAAGTTAATCATGCTGTGGAGACTACGGAGACAGCCAGTATCAGAAGAGCAATGACATTGCATTGCTTCTTTTGGATATTGGCTGTCTTTTTCTTTTAGAAAGGATGAGAAGAATGATGAAGGATCAACATGCATTGTCATCAAGTCAACGCCAGGCTTGTCTGGATAAAATGGCAAACCAACAACTCGATCTTTTGGTAATTGGCGGTGGGGTGACGGGAGCAGGTATTGCCCTCGACGCAGCCGCGAGAGGTCTAAGCGTTGGACTCGTGGAAAAACAGGACTTCGCTGCGGGAACCAGCAGTCGCTCTACCAAGCTCGTTCATGGAGGATTGCGCTATTTGAAGCAGGGCGATGTGCAGCTGGTGCGGGAAGTAGGCAGGGAGCGAGCTATTTTGTATCGCAATGCGCCACATATCGTCATCCCTGAAAAAATGATTTTGCCAATCGTGAAAAATGGTACCTATGGCAAGCTGGCAACCTCCGTTGGGTTGTATGTTTACGATGTGTTGGCTGGAGTCGAACGAAAAGAACGACGCATCATGCTGAACAAGCAGAAAACCGTGGAGGCAGAACCGCTTTTGCGCCGCGATATTCTCAAGGGCGGCGGGCTCTATTTTGAATATCGGACAGATGATGCTAGGCTTACGATTGAGGTCATGAAAACAGCAAGCTCGCATGGAGCGCTCTGCGTGAACTATACCGAAGCCACTGGCTTTATTTATGAAAACAGTAAGGTCATCGGTATTCGCGCGAAGGATTTGCTTACGGGCACGGAGTACTCCCTTCATGCCAAAAAAATCGTCAACGCAGCAGGTCCATGGGTGGATCAGCTTCGAGAAAAAGACCACTCCCTGTACGGCAAACGCCTCCACCTGACAAAAGGTGTCCATCTGGTCGTGCCATATAACAGACTGCCGTTGAAGCAGGCCGTTTATTTCGATGTATCCGATGGGCGCATGCTGTTTGCCATTCCGCGCAATAACAGTACGTATATCGGTACCACTGACACGAACTACAAAGGTGTGCTGGAGCGTCCAACGGTGACGAGAGAAGACATGGAGTATGTATTGAATGCCGCGAACGAGATGTTCCCTTCTGTGAAGCTGACGGAACAGGATGTCAGCTCCAGCTGGGCAGGACTCAGACCGCTGATCCATGAAGATGGCAAGTCCCCATCCGAATTGTCACGCAAGGACGAGATTTTTTACTCCAAAAGCGGGCTGATTACGATCGCAGGTGGAAAATTGACGGGCTTCCGCAAGATGGCCGAGCGCATTGTCGATGTGGTGGTCAAGCAGTTGAACGAAGAAGAGGGCAGGGCATTTGGAGCTTGTCAGACAGACAAAATCGTCCTCGCTGGCGGGAAATTTGATTCCGCAGCCAAGATTCCTGTATTTGTGAAAGCACAGGCAGAACGGCTTCGCCAATGGGGAATCACCGAGGAACAAATCCGCGTTCTGGTTGGGAAATATGGCAGCAACAGTGAGCAAATCGTAACGATGTGCCTGGAGCTTTTGACACAAAATGCTCAAAATGTGTCTCCAATCGAAGCACTGCTGAAAGCAGAACTACGCTACGCTGTAGAGGAAGAAATGGTCATGACCATGAGTGATTTTCTGATTCGTCGCAGTGGAAGACTATTCTTCGAGAGAGATACATTGGAGCCTGTGTATCGAATGGTGGGAGAAGAGCTCGCCCATGAGCTGCAATGGTCAGATGAGAGGAAAGAACATGAAATAAAAGCGTTTGAAGAGGAATATCATCTTGCGAAAACATTTCAATAGGGGTGATTCGTGATTGGCAAACCAGATCAATCAAGTCATACTTCCTGCAGCTCGGACATTAAAAGAATTTGATGAACTCATGGAAAGCAGCTACGAGCGCATTATTTTGCTGAATGCCCATGTAGCGCAAGTAAAGCCCCTGGGAAAACGGGCCAGAGCGTTCGGGAAAAAACTGCTGATCCATGCCGATCTCATTGACGGCTTGAAGTCTGATGAATATGCGATGGAGTTTCTTGCGCAAGAAGCACAGCCCGAAGGAATCATCACCACACGGAACAGTGCCATTCTTGCCGCCAAGAAAAAAGGGCTCATTTCCATCCAACGACTTTTTCTCATTGATACGATGGCATTAGATAGCAGCCTTACCCAGCTGGAGAGAACCAAACCGGATTACGTCGAGGTTTTGCCAGGAATCATTCCCCACCTGATCGAAGAAATCACTGTACGAACCAAGATTCCGGTCATCGCGGGAGGATTTATTCGTACGATGGAAGATGTAGATCGCGCCATTCAAGCGGGTGCAACTTCTGTAACAACGTCTCGCAGAGAACTGTGGACGAAATCATAAGGGCATCAGAGTTGTCAAAAGCCGGTCATTCCTGCTCGTAGGAATACCGGTTTTTTGGTGTGTGTCCGGAAAGAAAATAGGTAGATGGCGGTGATAGAGGACATAGGTAGATACCCTTTTATTCGGTATGGAGGTCATTAGTCTATGCGGATGAACGTCACCGTGCATATACACATATAGTCAACAAAAAATAAGAGGAAAGAAGGCGGTTGCGTGAATTATCCAAGCGGACATTGGCCATCATCGTATTCCAGTCGGTCTGGGCAGTCTTCCTATTATCCATGGCAAAGAGATGATTGGGGTCGTGGTCGAGACTGGGATCGAGGACGAGATTGGGATCGAGATCGTCGACGCAGATGTCCAGATTTCTGTCGGCATTGCCATCCTAGATGCTGTGGTCGCTGGCGTTAATCATCCTCTATTTTTTCAGAAGATAAAAACGGAAGTGTAATAGTCTTGAGCCAAATCTTGTGGAGCATTCGAGATTTGGCTCTTTTTTTGTGAAACGGTGGAAACATGGTGAATCAACAGATGCAGGCATTCTCGCTTTAAAATTTGACTATGCTCGTTTTGTTCTCGCCAGCGCAATATTCGTTAAAACAGCCTTGATCCGCTCGACCCCTTTTTTGATCTGTTCCTCATTGGTATTGCCGTATCCGAGAATGATTTTATCCGTATGCTTGTCTTTGACAATGGTGTGTTCCTCAACCGGGTAGACACGCACTCCGGCTTGCTCCAGTGCAGTCAGGACGTCAGGTGTGAAGCGAACCGTTGGAAAAGCAGCGACGATGTGCAGACCAGCAGCCTCCCCCCAAATGCGCACACCATTACCAAAAGCAAGTTGAAGAGCATCAATCAAGCATTGTCGGCGTTTTTTGTACAGCTTTTTTACGCGATTCACGTATTTCTCTAGATGCCCCTCCTCGATAAAAACCCCTAGTGCAAGCTGATCAATGGAAGGGGCGTGCAAATCGGAGAGCCATTTTGCTTGCTGATAGGAAGCTACCAATGCTTTTGGCAGGACGAGGTATCCCTGGCGTAGTCCGGGAGAAAGGATTTTGCTAAAGGAACCGATGTAGATGACACGCTCCGAGGCGAGTCCCTGGATGGAGCTGATGGGAGCAGTCTCGTAGCGAAATTCGCTGTCGTAATCATCCTCGACAATGTAGCAGTCCGCTTCCCGTGCATAACGAATGAGTTGAAGTCTGCGTTGGATGGGCATGGTGCCGCCGAGCGGGAACTGATGAGAGGGTGTGACAAATACGAAGCGGGGGCGATGGGCAGTTAATGACGGCAGCTGTTCCATATCCATCCCGTAGGCATCTGTCGGAACAGGCAGTAAGCAAGCGCCTGTCCTCGTGAAAATACGCTGGATATCGTGCGTGATCGGGTCCTCGATGACTACTTGACTATCAGGACGCAGAAGCACGTTGGCAATTAGGGTGAGCGCCTGAGTAGCGCCGGATGTCATAATGATTTGCTCGGGTTCGCATTGCACGCCGCGCGTTCGATACAAATAGCGGCACAAAATCGTGCGCAGCTCCGTGCGTCCCTCGGGGCGATTATAGCCAAAGGCTGACAGCGGCGCTTCCAGACAGACACGCTGGACGGTTTTGCCCCAGAGGCTGCGAGGAAAGTGCTCCAGAGCAGGAACACCGGAGCGAAAATCGATCAGCGTGCTCTCGGCTTCGTTGAAGTACTGATCTACTTTCGGGAACCCAGCCTCTGTCACCCGGGCGTGCTGTTCCAAATAAATGCCAGAAGCAATGAAATACCCAGAGCCACGTCTGCTCTCAATGTAGCCCTCGGCTAGTAGCTGCTCGTACGCCTCTAACACCACGTTGCGAGAGAGGTGCAGTTCACTGGCTACTTTGCGGGTTGAAGGAAGCTTGAATCCGGCTGTCAGTTCTCCGCTCAAAATTTTCGTGCGCAATTCAGAATAGATTTGTCTGATTAACGGAATGGGTTTCTCTCGGTCAATGGTCATCCAAAGCAAGGCGTGTGAGCCTCCTTATGTAACTGGTCCTCTCGAAAAAGTTGGAAACTGGACCTAATCTCCACAAGCGTACCATGGTAGGGTGAAGGAAGAGAAGAGGTATGCCACTGCCAAAGGAGAGAGAAGGATGACGCCAGAAGAGAGAAGAACCGCCGAGATTTTGCGTACAATCGCCCGTGATGAACGAATCAAGGAAGCAGTCAGAACATCGCCCTTGTTATATCCGTTGCTTTTGACTGCTGCGAAACGTTATGTGACAGGCGAAACGCGTGCGGATGCAATGATAGTAGCCCAACGCTTGAAAAAAATGGGCTATCGTCTATCCGTTGAGCACATTGGTGAAAATATGCTGGACTTGCAGGTTGTACATGAAGCGCAGCAGGAATTTTTGGCGCTCATTGCGGATTGCTTCCAACTACATACACCAGTCGGAATCTCCTTTGATCTGTCCCATCTCGGCTTGTTGCTGGATCAAGAACTGGCTTTTGCTCACGTAGAAGAGCTGGCGGAACGGGCGAGACATAGCGGCCAGTATTTGATGATCAGCATGGAGGAATCGACGAAAACAGAGGCGATCATAAGCATGTATGAGCGCTTGGTACATCGACATGAAAATGTGGGCATTACGATTCAAGCGCATTTGCACCGCTCGCTGGATGATGTGAAACGGGTACTCGAACTCCCGGGGAAAATTCGCTTGGTCAAAGGTGCATTTAAGGAACCTCAGGAAATCGCATTGGCGCGTTCAGTGGAGTTGAACGAACGGTACCTGGAGCTGGCTGACATATGTGTGCAATCTGGACGCGAATGCTCACTCGCTACCCATGACCAAGCGATTGTGGACGAGCTAGCCCGTCAGGACTATTTGCATCGGCCGAATGTAGAGGTCGAGCTGTTATACGGGGTTCGCCCAGAACTGGCTCATGCTTTGCGAGAAAAAGGAGTTCAGTTGCGCTTGTACCTCACATATGGGACAGAGTGGTACTTGTACTTGTGTCATCGATTGGCGGAGCACCCGCCTCATGTGCATCAGGCGATAGCCGATATGTTTGATCCGGCGAGACTTCAGGATGTAGGGTATGGCATGTCATAGAAGGATTGCGAAAAACGTCAGAGCATAACGCTGACGTTTTTTCTATTTTTCACTCTCGCAATTGGTGACCAATTGATTTCATTTTGAAAAAAATGTAGCTATTTGTCTGGAAATAACGTCAATAACTGTATGAGAAGAAAAGATAGGCAGAAAAAAAGAATGGACCGTGGAGGTTTTGAACGAATGAAAACGGCGCAGTGCAAGCGGTGGCTCCTGGCTTTCTGTGCGTTCCTCCTGTTGGTAGCAGGTGTTCCTTTAGGATTGACGGGGACAGCCTTGGCAGAGGGAAACATTCAGCTAGGAGTAACAGTCGGAATTGAAGGAAAGTACAGGGACACGGGGATGGTACCCGTTGTGGTCACGGTGAGAAATGGAGGGGCAGATATCGAAGGCGAGCTTTTTGTCGCCACGGGAGAACGGGGAGACAGTCGCTTCGAAGTTGCCAATTATCAGCCGGTTTCGATTGCAAGCGGAGTGACCAAGCAGGTAACGATTATCGTTCCTGGATCAGAGCTGCATGGCAATTCTTTTGTGGCCTTGATGCAAAATAACAAGATGATCGCACAAACTCCGGTAACCGGCGTTTCATACAGCGAAGATACGCTGATGATCGGGGTGCTGGCAGAAAATCCTGACACAGCTAACTTCCTGGGTGTACTGCCGAAAGGCTCTATTCATAACCCGGTCCAGCTCTTGACGATGAAGGCAGACAATATGCCAGTGACAGGTACTCAGCTACAGATGCTCAATATGCTCGTTATCAATAATTTTGCTTTGGATGCATTGAATGAACAACAGATTAAAGCGGTTCGGGATTGGACGAATTCTGGCGGGATACTGATTTTAGCCGGAGGAGCGCAGTACAAGAAAGCTGGAGGCGTTTTGGCTGACTTGTCGCCAGTAGAAGTGACTGGAGTGACGAGCGTACAGACACTTTCCAGTTTAAAAGCGGATAAGACCAATCCAATTGCACTGACATCCCCCTTTACGGTAAGCAATGGGACTGTGAAGGCAGGGAAAGTTCTGTACAGCGAAGGAAATATTCCGCTGATGGCTGTCCATAACGTGGGAGCCGGAAAAGTATTGTACGTCGCCTATGATTTGGCGGCGGAACCAGTAGCCAGCTGGGCAGGAAACAGCCGCTTTTGGGCGGATACACTAGTAAAGGCTTTTGGTTCTTCCATCAACGCTTCAAATAGAAGCATGATTGACAACGTATGGCCGCTTCAGGATGCTGCTGATCGAGTCCCATCCTTGAAAATTCCAGAGGTTGGCTGGTTCGCCGTATTTTTCGGAATTTATGCCCTGGTTGCAGGGCCAGTTCTTTTCTATATTTTGCGGAGAGGCCGCAAGCAAAGCTACATGTGGGTAATCGTCCCTGCCCTTTCGGTGTTGGCGGGAATCGGAATCTTCTCGATCGGTGCCATCCAGCGGGGGGTGGGTGTAAAGCTGCACCAGGTGGGCTATATTGAGCTGCAAAACAACGGACAGGCAAATGCATTGAGCGTAACCGCATTATTCGTACCGAGTAATGACGACTATCGTTTGACTATAAAGGGGGAGGGTATGACCCAACCTGTCACTGAAAGAGATTATCTCGATCAAATTCCGAAAACGTGGATTTCCATACAGCCAGATCAGACCCATATTGATTTCCGAGATGTAGAATTCTGGTCGATGCGTAAGGTTGCGACGGAGCAATCCTTATCGGACGTAGGAAAAATAGAATCGAACCTGTCGTATGAGAACGGTGCACTGAAAGGAACCGTGACGAACCATACGAAGTACTCGCTAAGAGACGTGACGATCTCTACGGGTATGCAGGTACAAGAGTTTTCACAGTTGGCGGCTGGCAGCAGTATCGAAGTGAACTTGCCGTTTGCTCCTCAACAACAAGCAAGACGGAACCAACATCGGATGAATATGGGGCATGCTCTGCCGCAGCACATGCAATCGAATGGCTATGAAAGAGAAACCCGTGAGCAACTCATTGTGGAAATGCTGGACATGATGGACAGACGTGGTGGTCAGTCTGAAGTGGTAAAACTCGTGGGCTGGACCGAAGAGCAAGTTGTAGAGGCTGTCGTAGAAAACGAAAATACGGAGAACAGCAGCATTGCGATGGTCACTTCGACGCTGCAAGTGAATCCATCCAAGGACGGACACATTTATTATCCAACGGGGTCGTTTGATGTGACGATGTCGGGCAGCTCAGTTCCGGTAGATGATTTCGGCGATGGCTTTAGACTTCCTGCCGGGGATATTACCTTTGACATCAATCTGAATCAGGAAGGACAGGATCTTGCCATCAGCAATTTGTACCTGTATACCTGGTCAGAGGACAATACGACATTTCAAAAAGAGGTTTACAACTGGAAGACAAAAGCTTTCGAACCATTTGAAAAAGCATTCATGAACAACGTGATGACAAGCGACAAGACCACTACTTATGTTTCGGGCGACGGCATTGTCCGCATCAAATTTGCCCACCAGTTTGAGGATGAACGCCACATTGGGGTTCCAAGTGTCAGTGTGGAAGGGAAGGTGAGCAAGAAGTGATCCAGATCCAAAATTTGCGCAAGCGCTACGGCAAAATGGAAGCGCTAAAAGGACTTTCGCTCGAAATTGACAAGGGTACCGTTTTTGGTTTCGTCGGTCCGAACGGGGCAGGAAAATCGACGACGATGTCCATTTTGGCGACTTTATTGGAGCCGACCAGTGGGAAAGCATACGTAGGCGGCTACGAAGTGACCAAGCATCCAAAGGAAGTGCGCAAGCTGATTGGCTACATGCCAGACTTTTTTGGTGTCTACGACAATTTGACAGCAGAAGAGTACCTTGATTTTTACGCGGCGAACTACGATATTCCGGGAGCAGAGCGAAAACAAATCATTCCGCAGTTATTAGAGCTGGTGAATCTCACGCACAAGCGGGATGCCTACGTCGACTCGTTGTCGCGAGGGATGAAGCAGCGCCTTGGACTGGCCCGCTCGCTGGTTCACAATCCGGAAGTGCTCATTCTGGACGAACCAGCTTCTGGTTTGGACCCTCGTGCTCGCATCGAGCTGCGGGAGATTTTGAAGGAACTGCGGGACATGGGCAAGACGATTATCATTAGCTCGCACATATTGCCTGAGCTAGCGGAGATGTGCGACGTCATCGGGATTGTGGAGGAAGGCAATCTGGTTGCCTTTGGACGAGTCGATGAGATTTACTCGAAAATGCAAGAACAGCGGGTATTGCGTATTCGCCTGTTGGATCGGGTTGATGAAGCAATGACGCGCTTGCGTGAGATGCCCGTCATTACTAGGGTGACACGCGAAGGGAACTGGGTCGTTGCAGGCTTTTCAGGAAATGACGAAGAACAGGTTGAGCTGCTGCGGGAGCTTGCGGTGTCAGGCTACCCTGTTGCCGCGTTTAATGAGGCAGTTGGTGATTTGGAAGAAATCTTCCTGGAAATTACGAAAGGGGTGGGCTCATGAGCGACTTGAGACGATTTCGCAACCCTGTCTTGTTCAATGAATGGAAAATGCGGATGCGGACCAATCGGTCACCGTGGATCATCCTGCTCTATTTGCTCGTTTTGGGTGCAATGACGCTCACGCTGATTTTCTTTATGACAAACGGCGGCAGCTACTACAACCCGAATGATACACGCGAGCTGTTCATGATGCTGTCTGTGTTTCAGCTCGGGATGATCTGCTTCGTCGTGCCGGGATTGACGGCAGGTGTGATTTCCGGTGAGCGCGAACGTCAGACGTTGAGTGTGCTGTTGACCACGAATGTCAGCGCCACACGATTGATTTTAGGCAAATGGCTGGCATCGCTCAGCTTCATGACCTTTCTGGTCATTGCGACCATCCCGCTCTATGCCATCGTCTTTTTGTATGGAGGAATTTCACCTGCACAAGTGATCAAGGTGTTTGGCTTTTACGTCATTACGATGTTCGGCATCGGCAGCATTGGTGTGCTCATGTCCACGCTGATCAAACGGACTGGTATCGCTACGGTCGTCACTTATGCCGTGGTGTTCGGATATGCGATCGGATCGAGCATACTGGCGGAAATTATCAAAGAGTTCATTCGGTACCAGCGCCGGTCGGGCGCCATGTCATCCGCGACCATGCCGGACTGGCCAGATCTCCTGCATAATTTCAATCCATTGTTTGCAATGTTGAACATTTTTGAAGAAGGGCCGCAGATCAGAATTGGGAATGTGGACCCGTACGCGGTTTACTGCCTGTTTTTCGGGATCATTACACTGTTCTGCCTTTTACTCTCCATCTATCTCATTCAGCCAGTGAAACCGAGATTTCGCAAAGTAAAAGAGGAGCAATAAGCCATGTTTACCGCTAAAGCGAACGACGAGCTGAAGTCACTGCTTGCACCCATTCGAAAGCAACTGGGCTTGCGTGTATGGATACAGCAGCTAACGGTCTATGGTTTGTGGGGAATCGGGGCGAGTCTGGTGCTCCTCCTCCTTGCCCGCGTCTGGCCGATTCCGTTTTACCAATGGATCGCGGTTGTGCTGCCAGTGCTTGTTGTCCTCACAGGTCTGGTGCGTGCGCTTTGGATACGCCCTACCTGGCTCCAATGTGCGCAAGTGGCAGACGGTAATGGTTTGGCCCAGCGAGTCGTCACAGCATGGGAGAATCAAGAGAATCAGTCGATGGTAGCGGGTATGCAGAGGGAAGACGCCCTGCAGCATCTGCGTAAAAATTTGCCGCATATCGTAGAGAGCGTCCGCATCTGGTCGCTGGTCCAAAGAAAGGTGTATGTCACAAGCAGCTTGCTATTGGTATGCCTGGTGCTGTTTCTTTGGCCGAATCCTCAAGACTTGCGGCTGGCCCAGATGGCAGAGGAAAAGAAAGCAGTCGCGCAGGTTGAGGAAGAAGTAGAGGCAATCAAGCAGGAAGTGAAAAAGAATACAGGCTTAACCGACGCGCAGAAAAAGCAGCTGGAGGAAATGCTGGAGCAGGCAAAAAAGGCTATGGCGAAAGCAGACGACCCGGCAGAACGGCAAAATGCATTGCGCGCTGCGGAAAAACAATTGGAGAAGGTCAGAGATGCAGAGCAGCGCAAAGAAAAAGCACTGCAAGCACTCCAGCGCAGCTTGGGTAATCAAGAAGGGACAAAAGCTTTGGCTGGCGCGATGGAAGCGAAAGATCGACAAGCGATGACCGAGGCCTTGGCACAAATGGCAAAAGCCATGGAAAGCATGCCGCAAAAAGAGCGGGAAGAGATCGCTCGCGAACTCGCAAGTGCAGCAGAGCAATTGAAAAAAGAGGCAGAGTCTGCCGATTCGAAGGAGCTGGAGGATATCGCCAAACAACTGGCGGAGGCAGCCCAGCAAACAGCCCAAGGACAAGTGCCTCAAGCGATGACTGCGCTCGAGAACAGCTTGATGCAAGCTATGACGGGCATCCAGCAATCTCAGCAAGCCATGCTCGCAGCTATACATGCCGCTGCTTCGCTCAATCAGTCGCAAATGACGCTTGCCAGTGCAGGCGCACAAGCAGGAAATGCTGGAGCGAGTGGAGCAGGGGCAGGAACGGCAGCAACAGGCCAGGCGACTCCAGCATCGGGGACACCCGGGAATCAGCCAACTGCGGCAACACCGGGAGCAGGTGCTAATCCCAATCAAGGGGCGAACCCGGCAAACCAGCCTGGGAACGGAAACAATGGCTCGGGGCAGGGGAATGGCAACGGAAACGGCAACGGCAATGGAAGCGGCAATGGAAATGGAAATGGCTCTGGTGGTCAAGGAAGCGGTCAAGGCGGCGGGGCCGGGTTAGGAAAAGGCAAACACGAGCTCGTTACCGTCCCGGCAGAGCGCATAGGTGGAGAAAACGGACCTGTTGATACAGTCGGAGGTCCACTCGGGTCAGGACCTTCCCAGTCGCAGCAAAGCGGAAACACACAAGTTTCCTCGGGTGGAACGCTGCCGTACGAGGAAGTGTACGGCCAATATGAGCAATTTGCCCGCGAGAGTATGGAAAAAGGCAGTATTCCCGGCGATTATCAACAGATCGTGAAGGATTATTTCAGCAAAATAGAGCCTTAGATCATTCAACAACAGGAAGGAGACACGGCGATGGCGCAGCAAACGCTAGAGGATTGCTTGCAGCGAGTAGAGCTTGTCAGGCAGGAAATTGGAAAGGTATTGGTAGGACAAAAAGATGTGGTCGAGCAACTTCTGTGGGCCGTGTTTGCAGGTGGGCATGCGCTCTTGGAAGGCGTACCCGGCTTGGGCAAAACGCTGCTTGTTCGGACACTGTCCCAAGCCTTCGAGCTGTCGTTTCAGCGGATTCAGTTCACACCGGACCTGATGCCGACAGACATTACTGGAACGAACATCCTGTTGGTCGACGAGAAGGGACAGCAGTCCTTCCAGTTCCAACATGGTCCGATCTTCGCTCATGTCGTGCTGGCTGACGAAATCAACCGGGCGACGCCAAAGACGCAAAGCGCCCTGTTGGAGGCCATGCAAGAGCGAACGGTTTCAGCTGGGGGAGTGACTCGTCTGTTGCCAGAGCCGTTCTTCGTTCTCGCGACACAGAACCCGCTGGAGCAGGAAGGGACATTTCCGTTGCCAGAAGCGCAAATGGACCGCTTTTTATTGAAGATCGATGTCCCGTATCCGACGGAAGAAGAACTGAAAATGATCGTGCGGCAAACGACCACGAGCCAAGTGATCACCGTGGAAAAAGTGGCTTCAGCCGAGCAAATTGCTGAGATTCAGCAGGCAGCGCGTGAAGTGCTGGTTGCCGATGCGGTACTGGATTACGCCGTGAAGCTGCTTTTAGCGACGCATCCGGGGGAACAGGCGATTGCTTCGGTGAACAAATATGTGCGAAACGGTGCGGGGCCGCGTGGCGTGCAGGCAATTGTCTCCTTGGCAAAGGTACGTGCATTATTGGCTGGGCGATACAATCTGGCGTACGAGGACGTGACAGCAGTTGCTCTACCAGCGTTGCGCCACCGTATTTTCCTCAATTTTGAAGGAGAGGCGAACGGCATCCGACCAGACCGCGTCATTATGGATATTTTGGACGAACTGGGGACGCAGAAGGTATGAATCAACACCTGCTTGATCCGTCATGGCTCGCCAGACTGGAGCGAATGCAGATGGCTAGTCGCAAAGCGGTCAGCGGCAGCCAGGCAGGAAAACGAAGGGCGAGACAGCTGGGCAGCTCCATGGAGTTCGCAGACTTTCGGGCGTATGTTCCCGGCGATGATTTGCGGCAGCTCGATTGGAATGCGTATGCCCGTTCAGGCAAGCTGTTTTTGAAAAAGTACTTGGATGAAACAGAGCTTCATGTGAACTTGTATATCGATTGCAGTCGTTCGATGAGCTACGGGCAACCGAACAAAATGGTCCGTGCTGTGGAGATTGCCGCGGCACTTGGTTATTTGTCTCTGTGCCACCTCGATCATGTGTCGGTCTATGCATTTGACAGCCGAATGACGGCAGCACTTACCGGGCTGCAAGGAAAGAGCCAGGCGCATCGCTTGCTCAGCTTCTTATCTTCCCTGCAAGAAGGGGGAGCAGGGGATATTCAAACGGCAATGCGCCAGCCCGGGGCTGTCAGCGGCAAAGCTGGAACTTCCATCGTGCTGTCGGACTTTTTGTTCGAGTCAGGCTATACGGAAGGCATCGCGTATTTGCAGGCGGCCAGACAAGAGGTCACGCTGGTCCAGGTGCTTTCCAAAGAAGAGCTTGCGCCCGAGTATGCAGGAGAGCTGCGGTTGATAGATTCAGAGACTGGGCAAGCAAAAGAAGTATCCCTGACGAGCCTTTTGATGGAAGAATACCACAAGAGCTTGCGAGATTATCAACAAGAACTGTCCGCGTTTGCTTATGGAAGAGGGATCGCCTGCGTGTCTGTAGAGGCCGAACAATCGCTGGAATCGATTGTCTTCCATGTCTTTCGTCAGGCCGGCTTGATTCGCTAGAGAGGAGAGAGACAACATGCAGTGGATGGGTTTGGGCAACTTGTGGTTTGCGCTGATTATCCCGGCCATCATCGTCCTTTACCTGCTCAAGCGAAAAGTAGAGGATCGTGTCATACCAAGTACACTCCTGTGGCAGCGCACGATGCAAAACTGGGAAGCGGTGAAACCGTGGGAAAGACTGCGGCGCAGCCTGTTGTTGCTGCTGCAACTGCTCGCTGCCTGCTTGCTCGTGCTGGCTTTGATACGACCGGCCGTTCCCACTGAGGGAATCACATCCGACCATACGATTTTGGTCGTGGATACATCAGGGAGCATGATGGCGAAGGAAGGGAACGAGACGCGGCTGGAACGAGCAGTGTCACAGGCAAAAGCACTCGTAGAGAAGCTGGGAAGCGGCCAGACGATGACCCTCATCGAGGCAGGGCGTGAGCCGAATGTTTTGGTTTCCAAAAGTGCAGACAAAGAGCCGCTCTTGCACGCCATCGAAAAGCTTGTGCCTTTTTCCGGGACATCCGATCAAATCGCTGCGTTGTCATTAGCGGGAGCCATTGCAGAGAATGAACCAGGCAGTGGAGTGGTTTGGATGGGGGACGGAAGCGGGGAACGCAAGCTGGATGGAGGCTCAGTCCCTGCTTTTTCCGGGAGCTTTCAGTTCATGCAGATGGGGAGCACCCGCGAGAATACGTCAATCGGTATTTTTGTAACCCAGCCTACGGAAAAAGGGGTAGAGGGACTGCTGCGGGTGGACAATCATGGCAGTATGCCTGCGAAAGGAAAAGTCACTGTTTTTGATGAGCAAGACAAGCTGCTGGATACCGATTCTTTTGCGATTGGAGCAGGCAGCTCCCAGACATTTTCATTTCAGAAGCTGGCGGTATCTAGCGTTTATCGTGCAGTCATCGAACCGGAGCAGGACGGCCTTTCCCAGGATGATGTCATGTGGAGTGTGCCATTCGCTGCCGGGAAAGGAAAAGCAGCGTTGTATTCGCCAGAGGGGAACCGCTTCCTCCATCAAGTATTGCAGACAGTCGGAAGTCTTGAGGTAGAAACGATTCAGCAGGCACCGGATGCTGCGGCGGCAGCGCGTGACTTGTGGGTTTTTGACGGAGTTGTACCAGACCAGCTGCCAAAAGGAAACATTTTGTTGATTGCTCCGAACAAGAAAACAGAGTGGTTGCCGCTTGCTGGAGAAAAAGAACTGGATCAACAGCCAAGGCCAGTTTCCCCGGATGACCCGCTGCTCAAGCACGTCGATTGGCGGGATGTGCACGTCGCCAAAGGATACGTATTGGACGAGATGCCTGGTATGAAGCCATTGGTACGCGCAGGCGATGTCGATCTGGTCAGAGCGGGGATCATAGACGGTCGACGAGTGGTCATCATCGGATTTGATTTGCATGCATCGGACTTTCCGCTTCGTCCTGCTTTTCCGATTTTCATGCAAAATGTCGTCAACTGGCTGTCTCCTGGTCAAACAGCCCCAATCCCCACGGCACATCCGGGAGAGGTCTTGACCATCCCCCTCTCACCAGGAGCGACAACACGTACCTTGACGTATCCGAATGGACACCAGCAGTCTCTTGCGGAGGACGCCACTTCCAAAACGATGCAGCTACCGGAGCTGACAGGGTTGTATCGCCTTGACGAAGGGGTAGATACAGGGACCAAAAGTACGTACTTTACTGTCCAAATGAATGAGGAAGAATCGAATATTACACCAAAGTCTGTAAGCGTAGCCCGGAAGAATGCAGAAGAACAAAAGGAGAGTGAGGAAGCAACAGCGACTGACACAACAGGAGCACTGGGAACGAAGGAGTTGACCTATTGGTTGGCAGCTTTTGCTCTCTTGGTGTTATTGGTGGAATGGAGGGTGTATCAGCGTGGGTATTAACTTTATACAGCCGCTATTCCTGTTGCTATTGCTTCTCGTTGCGTACGTCATCATTAGCTGGTGGCGACATCAAAAGCAAATGCCAATCGGCAGAAAGTGGACAATTGCAGCCATTCGCTCGCTCTTGTTCCTCCTTCTGGTTTTGGCGTTGGCAGGGACACAGCTGCTGACACCTGTTCAGGCGAAAACGATTGTGTTTGTTGTAGATCGATCGGCTTCCATGAAGGACGATCCGCGTGTTCTCTCCTTTTTACGGGAGGCGATCGGGCAAAAGCAAGCAGCAGATAAGTATGCTGTCATTGCAGTAGGTGCGGAGGCGGCAGTCGATCAACCGTTGACGACACGCCAAGAGGTACAGCCCTTGGGCGTGGATGTCAACCGGAATGCAACCAATTTGGCAGAAGGAATCCGATTGGCGTCTGCCATGATCCCTACCAATGCCAGAGGTAAAGTCGTCTTGCTGACAGATGGTCTGGAAACAAACGGAGATGCGGCACGGCAGACGAGACTGGCGAGGGAGCGAGGAATCGCTGTAGAGGCTGTTTCCTTGCAGCAGCCTCACGGGGATGAGGTCGTTCTTACATCTGTACAGGTACCGCAAAGACTGTATGCGGGAGAGGAATACGGCATCACCGTTGATGTGGAGAGTACGATAGCGACCGAGGCAACCCTTCGCCTGTATGAAGGCAATCGCGAGGCGGGCCAGCAAACGGTACAGATCGGCAAGGGCAACAACCGCTTCGTTTTTTCGCAAAAAGCGATGCAGCAGGGTTTCCATCGCTATCGCGTGGAAATCGAGCCGCGACAAGATACCGTAGCGGCGAACAATCAGGCTACAGCCTATACGCAGGTAGCCGGGGCACCAGTCATACTCGTAGCCGAAGGGCATCCAGGTGCCGCAAGTAACCTCGTTCAAGCGCTGGAAGCGGGCAATATCAAGGTAGAGGTGCGCGATCTCGCACTGCTGCCAAAGGAGCTTGAGGGCTACAAGCAATTTGCCTCCATTGTACTGGCAGATGTGCCCGCTACCAGCATGACGGATGCGGATATGGAACGCATGCGGACCGCTGTACGTGATTTGGGCATTGGTTTGATCATGACAGGCGGTAAAGATAGCTTCGGCATGGGTGGCTGGTTCCAGACACCAATCGAAGAGGCATTACCTGTTCACATGGATTTAAAAGGGAAGGAACAGCTCCCTTCACTCGGACTTCAGCTGGTCATCGACAAGTCGGGCAGTATGAGCGCAGATGCCAGAGGGGCGGATAAGATGGCACTGGCCAGGGAAGCTGCGATTCGAGCGACAACCATGATGAATGCACAAGACCACATCGGAGTGATCGCCTTTGATGATACGCCATGGGATGTCGTAGCTCCACAGTCCGTCACGAAGCTGGACGAAATCCAACAGCAGATCAGCAGAATCCAAGCGGATGGCGGGACCGATATTTTCCCTGCCTTACAGCTGGGCTACGAACGTGTAAAAGCGATGAACACGCAGCGTAAGCACGTGATCTTGCTCACCGATGGGCAGTCTGCGCTCAACGATGATTACGAGGGCCTGCTGCAGCAAATGACGGCTGAAAATATTACCGTTTCAACAGTGGCATTGGGTGATGATTCGGATAGGTCGCTGCTGGAGATGATTGCCGAGTTAGGAAAAGGCAGATATTACTTTGCAAACGATGCCGAATCCATCCCGAAAATCTTCAGTAAAGAAACAGCCTTAGCCAGCCGTACGTTTATTGTGGAGAAGCCTCAAGTACCAGGCTATACAGGGGTGGGAGCTTGGCCTGCGCTGAAGCAGACATTACCTCCGGTGCGTGCGTATATAGCAACGACACCGAAGCAAACAGCCGAATCATCGTTGATGAGTGCTGACGATGATCCGATTCTCACCCGTTGGCAGTACGGTCTGGGACGTTCTGTCGCCTGGACGAGTGATCTGGAAGGGAAGTGGTCACCGGACTGGGTGGCTTGGGGAGGAAACAGCCGTCTGTGGAACGAAATCGTGGCATGGACTTTCCCGCAAATTACAGAAGGCACTTGGAAGACGACTACGAGCGTGAACGGCGCAAAAGGCAATGTGAGGGTGACGATGCCAGCTGGTGGAAGCATGCCTCAAGAGATGGAGGCAGTTGTTCTCAATCAAGAGATGAAGCGCGAGGTCATCAAGCTTAAACCGGTTGCCCCAGGCGTCATGGAGGGTGAATTCGAGACGGCTGATCCGGGCACTTACATGATTCAGATCTCACAAAAAAATCAAGGCCGTGTCATGGCGAGCCAAACGACAGGCTTGACCGTTTCCTATTCACCGGAATACGGAATACATGCCGATGGAGAGAAAGAACTTCAAGAGTGGCTAAGTACTGGTGGAGGGAATCAGATCACCAAACCAGAAGAGGCTTTTGGTGGCACGCTTCCTGATAAATGGGACACACAGTCAATCAGTGAGTGGTTGCTGATGTTGGCGGCTTTGCTGCTGCCGATTGATATCGCCGTTCGCCGCCTGCAGTTGCCGGATCAATGGTGGGCAAGGCTATCTGGTCTATGGAGATTGCGCAGGTCCACATCTGCCGATTCTGAACAACAGGCAGTATTGTCTCGCCTCGGCGAGAAGCGCTCTGCGACAAGACGGATACGCGAAGAGCGGACAGATGACCAGAAAGTCGTATCTGCTCCCCTTATTCATCCGGTAGGGACGGCTGGAACTCGGGTGAAGCCAGCAACAGTCAAGAACGAGCAGGCAAAAGAGAAACAGGAGAAGCAAACCCAGCCTGACGAAACGCTAAACAGACTATTGGCGGCCAAGAACCGGAAAAAGTCTTAGTAACAGACAAAAACAGCAGCCTGGCGAAAATCGCTACGGACTGCTGTTTTCTTTTTTGGGCTACTCTTCATACACGAGCGGGATTGCTATACCAAAAGCAGTCTCACCTTTAGGCAGATTCCCTTCCATAGATGCACCAGGATTATTCGCGCGGAAAGCAACTTCATAGGTTTCACCTGGCGCTACCTGGAGAGTGTCCGTCCACCATGGACTTCCTGTAACCTTTTTGCCGTCCCGACTCAAGATGAGCATGTGATGACCGTGGAGATACATCGATTGATTCTGGAAGCTGCGGTTGACGAAGGTCAGCTTTATGAGATCGCCCTCTTCAATCATTAGTGGTGTCTCAGGAAGCAAGTCGCCATTTACGGTCGACAAGCGCTTGAATTGACCGTCATAAAACCCATACTGACCATCAATGAGTAGTTGATATTCCCGATCAAAATGGGAAGAGAGATCAAAAGGAAGGGCAATCGGACTGCCGTAACGTGCAGGGTCAAAGACAGAAACCTCTGCATCTAAGAAGGGCACAGCATCTTCAGACCCGTCTGGACTTAAGAGCAGCCCTTTGTCTTGCTGGTTTGCAGCTGGAGCAAATAGTACGGGACGATTAGGCATCGTAAACTGAATGTCGTATCGACCGCCTGCCCCCGGCTGCAAGGCTTGGTTGGCAATCAAATTCGGTTCGTTTACTTCGGTTCCGTCAATCGCTACTACTTGAAAAGGAGTTCCTTGCAGCAAATAAGTGACAGGAGCATTTTCAGCGTTTATAAAGCGAAGGCGAACCGTTGTGCCAGGAGCAATCGTTTCGATTTTTCGCGTATGTGAGCCGTTTAATGTCGCGCCTGCCTTTTCGTCCTTGTGATGAATCATGGCGATGTCGCGGATGGCTGCGCCTGTAGTCGTCACCTCGGCTGGCTCGATCACAAGGGCACCGAACAGCCCGTTCACTACTTGCTCAGGAATTTGCTGATGAGAATAATACCAATACGTTCCGGTTTGTTCTGCGCGAAAACGATAAACCGATTTTTCTCCTTTTGCAAGGCGATTATAGCTAGCGGGAGTCTGCATGCCATGCCAGTGGATGTCTATCCCTTCGGAAATATCCTTGTTCAGAAGGGTGATCTCGACGAGCTCCCCTTGCTTTATACGCAGCTCAGGTCCGGGATATTGGCCATTCAGGGTCCATGCTTCTACGGTTTTGCCTGATGCTTGATGGATGGTTGTTTTCTGTGCGTTCAGCGAAAACGTTCGATCAGGGTTTCCTTGTTTTAGTTCTGTTGGTGCATCGACACTTCTAAGTTTCCCTGTGGAGGGTATCGAATGGGCACTTGCCTTTACAGGGAAAGCGAAATCGGGGAGAGCGTGATCGTCTTGATTCTGACCTTCCAAAGGTGGTTGATCGGGAAGGCGACTCGCTATCATCGCTTGATTTCCCCAGATCGTCGCAATAAAAGCAGTCATCAGGAGAAACGCGGCAAAACGGATAAAGCGGAGCAGACGGCGTGGTTTTACCCAGTTTTCTGCAGTGGAGTGGTATTGATGCTTCCACGATTGCCGAATCCAGAGCAGGGACACTCCGGCTAATAATACGCCCCAAGCGAGAAACAAAATGGACGGTTCCAACGTAACAGCAGGAAAAAAGACTTGAAGGAAGAGGGCAATCAGACAGCCTAAGATGCTAGCTTGCAGCGGAACGAGCAATTCGGGGCAAGATGCGTCTCCTCGCCATTCTGCATCTAATGCGTCGTCCAGATCCGGCGATTTTGCTTTTGCTGGCCTAACATTTTTCTCTTGTAACAAAATTCGGGTATATTCCGTATCTACTTGTGACTGTCTTGAATCCTTGCTGCCTTTCCCGGCCAACTCCCACAGTCGTGGAAAAGTAGAGAGCAGGCAACAAAGCAATGGAACAAAAATAAAAGGTAAAAAGCCAAGCAGCTTATCCTTTATGTAAAGCCAACCAAAGGATTCGAACAAAACCCACGTCATTACCAAATGCCCCCCAAATACAAAAAGGGCCGACCATAAAAAACATAGAGTGATGCGAGCACTGCTTATGAAAGCCCGTTTCGTCGGACGGAAAACGAGCTGGTTTGCCATGATTGTCGGGAGCAGCATGACGATGAGAAGGACCAGAAACAATCCTTGATGAATCCCGGCAAGCACTTCAAAATCAGCCATGATCAGTTCCTCCTGTTTACCAGTTCGATACTAATGATATAGAGAAACGGCTGAGGACCAAACGTACCGAGGCAGTATTTTCACTCCGCCTTAAGTCGGAGAAGTGCACTTGATCTACATAAAGGATATACATTACCATTTTGGTATTCATTTTCGGTTTATCAGAATATTGGGAAGGGGACTTTTTTCATGTCCTTTGATTTTGTACAAACATAACAACGCGCTCGAGCTCCTCCTGCTTCGTCTGGTTTGGAAGTGAACAGACTGTATAAACGAGAGGAGAAGCAGACATGGAAAATAAGGATTGGATCAAAAGCTTTCAAGAGGAAGTGGAGGCACCATTCGCTGGGTGGGATTTTGCCAGATTGACTGCGACAGGCAGGATGCAGGATGCACCACTTGGCTGGAACTACGTAAATATCGTGAAAAAGAACATGCATGGGATTCGCTCTATGCTGGAAATGGGAACAGGTGGTGGAGAACTGTTTTCTACGCTTGCGCCGTTCCCTGTGGAGACATATGCGACAGAAGGCTATAAGCCGAATGTAGAGGTGGCGAAAGCCAATCTGGAGCCCTTGGGTGTTCGTGTATTTCCTGTAGATGGCGAAGAGATATTGCCTTTTGAGGATCAGTCACTCGACTTGATTATCAATCGACATGAAGCTTATTTGCCATCTGAAATGAAGCGCCTGTTGAAGCCAGGGGGCACATTTGTTACGCAGCAAGTAGGCGGTCAAGACAATCTCGACCTGAATCGATTGCTGGGCGCTCCGATTCCGCCAGATTACTTGCACTGGAACCTGGACTATGCAGTGAACGAACTGGAGGAAGCTGGTCTTACGATTGTGGAGCAAAGAGAGGAAATGAGCTTTTCACGTTTTTACGACATAGGTGCTATTGTTTACTACTTGAAGGCTATCGAATGGCAGATTCGCGACTTTACTGTAGAAAAGTACGCTGATGCCTTGCTCGATCTGCACCACAAAATTGAAGCGGTTGGGTACATCGATATTCCTACCCATCGATTTCTCATGATTGCCCGACAAAAGTCCTAATTAAATCACTACCGATTGTCGATAAGACTGGTAGGGAGTGTTTAGGAAAAGCACCCTTTTTGGGTGCTTTTTTTATACACATATCGTAACCGGCGAAGGAGAAGTGAAACAGGATGAGTAAGAGCTTGGCAACACGGGTCGTTGCTCTTGTAGCGGTGATCATTGCCGTCATGATGGCAATCAATATTATCATGATTTACGAAAACAGCATAGCCACCGTTGAAAAGACACTCTCGCGCTCAAGCATCAATACAGCATTGCATATCTCCCAAGGGCTTGATTCAGAGAAGATTGCGAAATTTATATCTCAGCCACAAGAATCTGACGACTATTGGTCTATCCGAAATACGCTGCTTGAGTACACCGAAAAAACAGGTGCCCTTTATGTTTATATTCTTCATACAGACGATGAAAAAGTAAAGATTATGGTGGATGGAACGGAGAAAGGAGCAGAGGGAGCATCTGCAATCGGTCAAGAGACGACCTCTACCGGTATGGCTGATATTGCTCCTGTTCTGGCAGGCGGATCGAACAGTACGCCAATCGTCAAAGACCCTGTGTACGGGGACTACCTTAGTGCATTCGCACCGATTGAAGATCCATCTGGTCAAGTGATTGCGGTGCTTGGTGTGGATACTGCGGCAGACAAAGTGGAACTAATTAATGATCAGGTTTTGGATGAAACCATGCCACGCATCATTCTCGCTATGATTGTCGTAACGATTATTGCTTTGGTTGCTGTATTCTTCTTGATCAAAAAGATGCTGCGTCCACTGCAAGTTGTACAAGAGGCGTCTATGCGCATTGCTTCTGGCGATCTTACGTCTACAGAGATTTCAGTTGCCAACAAAAAAGACGAGATTGGCCGAATTGTCGTTGCTTTTGGTGAGATGACGACACAGCTGCGTCAAATCATTGGCGGAGTAAAAGAGACGACCGAGCATATTGACAGCATGGCGAATTCCATTCGGGAAGGGGCCAACTCTGTCCGCGAGCAAAACAAAAATATCGTGGTCACCAGCGAGGAGATTGCGCAAGGGAATGAGCAGACAGCAACTGCGATGGAGATGACGGTGCAAACGGTTCAAGAATTCTTGAGCGAGCTGTCTGAATTGAATACGGCGATTGACGAGATGGATGCAGTATCCAACCGGGTGTCCGATATCGGAGAGAGCAGCTACAAAGTATTGCAAGAGTTTTTGGCAGATGGAACAGAGACGAACAAACAATTTCATGAAGTACAAAATACAATGGCGATTCTCGAAGAAAAATCGAGCCGAATTAACGACGTGATTGAAACGATTCAGCAAATCGCCGGACAAACCAATCTGTTGGCGTTGAATGCTGCCATCGAGAGTGCGCGTGCTGGCGAAGCGGGCAGAGGCTTTGCTGTGGTAGCGGGAGAAGTTCGCAAGCTGGCTGAACAGACAGGTGCGGCAACCCACGTCATTCAGGAGAGCATCAAAGACATTCAAGATCAGGTAAGACAAGCAACGGAAAAGACAAATGCAACGCTGGATCGCTACAATGCGGGTACAGAGCGTTTGGATTCCGTCACACAAGGCATTACAGCCCTGTCTGACATGACGCATACCTTGAAGACGTCGCTTGCGAATGTCATGGCAAGTGTAGAGACGATGAAGCAAGGTCAGAACAAGGTGAATGAATCCGTGTTGACGGTTACTGCCATCTCGGAGCAAACAGCAGCAGCTACGGAAGAAGTATCTGCTACAATGCATGAGGTCAGTGGAAACGTTGATCAGTTCGTGTCTGAAACGGAGCAGGTGACAGACAGCATTCAGGAGCTGCGTAGCAAGGTGGATACGTTCCGACTGTAGACAAACTACTTTATCTATAAACGAAAAAAACAGCTCTTCTATTGGTGAAGGGCTGTTTTTTTGTGGCTGTAGTGGAGGGAAGAAGCGCATTTCCAGTCTACGCTTCGGCCTCCGCCCCGCAAGGGGTAGGAACTGGCCGCTCCGGGCTGAATGTCGGGAGCCGCTTCAAAAGTAGCGGTTTCGATGAGGAGTATGCAGAGTTGAAGCTAAAACCACTCCCTCCATTCAGCCCTCCGCTTTGTCGGGCTCCAGAGGCGCTTGGACTGGAAATGCACTTCTTCCACGCGGCTTTTCATATAACGTCAAGCTTACACTACAAAATCCCAATGATCACAAGAACTACACCGTGCATACCTAATAGCACCATGCGCAGCCAGCCGAATGACTGTTTCAACTGACTATCCCGAATCGGAAAGATCGAATACCCGTTGCGCTTTTGCTGATGCCGCCAGAGGCTGCCGATCTGGCTAGCCGTCATGAACAGAAAAAGCAGGCCGGCAATGATTTTTGCATATGGGCCTGGCAAAATCAGGACCACGAAGCCTGAAAGCAGGATGAGTCTGAAGTACATACCCGCAAAGTCACCGGATCGAATAAATTTTTTGGCAAACAAATGACGTCCTGCTGTTGATTGACGGTAAGGCAGCAGCTTCGTCAGGGCAATGAGCCACGAGCGTGACTTCACTTGGTGCTGCATGGCAGGGACATCCCTGAAGTTGTTCACGAACTGGTAAAAGCGGTTACGCAAGCCGTTTTCCATTGCCAGCAGGCGATACCATTGTACGGAATGTTTTTTCTTATAGGTCAACATTCGCGAATGGAGCCAGATCAAGAGCGCAGCGCAGATCAGTACACCAAATGGGATCATACCCAAGCGTAAGAATTGTCCTTCACTCAAGACCCAAGCGAGGAGGATATACGAAAAGACAAATCGAGCGAGTGTATAGAATCCGATCTTCTTCTGATCTGGCAAACGTAAGAACGTCCAACTGCTGTAAATATTCCAGCCCTTCAAGAGCAGGGGAACGCCCCAATAAACCCACAGCTGCACGCCTTGAGCGCCTACGACCCCTGTATACATAGGCATGAGCAGGAGCAGGACGATAAATACCACCATGCTCTGAATGGCAAAATTGTAAACGAGCGCCTTGCGGAAATAGCGATCCAGTCTTACTTCATGCGGAGTCAAAAAAAGCAAATCCGCTTCCAGCAAAAACGTGCGCAGGGGGCTTCTCACCACGACAAAAGCAATCACGAGGGCCATGGCATACGGCAAAGGGAACCAGGGTGGAATCATCGCGATGATGCTGCGGTAGTAGAAGGCGAGCAACCCCATCAAAAAGATCCCGACGAACGCCAAACCGCCATTCGCCATGTATTGGGCATACCGAATGAATTCTACTGAAAAGGCATGGAACCGTTTGCGAAATAATTGATCTACGTCTATTTTCACTGGCCGTCATCCTCTACGATATGCAAGTATATGTCGTCCAAGGAGCTATCTGGGAGCCCTGTAATACGACGAAGCTCCTCTAGCGTTCCTTGTGCTCTAATCTCGCCTTTGTGCAAAATGATGAATCGGTCACAATGCTTCTCGGCAGTCGCTAAAATATGTGTGGACATCAAAATGCCAGCCCCTTGCTCCTTGCAATGGTTCAACCACGTGAGAAGAGAACGAATCCCCAGAGGGTCCAGACCCAGGATCGGTTCATCCACGATGTACAGAGGCGGTTGTACGAGCAATGCCATCATGATCATGAGCTTTTGTCTCATCCCTTTGGAAAACTGCTGGGGAAATCGGTCTTTCATTTCTTCCATGCGGAATTCCTTTAAGAGAGGACGTGCTCGTTCATAAAAAACATCCTGGTCTAGTCCATGGCTCATGGCCATTAACTCGATATGCTCCCACAACGTAAGCTCTTCATAATAAATGGGAGACTCGGGAATATACCCGTAAGACAAGCGATAGTTTTCGGGGTCTGATTGAAAAGTCTTCCCCGCAATGCTGATTTCACCTGCGATTGGTTCCAAGAGTCCTAAGATATGCTTGATTGTCGTGCTTTTGCCTGCGCCATTCAGCCCGATTAGCGCCACAATTTCTTTTTCGCGTATGTGAAAGGAGACGTCTTTAATTACAGCGTGGTTGTAAGAGTACCCACCCGTTACCCCTTTTACCTCCAACAAGGTTGTCATGGTATCCTCCTTTGTGAATAAACGGTCATGTCCCCATTTATTTGAGAGAAATGCTAGATAGTCTTCCATCTATTTTAGCTGAATTCAGGATTTGGAAATACATTTGTTTGCCGCCTTTTTTTACACGAGACTGAACAAAGAGGGATAACCGTACAAGCAATGCTCCTCTCCGCTACATAAACAAGTAGTATAAAGGACGGACGGGGGAGGTGTAATCTATGACAGCAGGACCATATGAAAATCAGAAAGATATGGATCAGCATATACAGCGCATCTATTTGAAATTAGACAAATTCGAAGAACGAATCGATCATCTTGAGGGACAAATGATAGTAGTCACGAAGTGGTTGGAACGAATTGAACATCGATTGGGACGCATGGAGGATGTGCGTTATGATGTACTGCAAGTTTTGAACAAGCTGCAGACTGAGTTAGAAACGAAAGTAGAGAAGACGGAAAAAGACAAAGATATTATTTTGCAGTTACTGTCTAACGATAATCGGGACAAGGAAGCACTCGCTCAGTTTATGGAAGTAGAAAAAGACAGGAAACAAGAACGCTTTTTACAGGTTTGGGCAGTTTTAGGTCCTGTCATCGCCTCCGTTCTCTCCTCTTTTTTTACCCGATTTTTTATGTAGCGCATAATATGTTTAGAATGTGGAAAAGTTGTGTAATACGCTTTCCATTTTTCTACCGTAACTTCTTTCTATACTTGGAGGGCAGATTATAGAAAGAGAGGATATCCAAGTGAAGAAGTTTGATATTTCCATGCTTTCGGTTGCCATATTATTAACAGGGTTAGCTGTTTTAGGTTTTTATCAATCATGGGCAAAAGGCAATGACCCTGTATTGGTAACGGCTGGCGATACCTCCATTACACAAAATCAGCTTTACAGTGAAATGAAGAAAATGTACGGAAAACCAATGATACATGAACTTGTTGCGGAAGCCTTAATCAAGCAGGAAGCCAAGGCGCAAAACCTCGCGGTGTCGCAAGAAGATATGGATAAAGAGATTGATTCGATGAAACAACAGGTAGGTTCACCTGAGGCATTCCAAAACTACTTGAAAAGTATGGGAATGACCGAGGCCCAGCTGCGGGATAAGTTGCACGTGCTCATGACACGGGATAAGTTGTTGGATAAAGCATTCCCGGTTACCGAGGAGCAAATCAAAACCTATTATGATACAAATAAAGAACAGCTGGGGTCACCGGCACCTGAGTTTGATAAAGTGAAAGATCAGATCAAGATGATGCTGACTGACCAAAATCGCAGTCAGAACTACGGTACCTGGTTAAATACGCTTCAGGAAAAACACAAAGTAGAATGGCACGACCCGTCCTTTGACGATGCACCATTGCCAGGTGATGCACAAACACCTGCTCCATAGTGTAGAACTTATTCTAAAGACCTTGTCCTCTTAAATGAGTGCGAGGTCTTTTTCTGTGAAAACGATCATGACCGTTTTGTTTAGTAATGGGAGCAATCGGAGAAACTGTGGTCATAATTGCCGATGTGAGGAGCAATCCGAATGGCTCAGATTGGTTGCAGCTTAGATGACAACGTTCACTATATAAAAGAATCGCTCGGATACAGCAATGACATAGTGATTCGTGAGGTAATCCTAAATAGCCTAAAACCTGTTAGGGGAGCTGTCTTGTATACGGATGGCATGGTCGATTCGTATCTGGTACAAGCCGTATTAATCGATAGCCTTTTATACAAAATGCGCTTGAAGGAATGGGAAGGGATACACGAAGACGAGTTCGTTCCCTTTTTAAAAGAATCCGTCCTGACCGTAGGGGATATGGGGGATGTATTCGACTTTCCTACATTGTTTACAGCGTTGCTGTCCGGCTGTGTCATCATTCTCGTGGATGGCTGCTCGCAAGGAATTCATATCGGTTTGCAGGAGTGGAAGGATCGAGGAGTCACCGAGCCGTCATCGCAAACAGTCATTCGTGGTCCGCGGGAAAGCTTCACGGAGACACTTCGCACGAATATTACGCTGCTGCGGAGACGGATTTCCAGTGAAAAGCTGTGGATTGAAATCAACCGAATCGGCAAGGAAACCAAGACAGAAGTCGCAGTTGTGTATATGAAAGGGATTGTAGAAGAAGATGTTGTAGAAGAAGTACGCAATAGACTGGATCGAATCAGCATCGATGGCATCATGGAAAGTGGAATGATTGAGGAGCTGATTCAGGACGAAGCCTACACGCCTTTCCCCACCATCTCTAACTCGGAGCGCCCGGATGTAGTGGCCGCGAATCTATTAGAGGGGCGCGTAGCGATTCTTGTAGATGGGACTCCTTTTGTTTTGACCGTGCCCTCTCTTTTTGTTGAGTTTTTCCATTCAGCGGAAGACTACTATCAGCGCTTTGATTTTAGTACGTTGATTCGTATGCTGCGATTCGCCTGTTTTTTAATCGCGTTGCTTGCTCCCTCTCTCTATATTGCCATTACGACCTTTCACCAAGAGATGCTCCCGACACAGCTGCTGATCAGCTTGGCGGCACAGCGAGAAGGAGTGCCATTTCCAGCCTTTGTTGAGGCGATCATGATGGAAGTGGCTTTTGAGATATTGCGAGAGGCTGGAATCCGCATGCCGCGTGCAGTAGGTCAAGCCATTTCTATCGTGGGAACACTGGTCATCGGACAAGCAGCGGTGGAAGCGGGGATTGTTTCGGCAGCGATGGTCATTGTGGTTTCGATTACGGCAATATCCAGCTTCATTTTCCCAGCGAGCAACATGTCGATTACCGTGAGAATTCTTCGTTTTCCCTTGATGGTACTGGCTGCTTCTTTTGGCATATACGGAATCATTGTTGGGATACTTGCGTTAGTGCTACATTTATGCAGTCTACGCTCGTTTGGCGTACCGTATATGGAATCGTTTGCTCCGTTTTCCTTGAAAGAGCAAAGAGACACGATCTTTCGCTTGCCTCGCTGGGCTTTGGACAAACGGCCTGAATCGATTACCAAAAACAATTTGCGCCGCCAATCCAGAGGGATAAAGCCATTACCACCGAAGAAGTAAGAGGCTTTCCACAGCATGTAAAGGAGTGGGCACCAGTGAAAGGGATAAAAGTTCTTCTCTGCATCGTGCTCGTTATTATCCTAGCTGGTTGTTGGGATCGAAAAGAACTGAACGATTTGGCGATTGCTGTCGGGATCGGTATTGATAAAGTGCAAGGAGGCTATCAAGTTTCGGTTCAAGTAGTAGACCCTGCCGAGGTCGCGGCCAACAAGGGGAAGCCTGGACGCTCGCCGGTTACTCTCTTTACGATGAACGCTCCGACGATTTTTGAGGCTGTGCGGAAAATGACCACGATCTCTCCACGGAAAATTTATATGGCGCACACGCGGATGCTCATATTTGGCGAGGAGGTCGCGAGAGAAGGGATCGCTCCTGTCGTCGATTTTGTCTCGCGTGACCATGAGTTTCGGACTGACTTTTATATTGCCATCGCTAGAGGAACGACGGCACGCAACATCCTGAGAGTGATTACGCCGCTTGAGCAAATTCCTTCTACCGAAATGTTTGCTTCTTTGGAGACATCCTCCCAAGTATGGGCGCCTACCGCAGCAGTTACGATGGATCAATTGATTACCGACTTTACCAGCAAAGGGAAACAAGCGGTTTTGACAGGCGTGCGACTAACCGGACCTGTAAGAGAGGGAGACCAACGAAAAAATGTCGAGCAAATAGATACCCCTGTGCTTCTTCAATATACGACATTGGCTACTTTCCGCGGAGACAAGATGATCAACTGGCTGAGTGAAGCGGACAGCAAAGCGTATAGTTACATTACAGGCAAAGTAAAAAGCACGGTAGGAAGCATGGCCTGCAAGGGGGGAGGACTTTTGACGCTGGAAGTCATGCGCTCCGACGCCAGAATAGAGGCAACGATGAAAAATGGCACGCCTGAGGTCATCGTTCACATCGATTTGGAAAATGATATTGGGGAAGTGCAATGCAAGCTAGATCTGACAGAGAAGGATACGATCAAGGAGCTGGAAAAAGAGGCGGAAAAATCATTGGAAGCATTGGCGACAAAAGCAATTGCCAATGCCAAGAAAAATGGAGTAGACATCTATGGATTCGGCGAAGCGATCCATCGAAAATACCCGAGAGTATGGAAGAAGATAGGGGACAATTGGGAAAAGGAATTTACCAAGCTGCCTGTACATGTCATAGCCGATGTGAAAATCAGACGTTTAGGAACCATCAATAATGCCTTTGAAGAAAAGTGACTGTGTAATAGGGCAGGGGGAGTTTGTATGTCGACATTTGCTGTCATCGTTGTATCCATAATGGTTTGTGCATACGAGCTGCCCCGATTGATTCGGAAGCGGCAGCGCAAAGAGATCGCTGTCTTTCTCGGGTTGCTTGTCATCAGTGTTGGCTTGTACGCAGGAGCAGAAGAAGGGGTTGTCCCCAATCCTGTTTATTGGATGGAAATGGTTTACAAGCCGGTATACGACGGCGTCATGACATGGCTGAAGTAAACGAGGGGCATACTGAGTACACCCCCAGTAAAGGAGAGTAAATAGACGTGGACGGTCTTTTGATGAAGCTGCTCGTTAGTCCGGTGTTGGTCGTTTTGGCAGATGCTCTCTTTCCAGAAGTGAATTTCGCAAATCTATATCAGTCTGTCGGAGTCGGATTTGTCTTGGCAGTCGCCGGATATTTTTTGGATAGGGCGATTCTTACATCAGGGAGTCTTTGGCTGACGACCATGTTTGACTTGATTATCGGCTTTTTGATCGTTTATGGAAGCATTGTGTTTTTGCCGACGGCTCAAATCGCTGCAATCGGGGCCGGTTTTGTTGCGATATTTTTTGGCGTAGCGGAATATATCCAGCATCTATGGCTGATACGCACAGGACGAACGGAAAGTGTATAGTTGTTCAACGTGCAAACACACTCTTTGGGGGTGTGTTTTTTTGTGGAAAAACGTTACGATCGCTTTGTCACGATTCGCTCAATCCATGACCACGGAAGCCAATTTTTTACGGCAATCGTGAGCGCCACGCCTCGGCCAACCGGGTAGCGGAATCGCGGCTTGGGAGTGGTGGCTGCATGGACAATCGTCGAGATGACTGCGTCGGGAGCAGGTGCCTTTTCTATGATCGCTTCTACGTGACGAATGAGTTGTTTCATTTGGGAGGCGTAAGGAGAGGCTTCATTAAGCTGTTGGTCTTGCATTCCTTTTTCCCAGATTGCTGTACGAAAGGAGCCGGGCTCAACAAGGACGACTTGAACCTGAAAGGGTAGCATTTCAAGGCGAAGCGATTCGCTGAAGCCTTCGACTGCATGCTTGGATGCGGCATAAGGCGAGAGACCGGGGAAACCAAATCGCCCACTGATGCTGCTTACGTTGATAATTCGTCCAGATTGTTGCTGGCGCATATAAGGCAAGACTGCCCGAGTGACGTCGATCAGTCCGAACACATTTACATCAAACTGCTTGCGCCATTCCTCAGAAGAGACTTCCTCGGCAAAGCCACCCAACGCGTAGCCGGCATTGTTCAGTAACAGATCTATGCGCCCATGCCGTGCGATGATAGAGGAGATCGCATCCTGAATTTGTTCCGGATACGTAACATCAAGGGAAATGACTTCCAGATGCTCAGGATCTATTTGTAAGCTCGCCAATTTGTCAAGAGGGTCTCTATTTGCTAGATCACGCATAGCAGCAATTACCTGAAAACCAGCCTTGACTAAAGCGACTGATGCGTGCTTGCCAAAGCCACTTGAGGTACCAGTGACTAGTGCAATTGGTCTTTTTTGCATGAATTTCTCCTTTGAATTGGGTGTTTTGGTAGTATTTAACTGCAAAGTTCACAAATTTGTTCATAAATTTGTTAACAAAATCATAACAAATAGCCTTTGTATTAAGGAAAATTTATGTATACTTAAATGGTTACCACGCTTGGGTAGAAGTGTGCAATACTGCCCCTTACTTTCCTGTTTGTTTTTGGAATGGCTGCTAATACTTTTCTTGTTTGGGCATTATAGTTGTGGAAAGTATTGAATGCGATTTCTTAATACAAATTGAAAAGTACGAAAACTTCTAGTTATAGGCGTGGATAGAACGTTACCAACACGAAGAAAGAGGGGTTCATAGGTATGAAGGGTTGGCAACAGTATTGGCGTCAGCTTTCCCTATTTGGTTTGCTGGCGCTAGTGTTAACCGGGTGTGGCAGAGATGAGCTCTCAGCGCTCAAGCCCTCTGGTCCGGTAGCTGCGATGCAGTTTGACCTGATGAAGCTGTCCTCCGCTATCATGATCGGCGTCTTCATTGTCGTTATGACGATCTTTACGTACGTCCTTATTCGTTATCGTAAGCGTCCCGGACAGCAAGGCATTCCTAAGCAGGTCGAAGGAAATCATGCACTTGAAATTCTTTGGACGGTAATTCCTTTCTTGCTCCTTATCATCATGGCGATTCCAACTGTTACTACCGGTTTCGCACTGCACAAGGAGTATCCAAAAGAGGAAGCAGTTCAAGTCAAGGTTACTGCTCACCAATTCTGGTGGGAATTCGAGTATCCTGATCTTGGAGTAGCAACTGCACAAGACTTGGTATTGCCAGTTGGCAAAAAGGTTCAATTCGTATTAAGCGCATCTGATGTTAAGCACGCATTCTGGATTCCTGCATTGGGCGGTAAAATCGATACGAACCCAGGGCAAGAAAACAAAATGTGGTTGCAAGCAGACAAAACAGGCATTTACTACGGTAAGTGTGCGGAGCTCTGTGGAGCGTCCCATGCCTTGATGGATTTCAAGGTAGAAGTAATGGAACAAGCAGATTTTGACACTTGGGTAGCTAACATGAAGGGCGTTCAGGCAAAAGAACCTGTAACGGCAACTTCTCCACTGGCTGCAGAAGGTCAACAAATCTTCGATAAGAGCTGTTTGGGATGTCACGCTGTGGCAGGTAAAGGCGGCAAGATGGGTCCAAACCTGACTAACTTTGCAGATCGCGAACGTGTAGCAGGTATCAAAGCTCATACGCCTCAAAACATTGCAGAGTGGCTGAAAGATCCGCAAAAAATGAAGCCGGGCAACAAAATGCCTAACCTCAACCTCGATGACACACAAGTGAAAGCGCTTGTAGAGTACATGGAGACATTGAGCGTAAGCGAAAAAAAGTAAAGTAAAACCTCATAAAACTTATTGCATTGACAATCGTCATAGGCAGTGACGCTTAAAAAGGAGGTAAACCCGTGTCTGCACATGCTTCTCATGCACCAAATCGCTCGGGGCTGTGGGATTATCTTACGACAGTGGACCATAAGAAGATTGCGATCCTGTATTTGATTGCTGGTGGGATTTTCTTCTTGGCTGGTGGTTTGGAAGCCCTGCTGATTCGTTTGCAGTTGATGTACCCAGAACTTCAATTGGTTGGTGCCAAGACTTTTAACGAATTAATTACGATGCACGGCACCACGATGATTTTCTTGGCGGTTATGCCGATCATTTTCGCTTTGATGAACGCGATTGTTCCCCTTCAAATCGGTGCACGCGACGTAGCATTCCCGTTTGTTAACGCACTCGGATTCTGGCTATTCTTCTTCGGGGGAGTGCTACTGAACACAAGCTGGTTCTTGGGTGGCGCACCTGATGCTGGTTGGACATCGTATACCACTTTGGCTTTGAATCAATACAGTGGAATCGGCGTAGACTTCTACGTACTCGGTTTGCAAATTGCCGGTCTCGGAACGCTGATTGGTGGTATTAACTTCCTGGTTACCATCATCAACATGCGTGCTCCAGGTATGACATTCATGCGTATGCCAATGTTCACCTGGTCGTCCTTTATTACATCCGGTTTGATCCTCTTCGCATTCCCTGCGATTACCGTTGGTCTGGTTCTGTTGATGTTTGACCGTTTGTTCGGCGGAAACTTTTTCAACCCTGACGCAGGTGGTAACGTTGTTATCTGGGAGCACTTGTTCTGGATCTTCGGTCACCCCGAAGTATACATTTTGATTCTCCCAGCATTCGGTATCATTTCTGAAGTGGTTTCTACATTCTCAAGAAAGCGTCTGTTCGGTTACAGCTCCATGGTATTTGCAACTGCGCTGATCGGTTTCTTGGGCTTCATGGTGTGGGCTCACCACATGTTCACAACAGGTTTGGGCGCAATTGCCAACACACTGTTTGGACTTGCAACCATGTTGATTGCTGTTCCTACAGGTATCAAAATCTTTAACTGGCTGTTGACCATGTGGGGCGGTCAAATCCGCTTCCCTACCGCAAACCTGTTTGCAGTAGGATTTATCCCAACATTTACAATCGGTGGTATGACAGGGGTTATGCTTGCGGTTCCGCCGGCTGACTACCAATATCATGACAGTTATTTCGTAGTTGCTCACTTCCACTACGTTATCGTAGGGGGTCTCGTATTCGGTCTCTTTGCAGGTCTGTACTACTGGTGGCCGAAAATGTTCGGTAAAATGCTGAACGAAACAATCGGTAAATGGAACTTCTGGACGTTCTTCATTGGTTTCCACCTTACCTTCTTCCCGCAACACTTCCTGGGTCTGATGGGGATGCCGCGCCGCGTCTTTACATACCTCAAAGATCAGAACCTGGATATGGGTAACTTTATCAGTACGATCGGTGCATTTGGTATGACAATCGGTACCATCCTATTCTTGATCAACGTAGTCGTTGCAGCGAAAAGCTCCAAACGCGCTCCTGCAGATCCATGGGATGGACGTTCACTCGAATGGGCGATTCCTTCGCCGCCGCCAGAGTACAACTTCGTTCAAACGCCTCTCGTTCGCGGTTTGGATGCGTTGTGGGTGGAGAAAATGGCTGGTAACAAAGGCATGACGCCTGCGGAGCCGATTGGCGACATTCACATGCCATCGCCATCGTTCTTGCCATTCCTGATGTCTCTCGGATTGTTCGTAGCAGGCTATGGCTTTATCTACCACAACTATGTGGTCGTAGTCATTGGAATGCTCTTTACACTCGGCTGCATGTTTACCCGTTCTGTGAAAGACGATCCAGGTTATCACATTCATGAAGATGAACTCGAAGAGAAAGGGGTAAAGGCTTAATGGCTACTAATCACGCACATGCAGTATTGCCTGACGAACCGGAAAAAGCCACCCTTGAAGGCAAGAATAAGGTTCTTGGCTTCTGGCTCTTCCTTGGTGGGGAGACAGTTCTCTTCGGTTCCTTGTTTGCAACATTTATCGCTCTTCGTGATCAGGCAAATGGTGGACCAACGTCCCAATCGTTGTTTGACATGAATCTCGTTGCTGTGGCAACACTTCTCTTGCTTACCAGCTCGATGACAAGTGTTATGGCTACGCTGGCTCTGCACAAGAAAGACCTGAAGAAGATTCAGCTATGGCTGACCATCACTGTATTGCTCGGTCTCGGCTTCCTTGCTTTGGAGATTTACGAGTTCGTACACTATGTGAATGAAGGATTGAAAATGTCAACGAGTGCATTCTCGTCTGCCTTCTACACATTGGTTGGATTCCACGGAGCTCACGTAGCGTTCGGGATTTGCTGGATCATTCTTTTGCAAGTATCTGCGACGAAAAAGGGCCTGACGGTAGTAACTGCACCGAAGTTCTACCTGGCATGTCTGTACTGGCACTTTATCGACGTTGTATGGGTATTCATCTTTACCGTGGTATATCTCATGGGTATGATCGGTGGAAAGGTGGGATAATCTATGGGAGCACAAGCTCATAATGAAGAGGTACGCAAGCCGAAAGTCAAACACGATGGTCCGAAAAGACACATTGTTGCTTTCATCGGATCTCTCGTATTGACCGCACTGGCATTCATTGCGGTGGCGTATGAAGCAATTCCATCAGGTTTTACCGTACCATTCATCGTAGCATTGGCCTTTGTTCAAGCGTTCTTCCAGCTGTATGTCTGGATGCACATGGATCAAAAAGGTCATGAGTTTGCACGGATCAGTATTTTCGCAGGATTGTTTGTAATTATGTTGGCGATCTTCGTCTTTATTTTCTGGGTGTGGATCTAGGAAATAGAGCGATGTTAGAGGACAGACATTGGGTCTGTCCTCTTTTTTGTGTTTTTGTTTTATGAGTGCTGTTGGGGAGGGGAAGAAGCGAATTTCCAGTCTACGCTTCGGCCTACGCCCCGCAAGGGGTGGAACTGTCCGCTCCGGCATGAATGGCGGGAACGCTTCAAAAGTAGCAGTTTCGAAGAAGTGGTAGCAGAGGTTGAAGCTAAAACCATTCCCGCCATTCATCCCTACGCTGGGTCGGGCTCCAGAGGCGCTTGGACTGGAAATTCGCTTCTTCCCACGTGGCTTTTTATCAAGCATCAAGTAAGTTGATTCAAGGAAGTCTCACTGAAATTCCCCAAAAAATGTTTTGAATAATCGAAGGCAACCACAGCTGTTCGAAAGTCCTGTCACATGTTTGGAAGGAGACCGCCCGAACGAAGTGAGGATACAGGCGACTGGAAAACATGTGGCAGGGCTTCCCCCGACCACAAAAGCTGGAAAACATCCCATCGAAGCATATTCTGTCAGCCTTTTCCCAGTCATAAACATGGAGAGAAGGGAGGATACAATCCGACAGAGTTTTCTTGCTTTTTGAAAAATACTTGCACCTGTCACAAAGGCTTTATATAATAAAAATATTAACATGCGTTAAAATAACGTTATATGAATTAGTCGTCACACATTGCAACTATAATCTGAGGAAAGCAGGGATCATGATGGTGAAATTGGTAGCAATTTATCGCAAGCCCGAAGATATTGATGCTTTTGACAAGCATTATTTCGAGGTACATGGCCCATTGGCAGAAAAAATGCCTGGCTTAATCAAAATGGAAGTGAGCAAAATCTACGGAACGCCAATGGGAGAATCCGACCTGCATCTGATGGCAGAAATGTACTTTGAATCGAAAGAAGCTTTGATGGAAGCGTTGTCATCTCCTGAAGGTCGCGCAGCAGGAAAAGACCTCCGTGGCTTCGCCGGACCAATTGTGTCCATGCATTTTGCAGAAGTCGTTTAATCATGACCACGAAAAGGTTGATAGACGAACAAGCGCTCCATCAGAAGCATTACGCAGAGATTTGTGAGAAGCTAAAGCAAGATCCATTTGCACAGTTTTTGGGCATCAAGCTGATTGAGCTGGGAGAAGGAACGGCGACTGCGGAAGTCACAGTTGCCGAGCATATGCTGAATGCGCACGGCACTGCACATGGCGCAATCATCTTCTCCCTGGCAGACTTTGTTTTTGCAGCGGCCTGTAATTCCTATGGCAAAACGTCTGTAGCACTTTCGATGAATATCGGATTTTTGGCTGCTGCCATGAAAGGGAATCGCTTGGTGGCAACCGCGACCGAAGAGAAGAAAAACAATCGAACAGCCTGGTACCGCATCCGCGTAGAAACGGAGCATGGCTTGGTAGCGACCCTGGATGCACTGGCTTACCGGAAAAGTGATTACTTCGTCAAAATCGACGAAAACGAATAACTGACAGCGAAAATAAAACGGGGAAAGGATGCCAAAAGCCACGTGCTTAGGCTCCTTTCACTGTTTCAAGACGATACGAGAAAGGGGGCAAAGATGTCAGTGGAGATCCGTAATCGATTCAACCACTACCTGGGCATAGAAGTCGTGCATCGAGATGAACAGGGCTGTAAGGTAGCACTGAAAATTCGCCCCGAGCTGTTCAATAGCATCGAAGGTGTCGTACACGGAGGCGTTACGGCGACACTAGCCGATGTGGCAATGGGGCATGGGGCAGCACCTCATGTGGATGGCGTACAGCAATGTGTGACGGTGGAGAGCAAGATTCAATACCTGCACCCTGCACGCGGTGAGGTACTAGAGGCACAATCCCATGTATTGAAACAAGGAAAAAGCTTGATCGTGATGGAAGCACGCGTGACTTGTGATGGCAAGCTTGTGGCTTTTGCTACCGGTACGTATGCACGTGTTAACCCGCCTGCACAAGGAGGACGTTGATGATGGAAGAGAGTGTTCGCTTTGAACGTGAAGGACATATAGGACTGATTACGCTGAATCGTCCAGATGAACTGAATGCGCTGAACTACAATACATTGGAGCGCCTGGGAAACTTGATTGAGCAGGTGCGGTTGGATGCAAAAGAGATTCGTGTGGTCATCGTGAAGGCAGAAGGGCGAGCATTTAGCGCAGGGGCAGATTTGAAGGAGCGTCGTACACTAACGGAACAGCAGGTACGCCGCAATGTCCGCAAAATCCGCGATGTATTTACTGCGTTGGAGAGGCTTCCGCAGCCGACCATTGCCATGATCAACGGATTTGCTTTTGGCGGGGGTTTTGAGCTGGCCCTGGCCTGTGATTTCCGCTATGCCGTCGCAGATGCCAAAATGGGTCTGACAGAGGTGAGTTTGGGCATCATTCCTGGGGCGGGTGGTACGCAGCGGTTGTCTCGCTTGATCGGACCTTCCAAGGCAAAAGAGCTGATCCTGACTGCCAGGCGCATCCAAGCGGAGGAAGCGCAGCAAATCGGTTTTGTAAATGCAGTTGCAAAAGATATAGAAGAGCTGCGTGAGCTGGCAATGGGGCTGGCGAACGAGATTTTGGCAAATGCTCCGTTGGCGGTTTATCAGGCAAAATCAGCGATTGATCGCGGAAGCAGTGTCGATTTGCAGACAGGTCTAGATATCGAAACAATGTGCTATGAAGTAATTATTCCCACGACAGATCGTCTGGAAGCATTGGAAGCCTTTCGCGAAAAGCGAAAACCAGTTTTTAAGGGCGAGTAACATTTTCAAATAAGTACTCCTACCGAGTCATCACGCAAGGGAATGAGGGAAGCGACATGATCTTTAATACAGAAATGGAAACGCTACCAAGAGAGAAAATGAAAGAACTGCAACTGGCACGCTTGAAAGAAACGGTCAAACGCGTATACGAGCGCGTCCCTTTCCACACAAAAGCATTCAATGAGACTGGTGTAAAACCAGAAGATATCCAATCGATCGAAGACATACAGAAGCTCCCATTTATGAAAAAGACAGACTTGCGGGAAAATTATCCCTTCAATCTGTTTGCAGTCGAAATGAAGGAAGTGGCACGTATTCACGGCTCTTCCGGGACAAAAGGAAAACCGACTGTGGTCGGCTACACCAAAAAAGACCTGGAGAATTGGGCGGAGATCGTGGCGCGCGCCATTTGCTGTGCGGGTGGAGAGCCGGGAGACATTTTCCATAACGCGTATGGCTACGGCCTTTTTACAGGCGGTTTGGGATTGCACAACGGCATCGAGCACATGGGCGCAGTCGCAGTGCCGGTATCCGGCGGCAATACCTCCCGTCAAATTACGTTGATCGAGGACTTCAAGCCACGTGGCATTGCAGCAACGCCATCCTATGTCCTCAACATCGTGGAAGAGATGAAAAAGCAAGGAATCGATCCACGTGAGACGAGTGTCAAATACGGAATTTTTGGTGCAGAGCCGTGGTCGGAAGAAATGCGCGTACAGCTGGAGCATGAGCTCGACATTAAAGCGGTGGACATTTACGGGCTGAGCGAAGTGATGGGGCCAGGTGTTTCCATTGAATGCCATGAGGTGCAGGATGGTCTGCATATCGCAGAAGACCATTTCTACGCAGAAATTATCGATCCGAATACCGGAGAAGTGCTCCCATACGGACAAGAGGGCGAGCTCGTATTCACGTCGCTGACGAAAGAAGCATTCCCGGTTGTGCGCTATCGCACGGGTGATATCGCTTCCCTCAATCCTGAGCCCTGTAAGTGTGGACGGACAACCATGCGGATGTCGCGCATCAAAGGACGTGTAGATGACATGCTCATTATTCGCGGGGTCAATGTGTTCCCGACAGAGATCGAGTCCGTTCTGCTTACGTTTAACCAATTGGCTCCACACTACCAGGTCGTCATTGAACGCGACGGTGCTCTCGACCGTTTTGAGGTGCACTGTGAGCTGACACCAGCATATGCAAATGAGATCAGTGGAAATGACAGCTCTGCTCTCTCACCATTGGTAAAAGAAATTTGCCATCACATCAAAAATACGTTGGGCGTGTCCGTGGTGCTGCGGGTGCAACCGCCAAATTCCTTGACGCGCAGCGAAGGAAAAGCGATTCGAGTCGTAGATAACCGAAACAAATCACAGGCAGCTATGTAAACCAGCTCCTGTAAAAAAAGGGTGTGACAGTTCATGGCCTATGAATATATTAGCGTAGCCAGTGAAGATGGTGTCGGTATCATTACGTTGAATCGACCGAAGATTCTAAACGCACTGAATTTGCAGCTTGTCGACGAATTGGTTGACCAGCTGGAGCAAATGGACCGCGACCCGGATATTCGGGTGATCATCCTGACTGGCAACGCGAGGGCGTTCGCAGCGGGTGCCGACATTAATGAAATGGCGGAAGCATCAGCTATCGACATCATGAAGCGCAATCAGTTCGCGGTTTGGGATCGCATCTCACTCATCTCCAAGCCGATTATTGGTGCCGTCAGCGGTTTTGTGCTCGGTGGTGGCTGTGAATTAATGATGAACTGCGATATCGTGATCGCTTCGGAGACAGCCGTCATTGGTCAACCGGAAATCAAGCTGGGAGTCATGCCTGGGGCTGGTGGTACACAGCGTCTGACGCGTGTGGTAGGTGAGCGAAAAGCACTGGAGATGCTGCTCACAGGTGAACCGATTTCGGCCAAGGAAGCGTTGAAATACGGACTGGTCAATCGGGTAGTGCCAGTGGAGGCGTACTATCAAGAAGCGCTCAAGCTGGCGAAGCAAATCGCCCAGCAGCCGCCGCTCGCGGTACAGGTAATCAAAAAAGCCGTGTACAAAGCTGGTGATCTCCCCCTGCAAGAGGGAATGGATTACGAGCGAAACAGCTTTTATCTTCTTTTGGCAAGCGAAGATCGAAAAGAAGGCATGCAAGCTTTTCTGGAGAAGCGCAAACCCCGTTTTACGGGAAATTAGGAGGCGGCCATGTACGAAACGATTCTCTATGAGGTGTCAGAAGGTGTAGCACTGGTGACCTTGAACCGTCCGGACAAATTCAATGCGTTTACAGCCGTCATGAACAAGGAAATCACCGATGCGTTGAAGCAAGCGCAGAAGGATGCGGATGTGCGCTGCATCGTTCTCACCGGAGCAGGGCGCGCGTTCAATGCGGGTCAGGATCTCAGTGACGTTTCTGGGGGAGGAGATGTGGATTACGGTGGTTTCTTGCGGGATCGTTATAATCCAATGATCCTCCAGTTTCAAAAAACAGAGAAACCGATCATCGCAGCGGTAAACGGTGTAGCAGCAGGTGCAGGTATGAGTGTTGCGCTGGCGTGCGATATTCGCCTGGCATCGGAAAAGGCATCCTTCGTCAATGCTTTTGTCAACATCGGGCTCGTTCCTGATTCAGGAGGCTGCTACTTCTTGCCGCGCATCGTCGGGATCGGCAAGGCGTTGGAGCTGGCGATGACGGGGGAAAAGGTATCCGCTGAGGAAGCGCTGCGGATCGGACTGGTCAATCAGGTGTACCCTGCCGAGAGCTTCATGGAGGATGCGTTGGCGTATGCCCGCAAGCTGGCGTCACTGCCGACGAAGGGGATTGGTTTGATCAAGCGCACGATGTACAAAGGTCTTGAGATGGGGTTGGAAGAGACCTTGGAATATGAAGCTTTTGCACAAGAAGCGGCTGGCAGCACAGAGGATCACAAAGAAGGGGTCACCGCTTTCATGGAAAAACGTGCGCCTCGTTTTACAGGCCGTTAGAGGCGAAGGGAGGCAAGCCCAAGTGAGTACGAAAACAGTAGGCGTCATCGGGGCGGGAACAATGGGAGCGGGAATCGCTCTCGTCTGTGCTCGCAAAAGACATCAGGTCATGCTGTTGGATGCGAATCAGGCGGTTTTGGATAAAGCGCTTGTCTATTTGCAATCGATCCTGACAAAAGACGTAGAGAAAAACAAAATCAGCGAGCAAGAAATGACTGAAACGCTAGAGCTGGTCCAGCTCGTTTCGGAAATAGAGCAGTTGGCAGACTGCGATATCGTCATCGAAGCGGTGCCAGAGCGTCTAGATTTGAAAAAAAGCATTTTCAGCCAGCTTTGCGGGATTTGCAGAGAGGATGCCCTTTTATTAACGAATACTTCCTCCATCTCGATTACAGAGATTGCAGGAGGGCTATCGCATCCCGACCGCATTCTCGGATTTCATTTTTTCAATCCGGCACCCGTCATGCCCTTGGTTGAGGTGATTCGCGGGAAAAAATCGAGCGAGGAAAATGTGGAAGTGGCGTATCGATTTGCGCAAGAGTTGGGCAAGGTTCCTGTTCTGGTGACGGACACCCCTGGCTTTATCGTCAATCGAATAGCACGTCCTTACTATAACGAAGCATTGCGCATCCTAGGCGATCATGTGGCAGGTGTGGAGCAGATTGACCGCATCATGAAGCTGGCTGGCGGATTCAAAATGGGTCCGTTTGAGCTGCAAGACATGATTGGCATCGACATCAATTTTGCCACAACTAAATCGGTCTATACCGACTTCTTCCACGAAGGACGATTTAAGCCTAGCCGGATTCAGCAACAAATGGTTCAATCCGGCAGCTTGGGCAGAAAGACGGGGGAAGGCTTCTATGATTACAACAAATAAGGCTGTATTGCTCGTGGGCACAAGCCCGCTGTACGCAGAGTTGAATCAGCTGATGGTCGAAAAAGGCTACCAGGTGCTTACGCTTGCAGAAGCGATGGAGGAACCGGAGCTGGTCGAATTGGCTGTGGAAGTAAATAGCGTCGATATGCAGGCGAAAAAGAGGCAGGTACGCGAGCTGGATGACCTGTTGCCACCAAACGTACCGATCATCACGACTTCGCTCGCGGTTACAGCGACAGAAGTAGCGTCCTGGACACAGCATCCTGAACGCGTTTGCGGATTTGGAACGCTCGTGCCCTTGGTTGAACGGGAGCTGATCGAGATTGCCCCTGCCCTGCAAACGGAGCTGGATACGATTCGAGCAACGGAAGGCTTCTTTCAATCGCTCGGGAAAGAGACGGAAAACGTAAACGACGAGGTAGGTCTCGTGTTCCCGCGCATTTTAACACTCATTATCAACGAGGCTGCCTTTACCCTGATGGAAAAAGCAGCAACCGCTACCGATATCGATATCGCGATGAAAAAGGGCACCAACTACCCATACGGGCCTCTCGAATGGGCCGATCGCATCGGCTTGGATGAGATTTTTGCGATATCGAGAGGCTTGCAGCGCGATCTGGCCGAGGAGCGTTATCGTACAGCGCCGCTATTACGAAAGCTGGTGCTGGCAGGGCGTGTCGGCGTACGCAGTGGGCAAGGCTTCTACACGTACGAAGAAAAAGTGGGTGTAGAGGCATGAGCTTGACTAACAAGGAGGTGTACGTAGCAGCAGCAGTACGTACACCAATCGGCAAGCTGGGCGGAAGTCTGAAGAACACCCCCATCGACGACCTGACAGCGATTGTCTTGAATGGAGCGCTTGCGAAGGCAGGACAATCCGGTGAGATTGTGGATGGGGTCATCATGGGAAACGTCATATCGGCCGGACCGTTTATTAACATTGCACGCGTTGGTTTGTTGAAAGCAGGACTTCCTGACACCATACCTGGACTGACTGTGAATCGGGTGTGTGCATCCGGACTAGAAGCAGTCAATTTGGCTGCGCAGTCCGTCCAGGCAGGACATAGTCAGGTTATGCTGGCTGGCGGTGTAGAGAATTTGACTCGTTCACCGTACATCATGGAAAAATTCGAGCAGCCGTATCAACGTGGCGGACAGACGCTGATCGAGTCTTTTGGCGGACCACGTTCTGCCCCTGTCTCGCTTTATGGCGATCTGACCATGGGAGATACAGCGGAAAACGTGGCGGAGCAATTCGGCATCAGTCGCGAAGACCAAGATCGTTTTGCAGCAGAGAGCCAGTCTCGGGCTATCAACGCTATTGATGCAGGTCTGTTCCGCGATGAGATCATTCCGGTCACGTTAAAAGGGAAAAAAGGGGAAGAAACGCTGTTTGACACGGATGAATTCCCAAGAAGAGATTCCAGTGTGGAGTCATTGTCCAAGCTGCGTCCGGCCTTCCGAAAAGATGGCAGTGTCACAGCAGGCAACTCCTCCGGCATCAACGATGGTGCAGCGGCCTTGCTCTTGATGAATGAAGAAATGCTGCAAAAGACTGGCGTCGCTCCTTTAGGACGCATCGTTCATTTCGTCAGTGCTGGTGTTGATCCGCGCATTATGGGCATTGGTCCGGTCGCTGCGATCCGCAAGCTGCTCGCAGAAACGAACATGACCGTAGAGCAAATCGACCTGTTTGAGTTAAATGAAGCTTTTGCTTCCCAGTCACTCGCCTGCATGCGCGAGCTGGGACTGGACCCCTTGAAAACCAATGTAAATGGTGGAGCAATCGCGTTGGGTCATCCACTCGGAATGAGCGGTGCCCGACTGGCAGGTACGATTCTTTTCGAGCTGAGACGTCGCCAAAAGAAATACGGAATCGTTTCGTTGTGCATAGGCGGCGGTCAAGGATTGGCCACGTTAGTAGAAGCGCTATAGAAAAAAGCCCTCGTGCAAGGGAGGAGTGGAAGAATGAGTACACCTGTCATCATAGATGCTGTGCGCACGCCAATCGGCCGTATTGGTGGTGCGTTGAAGGATGTGCGCCCGGATGACCTGGGCGCATTGGTGATTCAAAAGCTGCTGGAGCGCAATCCTATCGATCCGAAGACGGTAGATGATGTCATCATGGGCTGTGCCAATCAGGCTGGGGAAGACAACCGCAATGTCGCGCGTATGTCACTTCTGTTGGCGGGATTGCCTGTCGAGGTGCCTGGAGTGACAGTGAACCGCCTGTGCGGCTCAGGTCTGGAGGCTGTGAACCAAAGCGCGAATGCAATCAAAGCCGGAGCAGGTCACGTCTATATCGCGGGCGGGACAGAGAGCATGACACGCTCTCCGCTGGTGATGATGAAGCCTGGCACTGCTTTTCAGCGCGGCAATCAGCAGCTGGTCGATACGACGTTGGGCTGGCGATTGGTCAACGAAAAAATGAAAGAGATGTATCCACCGATCAGCTTGGGGGAAACAGCGGAGAAGGTAGCGGAGCAATACGGTATTAGCCGTGAAGCGCAGGATGAGTTTGCTTTGCGCAGTCAGCAGAATTACGCACGTGCCTTGGCAGAAGGAAAGTGGGATGCAGAGATCGTTCCCGTTGAGCTGAAAGGGCGCAAAGGCGAGGTTACGCTGTTTGAACACGATGAGCATGCACGTCCGGAGACGACCATCGAACAGCTGCAAAAGCTGAAACCAGCATTCCAAGCAGATGGCAGCGTCACAGCAGGCAACTCCAGTGGTCTAAACGATGGAGCCTGCGCCCTGCTCATCATGGAACAGGAAGCGGCTCTTGCAGCTGGATTGAAGCCGCGTGCAAGGATCGTCGCATCCGCAGTGGCAGGGGTCGATCCTTCCGTAATGGGAATTGGGCCAGTACCTGCTACGCGCAAAGTACTGAAGCAGGCAGGCTTGTCATTGGAGCAAATTGATCTGTTCGAATTCAACGAGGCTTTTGCGGCGCAGGCAGTGGCGAGTGTACGCGAGCTGGGGGTCAACCCTGATCTGGTCAACGTAAATGGCGGAGCAATTGCTTTGGGCCATCCGCTCGGGTGTAGCGGAGCGCGCATCCTTACTACTCTGCTGTATGAAATGGAGCGTCGTGATGTCCGCTACGGGTTGGCAGCGATGTGCATTGGAGTTGGACAGGGGATTGCGACGATTATTGAGCGTGTGTAGCTTGGGCAAATAGGGAGGCAGGTACTCTTGATAGATAGACTGCAGCCGGGGACGACGGAAGAATTTACTGTGACAGTGACAAAGGACATGCTGCCTGTTTTTGAAGGCCAAGTCGTGCATCCCGTGATGTCGACAGTCAGTATGATTTATTACATGGAATGGGCGGGAAGGCGCGTCATTTTACCATACCTGGAAGCCGATGGAGAGGGCTCGGGATTTGCTGTAGACATCAAGCATGTCGGCCCAGCAGTGATTGGTCAGGAGGTCACATTCCGGGCGACCTGTGTGCAGGTTACCGAAAAACGCGTGGTGTGCGAGGTTACGGCGGACACTACGCGTAATCGTGTAGGACTCGGGACGTTCGTCCAGGCCATCTTCAAAAAGGACGAGATCAAGCGTCGTTTTGAGGCCCTGCAAGCAGAGATCAACCAGGAAGTAAATGGGAATTAATAAATATGACAGAATAAATTGACTCTTTTAAAATGTTTTACTATAATTACGTTTAAATTACGTTATACGATTTTAACGTCATATACTCTCGGTCGATTCACGCACATCCTACAGAATATGGTACAATTTCACACAGCATATAGGTATGAATCGATTTGGGGGTAGAAGAAACGTGAAGCCACAATCCATGCTTTTTACAATTTACGGTGAATACGTCCGCCATTATGGAAGCGAAATCTGGATTGGTAGTCTGACCAAGCTGATGGGGGAATTCGGACTGTCGGAGCCGGCTGTTCGTGCAGCGATCTCCCGGATGCTTCGCCAAGGCTGGCTGGAATCGCGGAAAGTAGGGAACCGCAGCTTCTACTCGGTATCCGAGCGCGGCAAAAAGCGGCTGGAAGAGGCAGCGGCACGTATTTATAAGGTCGAGACAGATGTGTGGGACGGCAAGTGGTGCATTGCCAGCTACAACATCCCAGAGGAGCGTCGAGCGCTGCGTGATCAACTGCGCAAGGAGCTGGGCTGGATGGGCTTCGGGATGCTGACGACCAGCACATGGATCAGCCCGAATAACCTCAGTGATCGCGTGAAGGACCTGACGGAAGCCCACGAGATTACAGAGTATGTCGAGATTTTTACATCCGAGCATATGGGCTGGAGCAACCCGAAGCAGCTCGTACAGAAATGCTGGGATATCGATGAAATCAATGAAAAATACAAAGCCTTCATCGATGCCTACCGAGAAGAATACGAGCAGCTTTCAGCAAAACTTAGCAATGGGGAAGAGGTTCCAGACAGCCATTGCTTCGTGGAAAAGACAAAGCTGGTCCACCAATACCGCAAGTTCTTGTTCATCGATCCTGATTTGCCGCAGGAATTGTTGCCAGAGCTGTGGTTGGGCAAAGAGGCGGATCAGTTGTTCCAAAATTACTACCAGTTATTGAATCCAGGGGCAGTACGATTCTTCGAGACCGTGTATGAAGCTGCGCCATCCGCATAGGCGAAAGCTGCGAAGGAAAGGCCCTAGCACGTCTAGGGTCTTTTTCAATCAATCATTTTTCCATTATTTAAAATGTAAGCGTTTTACTTGGCTGTAGTTTGGTGGACGCGATACAAAGGGGGTACAGCACGAATATGACGGAATTGCTGCAGTACGTTGCAAACGGCCTTGTCAGCGGCGGGATTTACGCGATCGTAGCGGTTGGTTTCATCACGATTTACAACGTAAGCAAGGTGATTAATCTGGCGCAGGGTGAATTTTTGATGCTGGGCGGAATGGTCACAGTCGCTTTGATTGGCATGAATCTCCCGTATGGGTTGGCGGCATTGCTCGCGATCCTCATGGTCACCTTGATTGGGGTTTTGATGCAGAAATATGTAATCGCTTACGTCAAAAAGGCTAACCCAATTAGTTTGATTATTTTGACGATAGGCATTTCCACACTGATTCGCGGCATTGCCAGCTTTATTTGGGGAAAAGATGCGTTTGCACTCGAACCGATTACGAGCAATGAGCCGATCTCGATCGGCGGCGTGATGATCGCACAACAAAGTATCTGGATTTTGGCTGCTGTTCTTATCATTCTTTTTCTACTTTGGTACTTGATGGACAAGACGATTCTCGGCAAAAAAATTAACGCCTGTTCGGTCAACCCGATGGCCGCTCGCCTGATGGGGATTAGCCCGACAAAGATGAGTATGCTGGCCTTCGCCATCAGTGGAGCGACAGGAGCAATTGCAGGAATCGTGATCGCGCCGCTTTCTGTGACGTCTTACGATATTGGCGTGCTGCTCGGAATCAAAGGCTTTTCCGCGGCCATTCTTGGCGGATTGGGAAATCCATTGGGTGCAGCCGTAGCCGCCTTTTTACTCGGGATCGTCGAGTCGCTGGGAGCTGGTTACATCAGTTCTGGTATGAAGGACGCGATCGCCTTTCTGGTGTTGATCGGCATGCTGTTGATTAAGCCATCCGGCATCTTTGGAGAACGCAGCGTTGGCAAAGGAGGGCTATGATGAAGCAGATCATCGATAAGTGGGGCAAAAGCATTGGGATCTACCTGTTTTTCATGATTCTTTTCCCATTCGTTATGCCGGATGAATACTATCGTTCTGTCGGAATTATTATCGGTCTTCAAGCAATCGTAACCATCGGGCTATGCCTCGTGATGGGGCTGGCCGGACAAATTTCGCTGGGACAAGCAGCTTTTTGGGGGATAGGCGCCTATACGTCGGCAGTATTGACGACGAAGTACGGTCTGCCGCCATTTATCGGCCTCATAGCTGCTGCGATTGTCCCGGGGTTATTCGCCTTTATCCTCGGGCGGGCGATAGCGGGGCTGCAAGGCTACTACCTCGCCATGGCAACTCTCGCATTTGGCTACATCGTCCAGATCGGGATTACGGAATGGGAGTCCGTCACAGGGGGAGCAAACGGAATGATCAGCATTCCACAAATGACTTTCTTCGGTGGAAGCGAGCTATCCATGTACTTTCTGATTTGGGGAATCGTCACCTGTGTGCTGCTCTTCTCTCTCAATCTGCTGAATTCACGCGTAGGCAGAGCGTTTCGGGCGATTCACAAAAGTGAGATTGCCGCAACCTCGATGGGAATTGATGTCCGCAAGTTCAAGCTGAATGCCTTTGTGGTAAGCGGCATGTTCGCTGGTATTTCCGGCGGCTTGTACGCCCATTACATGGGAATTCTCGATCCGCAGCCGTTCGGACTGCACGAGTCGATCAAGTTTCTGACGATGGTCGTCATCGGCGGGATGACAAGCATCTGGGGTGCTTTGATCGGGACGATCCTGATTGGCTTTATCAGTGAAGGGCTGATCCTCTTGAGCGAAGTGGTGCCAGGCTTGCAGGGGGATGTGGACACGATTGTATTCGGTGCGATTCTCGTGCTGTTCATCATGTTCATGCCGGAAGGATTGGTTCCGCGCACCCGGGCTGCTTTCGAAAAAGGGCAGGGGAAAAAGGCGAAGGCCATGGCTGACGAAGCACAGCGAAAGCAGCAGGTGGAAAGGAAGGCTGCAACATGACAACACTTTTGGATGTGCAAAAGCTCTCTCGTGATTTTGGCGGCGTACGGGCAGTGAATCAAGTAGATTTTCAGGTGCGGGAAGGAGAGATTCTTGCGCTAATCGGTCCGAATGGCGCTGGGAAAAGCACCGTGCTCAACATGGTGTCGGGTGTGATCCCGCCTTCGGAAGGAGAGATTCGCTTCAGCAGCCAGCCGTTGACACGTGTGCAAGGCTACGAATATGCCGGACTGGGAATCACGCGAACCTTTCAAAACCTCCAGACCTTTGACGATATGACCGTCATGGAAAACGTCATGGTCGGCATGCATACCAAGACAAGTGCGAGTCTCTTTTCCTGCGGCATGAATCTCGCAAAGTCCCGCAAGGAAGAGAAGCTGATGCAGGAGCAGGCGCAGACGTGGATAGCGAATGTAGGACTGGCGGAGGAAGCGTCCTCGCTGGCTGGGAGCTTGCCATACGGGAAGCTGCGGCTGATGGAGATTGCCCGCGCGATGGTAGCCCAGCCGCGGCTGCTCTTGTTGGATGAGCCTGCCGCAGGTCTGAATCATACCGAGACCGCGGAGATGAGCCGCATGTTTTGCGAGATTCGCGACAACGGAACGGCTATTTTGCTAGTGGAGCATGACATGGACATGATTATGACGATTGCGGACCGCATCGTTGTATTGGATCAAGGATCAAAAATTGCAGAAGGAACCCCGCGTGAGATTCAGGAGAACCCGCGCGTGATTGCGGCGTATCTGGGTGCAGAATGAAGCGCGAAAGAGGTGGACAAACATGGGGAAGGCAGTCCTTACAGTAGACAACATCACGGCTCGCTACGGTCCGGTGGAAGTGCTGCACGGGATTACTCTGCAAGTGAACGAGGGAGAAATCGTCTCCCTGTTAGGCGCAAATGGGGCAGGCAAAACGACACTTTTGAACTGTATCTGCGGTCTGCACGGCGACAAGGAAGGAAAGATTTGGTTTCGTGACGCGGACATTACGCGTGTTCCTGCGGAGCTGGTGGTACCTCGGGGCATGGCGCATGTACCGGAGCGCAGACAAATTTTTTCGACGCTGACCGTGGAGGACAATTTGTGGTTGGGTGCTTCTCATCGGATGCCCAAGACGAGCAAAAAGGAAATTGCCAAAGAAATGGAGACGGTGTATGAGCGTTTTCCCATTTTGGCAGAGCGAAAATGGCAGCTCGGGGGAACGCTTTCCGGGGGGCAGCAGCAGATGCTCGCCATTGGCAGGGCGCTCTTGTCTCGACCGCAGCTCCTCTTGTTGGACGAGCCTTCGCTAGGACTGGCTCCACTGATTGCCAAAGAAATCCTGACGATTGTGCAGGAGATTCGCTCGGAATGGGGCACCACGGTGCTGTTGGTCGAGCAAAATGCTCGCGCAGCGCTCGCTATTTCCGACCGGGCTTACGTACTCAGTACGGGAACCGTCATGCTGGAAGGGAAGGCAGACGAGATTAGCAATGACCCGCGTGTGCAATCTGCTTATTTGGGAAGCTCCCACGAAGCAGTTTAGTAACACTAGCAGTTTGATCAAGATCAACCACATACATGAGGGGGTACACCCATGAAAAAACGAACATTCAAAAAATGGCTATTTCCAGCAGCAGTCGCTTCGCTCGTATTCTTGAGCGCCTGTGGAGGCGGCGCTACACCAGCAGCAGAGTCAGGCACTGGTGGCGCCAGCAAGGACCCGATCAAGGTCGGAGCAATTTTCTCGCTGACTGGTCCGAACAGTCCGCTCGGCGTACCGGAGAAGCAAGCGGTAGAGCTGCTGGTAAAAGAAATCAACGGCGCAGGCGGAGTGGATGGCCGACCGTTGGAAGTCATTTTTGAAGACGACAAGTCTGACAATACGGAAGCGGTAAAAGCGATCAAAAAGCTCGCTTCGAAAGAAAAGGTCGTAGCTGTACTCGGCTCCTCAGGCAGTGGTCCGTCTCTCGGGATGGCTGAGTATGCCGCAGCAGAAAAGCTCCCGCTGATCTCGATGGCAGCCGCAGACCAAATCACCAATCCGGTTCGTGCAGGCATCTACAAAACACCGCACACGGACGTGCACGGAACGAAGCGCATCTTCAAATATTTGAAGGAAAAAGGCATTACGAAAATCGCTACGCTCAATGACAGCAATCCATACGGAAGTGGCTGGACGACGCAATTGCAAAAATATGCGCCTGAATACGGTATCACGATTGTAGCCGAAGAAAAGTACGGCACAAAAGATCCGTCCATGAGCTCCCAATTGACCAAGATCAAAGGAACGGATGCGCAGGCACTGATTGTGGCAGGTACGAATCCTGGACCCGCTACGATCGTGAAGGAAGCCAAGCAACTGAACCTCACTATTCCGATCATTAGCAGCCATGGCTCTGCGAACAGCAAATTCCTCGAACTGATTGGAGACGCTGGCGAGGGTGTCCTGATGGTAGCTGGAAAACTGCTCATCCCAGAACAAGTAGCGGCAGACGATCCGCAATCTGCGATCATCAAAAAATTCGTGGATGGCTATCAAGCTGCCTACAATACACAGCCAGACGGCTTCGCGGGATACGGATATGACGGCTTGAATTTGCTCGTGGAAGGCTTGAAGCAAGCAGGCGGCGACACATCCAAGCTGGGCGAAGTATTAGAAAAGGTAAAATACGTAGGGGTAACCGGAGAATTCAAGTTCACGGCTGATGATCATAATGGTCTGACAGAAGACAGTATGATCATGGTTGAAGTGAAGGAAGGAAAATTCCAGCTCGTTAAATAAGTGAAAGAAGTGAATTCCCTCCGCGTACTGATGAAGAATGCGGGGGGAATCGTTGTTTTCATCACAAGGGTAGGGGGATCATGCATGTCTCAATTGCTGAATAGCGTCTTAATGGTCGCACCGATTTTACAAAAAGCATTTTTGTCTGAATGTATGGTAGGAGTCACCGACAAAGAGAAGTTTCTCGCCTATTATCCGGCACAGGGCTTGAACCTGGGGATTCGAGTAGGAGACGAATTGCGCCCGGGGAGTATCAATGCGACAGCGGTAAAAGAGGGCAAGCGGGTAGTGAAGAAGATTTCCAAAGAGCTCTATGGCATTCCTTATATCGCAGTCGGTTATCCGCTTGTCGAAAACGGGCAAGTAGTCGGTTGCTTGGCGACAGGCGTGACGACTGATCAGGAGGATCACTTGCACGGTTTGGCTCAAAACTTGACGGACGCGCTGGAAAATATCGCACAGCACACAGAAAGTCTGGCAAAGGACGCGGACCATTTGGCACAAGCAAGCCACACGCTGAGTGATGCAGCTGGTCAATTAGGGCTGAAAATTGCAGAAACGACCCAGATTAACGAACTGATCCGCAATATCTCGACGCGCTCCAATGTACTCGGCTTGAATGCCGTTCTCGAAGCGGCACGTGCAGGGGCTGCTGGTCGTGGCTTTTCCGTGGTCGCAGAGGAAATCCGTCAGCTTTCCCAGACGACCGCTAGTTCAGCGAAGGGTATTTTCCTTCTATTAGATGAAATGAATGCACTCGTCGGGACGGTAACGGGCGAAATGGAGAAGACGATGAATCACAGTGTGAAGCAGTCGACACGAATACAGGAGCTGGATGCAGTCATGCAAGAGCTGCGGCACATGGCCGAGCAGTTGAAAAAGGCAGCAGAAATAACTGGGCGCGGAGAATAGATGAGTCCCTATGTAAGCGTATTGCAAAAACGTATGACGTTATGTTATTATTGCGTTATAAAAACGTATTATAATTTTAACATAATGCATATCTGATAAAAGGAGGGCGTTCTCCATGCAAATGAGGCTCGAACATGCGGATCTGACTGAAAACGAAAAGTTGGAAGCGTTTTTAGCGAGAATCGACCGCGGGGAAAAAATAGAGGCAGACGATTGGATGCCAGACGACTATCGCAACCAGTTGATCAAGCTGATCTCGATGCATGGCATCAGTGAGATCATGGGTGCCTTGCCGGAAAAAGAATGGGTACCAAAGGCGCCGACGCTGCGCAGAAAGCTGGCGATTATGGCGAAGGTCCAGGACGAGATGGGGCATGGTCAATTGCTGCTTCGCGTCGCAGAAGATTTGCTTGAACCATTGGGCAAGACGCGCGAGGATATCATGCATGATTTGTTTTCGAAAAGACTGAAATTTCACAATGTATTTCACATGGAAGCGCCTACCTGGGCTGATGCTGGTGTGATTGGCTGGTTGGTTGACGGAGCGGCTATCATTACGCAATCGATGTCCCTCGATACATCTTATGCACCTTACGCCCGCGCTCTGCATCGGATCTGTGCGGAAGAAAAGTTCCACGCCCAACACGGGGAGAGCATCGTGTTGGAGTTGGCAGAAGGCACCGATGAACAGCGCCAAATGCTGCAAGATGCCATCCATCGCTGGTGGCCTGCCCTCTTGATGTTTTTCGGGCCGCCGGAAAACGGCAACATTACGAGCAATCAAGAAGCCAACATGCGCTACAAGATTCGTACACAGACCAATGAAGAATTGCGCCAAGTATTCCTGAAAAAGTATTTGCCGCGTATTTTCCACCTTGGCTTCACAGTTCCAGACGATACGATTTACTTCGACGAGGCAGCAGACAAATGGGTCTACCAGCAGCCTGACTGGGAAGAGTTCAAGCAAATCGTCAAGGGAAACGGACCACGCTCCGCTCACCGTCTGAATCTTCGGGTAATGTCTTATGAGGAAACCAAATGGGTGCGCGACGCGATTATGTCGTACGGCCGACAAGTAGGGTAGGTGAATGAGGATGAGCAACGAGAACTTTTTCATATACGAAGTATTCAGCCAAAAAAGCGTAAATGCTCCGTTCGTCCAACAGTTCAGTTTGTTGGCACCCAATAAAGAAGTCGCATTGAGCATGGCGAGGGAGAATTTCCTGCGCCGTGAGCCTTGTTTTAATTTATGGGTAGTCAAGCGCGACGACATTTTTGGACTGCCCCCAGAGGAGCGTCCTTTCCTGGAGAGACTCGACAACAAGAGCTATCGGGAGACCAAAGGATACGGCGACTTGCAGTCGAGATGGCGCCACCATCGTGAGCAGTACGAAGAAAAACAGAAGCATGCAGGCAACGGCAGCTAAGCAGGAGGGATACAATCATGGGCGACCGTTTACATGTAGAAACAGTGGAAGCAGCAAAACAAAACCCGGCATTTGCAAAAGCCTTAACCGACCTGTTGTTCCAGCTTGCTGATGACGATTTTATATTGGCTTATCGTGGATCGGAATGGCTGGGGCTGGCTCCGCATATTGAAGAAGATGTGGCGTTTTCATCGATGTCTCAGGACATGATGGGCCATGCCGTGATGTTCTATGAAATGCTTGAACAACTAGGGGTGGGCAAAGCAGACGATCTCGCACAGCTACGCGAGGCGAAGGCGTTTTCCAATGCGATCTTGGTAGAGCGTAAAAACGGTGACGGCGAATACAACGATCATCCTCATTACGACTGGGCTTATGCCATTGTTCGCAGCTATGTGTACGGCTTATACAAGCAGATTCGCTTGGAGGCTCTTACACAGTCGTCATACGCACCACTTGCGCTGGTCAGTCGCAAAATGATGACAGAGCATCGCTATCATCTGATGCACTGGCAAGTTTGGTTGAAGCAATTGGCAAACAGTACGGCTGATGCGCGTCAGAGGCTGGAGGCAGCCATCGCAAAAGTTTGGAAGGATGCAGGGGAGCTGCCTTATCTTGGACCCAATCAGGTCGATATCGTTCAATTTGGTCTGATTGCAGAAGAAGAGCAACTGAAACAAAAATGGCTGACACTGACCAAAGACATTTTCGATAAAGCTGGCCTTGATTGGCGGGGTGAGCCAGGCGTGCCACAAGAGCGTGGCCGTCACGGTGAACATACTGCTGATCTGGTGCAAGCATTGGCTACCTTGTCTGAAGTGTATCGCATTGATCCGGCTGCAGGCTGGTAAAAAGGAGTGATTCTCTCATGGCGCAAGAAGAACTGCAACTGCATGAAGGGCTTGAAGCGACATGCTGGGAACTGCTGCAGCAAGTAACAGATCCCGAAATTCCGGTGATCAGCATGGTGGAGATGGGGATGATTCACAAAGTGCGCGTCGAGGCAGACGTCGTTCACGTCGAGGTGCTCCCTACCTTTGTCGGCTGTCCGGCACTCGAGATCATGAAGAAGAACATCACAGAAAAGCTGGTGGAGGCAGAAGGAATCAATCAGGTTCAGGTAGCTTTCGTCTATGATCCAGCCTGGACTTCTGATCGTATCGCCTTGGATGCTCGCGATAAGCTGAAAAGCTTTGGCATCGCGCCGCCACCGCTTGACTTCAAACCGGGAGATACATGGGAAGTAGCCTGTCCCTACTGTGATTCCCCGTATACACAAATGGAAAATTTGTTTGGCCCTGCTGCTTGTCGAAGTATTTTGTATTGCCGGCATTGCAAAAATCCGTTTGAGGCCCTAAAACCAATCTATTGAGAGAGATTGAGAGGAGCGAATGTCATGGGAGAGTACAAACAAATGTTTATGAATGGAGAATGGGTGACTGCCGAGAGTGGCGAGTCCATTCAGATTACGAATCCTGCTACAGGTGAAACAGTTGGCACAGTAACCTTTGGCGATGGTCGCGATGCCAACAAGGCCATCGACGCTGCTCATCAGGCATTTGCCAGCTGGTCTCGACTGACTGCTCGCGAGCGCGCCAAATATTTGTACAACTTGTCCGAGCTGGTGAAAAACAATCGGGATGAACTGGCGGGCATCATTTCTGCTGAAATGGGCAAGCCTTTGGGCGAGGCAAAAGGCGAAGTGCTGGGTGCCGCTGATAACTTTGTCTGGTACGCAGAAGAAGCCAAGCGTGTCAACGGAGAAACGATCCCATCCTCCGTGGCGAACAAGCGCATCATGGTGCTGCGTCAGCCTGTAGGGGTGGTAGGGGCGATTACCCCGTGGAACTTCCCAGTGAACATGGTGGCACGTAAGATCGCTCCGGCTTTGGCTGCGGGCTGCACGGTGGTTTTAAAGCCAGCAGAAAGCACGCCGCTGTCTGCGATACGCATGTTTGAGCTGATTGAGCAGGCTGGCTTTCCAAAAGGCGTCGTAAACCTCGTCATTGGAAATCCTGAATCGATTGGGAAGGAGTTCATCGACAATCCGAAGCTCTCCAAAATCGGATTTACAGGCTCCACTCGTGTCGGCAAGCTGTTGATGGAGGGCGCCGCGAAGCAAGTGAAGCGCGTCAGCATGGAGCTTGGTGGTCACGCACCGTTCATCGTATTCCCGGATGCCGATCTGGATGCAGCCGTAAAAGGTCTGTTTGAGAGCAAGTTCCGCAACTCCGGTCAAATGTGCATTTGCACGAATCGTTTGTACGTCCATGAGGATGTCGCAGATGCGTTTACAGAAAAGCTGGTAGAGCGTCTGAAGCGTGCAAAGGTAGGGGATGGCCGCCAGAAAGAGACGGAGATCGGTCCACTGGTGAACGAGCGTGCCTTGAACAAGGTGCTCGAGCACATCGAGGACGCCAAGGACAAAGGCGGGCAAGTGGTATACGGCGGAAATCGTTTGGTTGAAGGTGATTATGCGAAGGGCTTCTATTGCGAACCAACCTTGATTGCTGGCGTTACAACGGATATGAAAATCTCCTATGAGGAAACGTTCGGTCCTGTCGTTCCACTCGTGCGTTTTACAGAGGAAGCGGATGTCGTACAGATGGCAAACGACACCCGTTACGGCTTGGCTGCTTATGTGTACACCCGCGATAATCAGCGTTGCTTCCGTATGGCTGAGCTCCTCGAATACGGAATTGTTGGGATCAATGACGGATCGCCAACCCAGACACAAGCGCCGTTTGGCGGTTTCAAGGAAAGTGGTATCGGCCGTGAGGGTGGCCGCTACGGAATGGATGAGTATTTGGAAACCAAGTTCGTTTCCTTTGGACTGTAAGATAAGAAGCGAAGAAGAGTTCAGATAAGATCTGGACTCTTCTTTATTTTCATATAGGAAGTGTATTAAAAGGTACAGCTTAACCTCTAAAGCTGGTGAGAAGAAAAAGCACAGGGCTCGTAGACCTTGACAACGCCTACCCAGTTGGAACTTCCAAAAGGGGACCACGCTTGTCGAACACTTCTTCTCTGAGAAACTTCCGCCCGTAGGGTGGCTTTGGCTCGACGGTGCCCTTTTGGAAGTGGAGACGGACAGTCAATCCCCCTTGCGGGCGTGTCAGAGTCGAAGAGAACTGTGCTTTTTCTTCTCCTCCACTATGTTGACTCAAACGAAAAAGGGTCTTGTCTTTTAATATGTCTATTTTGTGAATTGTATTGTTCAACACTTTGTTCATTTTTGTCTACAAAGAAAAAGGGAATCAACGGTATAATGGAGATTGGATCAAGGGCAACATTTAATAGATAAAAATTGGTATTTCATATTGACACAAAACGTACATATGACGACGCCCAGCGAGTGTGGTTTCGTCCAAAAAATTTCCATTTGGAAGGGAGGATATAAACATGGGAAATGCACATCAAATGCACGAGATGTCATCAGGAATGGGGCCAGCGTCCTTTTCGGACTTGTGGAGCCCTGACGTGATGCTTTTGACGCTGATTGTAGCAACCGCTTACTTTCTCATAACAGGTCCCATGCATAAACGTTTTGCCAATGCTACACCGGCTACGACGAAGCAACGCTTACTTTTTGTATTGGCAATCGTGTTGTTTTACGCCGCACAAGGAAGCCCTATCAGTTATTACGGCCATCATTACATGTTTAGTTTGCACATGCTCCAACAATCGATCTTGTACTTTGCCCTGCCACCGCTTATGCTTCTGGCAATGCCTGAATGGCTTTTGGCCAAGATTTTCCGTCCGAAAGCACTGAAGTTTATCCTTAACTCTTTGACACATCCGTTAGTAGCAGCGCTGTTGTTCAACTCACTATTTTCCTTCTACCATGTTCCGTTTATTTTCGATGCCATCGCGATCAATCATGAATGGATGACGTTTTATCATGTCATTCTCGTGATTGCAGCATTTGCGATGTGGTGGCCAATTGTGAGTCCGTTGTCTGATAACAAGCGACAACTGGCCGGATTGAAAAAACTGTCGTACGTTTTTGCAAATGGTGTCTTGATTACGCCAGCCTGTGCGCTGATTATTTTTGCTTCGGAACCACTGTACACTACGTATATAGCTGCTCCACAGCTATTCCAGAGCCTCGACGCGTTTAACGACCAGCGTCTTGGCGGAATCATTATGAAGCTGGTACAGGAGCTTGTTTACGGCTGTGTGCTGGCCTATGTCTTCTACCATTGGTACAAGGCAGAGAAGCAGGACGACATGCCGATGGATCAATCTTTCGGTGCGGAAAAGCCGACTTTTTAAATACGCGCGAACAGCAGAAACGTTTGTTGAATGAGGTGAAAAAATGGGGCTCCTATTGCCTACGGTAAGTACGGCTTTTATCGTCATTAGCGGAATACTCGTTGCGATTGGCTGGTACGCCATTGCGAAAAAGCAAGTAGAAAAGCATATGAAGATTATGAAATGGGCTGCGATCTGTGCCACGATCTTCTTCATCACGTATGTTTCCAGAACGGCTTTTATCGGAAACACGCATTTTGGCGGACCAGACAGCATCAAGCCAATCTATCAGACGTTCTTGTTCTTCCACATCATTCTGGCAACAGTCGGTGGTGTGATGGGCCTGATTACACTCAGATACGCTTACACGAAAAACTATGCTTCTCATCGTAAGATCGGTCCTTGGACGTCCATTGTTTGGTTTGTCACTTCCATTACAGGAGCTGCGGTTTATCTGCTGCTGTACTGGATTTATCCAGGTGGCGAGACGTCTGGCGTGCTGGATGTAATTTTTGGTAAGTAGTCGTTTCGGATGTTCAGATAGAAGGAAACAGGAGGTACAAAACGTGGACCAGCAAATGACCGTGCAGGAATCGCTTGATACCGATGCTTCTTTGCAGACACAGCCGGTAGGGCCTGCTACCTTTCGAGATTACGTACAACTGACGAAGCCTGGTATTACCCTGTCAAACTTGATGACCACTTTTGCTGCTTTATGGTTAGCGTCCTACGGTTATCCGAACTGGAAACTGGCTTTTTTCACCATGCTAGGAACCGCTTTGGTCATTATGTCGGGTGCGGCTTTGAACAATTTCTACGACCGTGATCTAGACAAAAAAATGAAGCGGACGCAAAATCGTGCGGTAGCGACCGGAAGAATTTCTGCACGTAACGCGATCCTCTTAGGAATCGGCCTGCTGTTGGCAGGGGTTACTGTGTTGGCTGTATATGCGAATCCCTTGGCGGCGGTTTGGGGATTGATCGGTCACATTTTTTACGTGTTGATTTACACGCCGCTGAAACGAGTGACCACTCTCAATACGGTGATTGGCGGTATTTCAGGTGCAGCTCCTCCGGTGATTGGGTGGGTAGCGGTAACAGGCACCATGGACATGACTGCTTGGCTGTTGTTCCTGGTCTTGTTCTTGTGGCAGCCACCCCATTTTTTGGCGTTGGCCATGCTGAAAACAGAAGAATACCGTGCAGGTAATCTGCCGATGCTACCGGTAGTAAAAGGCTTTGCCGAGACGAAACGACAAATGGTGCTGTGGGGTTCGGTGTTGTTCCCGGCTTCTTTGCTGCTGTTTGTCCATGCCAGCCTAGGCTATGTGTATTTGCTCATCATGGGCGTGATGGGGATTGTGTACCTGGTTCTGCTTTTCCAAGGGTTTAAAACCAAGGATGAACTTGCTTGGGCACGCAAACTGTTCGGTTATTCCATCCTTTATTTGACCGTGTTTTGTGCAGCGATCGTCATTAGTACCATGGTCAACTATTATTGACACGAAACACTCACTAAATGTTCACGGAACATCCCTTGCTTAGCAGGGGATGTTTCATTATCGTAAAAGAGGACATAGAACGAGGTGTTGTTTGATCCTCACAAGAAACAGGGTGAATTACTATGGAAAAATGGCTGAAGCCGTTAGCTTTTCTTGCTACCTTGATCATGTTTATCGTGATGGTAGCGGGTTCGCTTGTTACCAAGACAGATTCAGCACTCGGCTGTGGGAATGACTGGCCGCTGTGCAACGGTAAATGGGTCCCGGAATACACATTGGCATCCATTATTGAATATTCTCACCGCCTGATTACAGGTGTTGCCGGTATTGTTGTCGTGATTTTCTCTGTACTCTGCTGGCGCTATTACAAAGGCAACCAAGAAGTTCGCAATCTCGCTATTTTTGGTTTGTTTTTCATCGTAGTGGAGTCCATTCTCGGTGCTTCTGCAGTCATTTGGCCACAGTCCTCATCTGTTTTGGCTCTGCACTTCGGATTCTCCTTGCTTGCTTATTCAGGCGTGTTCTTGTTGAGTGTGTTCGTTTACCAGCGGGAAAAAACGCAAAGCTTGGTGAAGACGACCGTCTCAAAAGGCTTCCGCAACTGGATGTGGTTCGTCGCTACTTATACGTACGCTGTCGTTTATCTCGGAGCGTATGTCAGACATACGGGTTCAAGTATGGCATGCAGTGACTGGCCGCTGTGTCAGGGACAGGTCATCCCAGAGTTGTACGGACAGACCGGTATTCATTTTGCCCACAGAATCGCTGCGTTGGTGTTGGGATTCTTGTTGTTGGGGACAATGATTTACTGTATGCGCCATTTCAAGGAAAAACGGCGTGATTTGTACGGTGCAAGTATCCTGAGCTTTATTCTTTGCATTGCTCAGGTGTTCAGCGGCGGCTTCGTAATTATTTACAAGCTTCACCTGTACGCGACGCTTACTCACTCCATGATTATCACGATTTTGTTCGGGATCATCTGCTACATGTGTTTGCAGACGTTGAAGTCACCGACAAATGAAAAGTTGAGAAGATAAGAGGAAAGCTGCGCTCCTGATCGTGGGAGGGCAGCTTTTTTATTATGTAGCTGTAGTGGTGGGGGAAGAAGCGCATTTCCAGTCTACGCTTCGGCCTCCACCCCGCAAGGGAGATTGACTGTCCGCTCAGAAATAAATGGCGGGAGCGCTTCAAAAGTAGTGTATCGAGGAAGTATTCGCAGAGGTTGAAGCTGAAAACCCCCGCCATTTATTTCTAAGCTGGGTAGGGCTCCAGAGGCGCTTGGACTGGAAATGCACTTCTTCCTACGCGACTTTTTATTAAACACCTTGCGAGTAAATTCAAGAAGCTCCTTGTCATACTTTCACAATGGTGTAAAAGTATCGGGTCAGATACACAGCTGGTGGCAGGGCTTCGACCCCACCACAACCAATTGCGGACAGCGAATTTACGAACCGTCAGACTATTGCCCAGACGGTTTTTCAACATTCATCGGAACAAAAACACCATTTTCCCAATGGTAAATCTGTAGTGTCGTCTCAGGTTTGCCCGGCAGTAATTCACCTGTATCCGGATTCAGCTCCTGCTGCGTTTGCCAGTGGTAAAGCAAAGGTTTTTCACTGTCGTCATGAAGGATTTGATAACTTCCTACGGTCTGGAAAAGTTGACCACCCGGCACGGAAACTGTTTGCCGTAACAATCCCTCCCATGCCTTGACCAGGCGTCCTTTATCCAAATACCACAGATTCGACTCGTAGACACAAATGCCGGTGCCGCCAGTATGATGGACGGTTTCAAATACCCGTTTATCTGCGAGCAAACGCAGTTCAGCGTCGTCGTTGTTGTCGATCTCGGAGTGATTCACTTCACACGTATAGTCCCAATGATCCAATTGCAGGCGCGATGGATTCCAGTCCTCTTCCGCAATGAGGGCATAGGTACGATCTGGCTTCTGATCCAAAATGTAAAAGTTTCCGATATGCACGCTGCTGTTATGCTTGGCGACAATTTCCAGTTCCGGGTCATCATCCAGATTGAGGAGCTGAAAATCAAAGTAGTCGGTCACAACGGGATCTTTGGCTTGCTTGTTAATCCAGTCGATGACTTGGGCTTTGGTAGGGTTCTTAGATGCAAGGGAGACGGGGGCAGCGTGGACGAGATAAGGGATGGCGAGCCCCAAGGTCAAGGTGAGCAACAGGCGGGAATTACGCAACGGTAACGAGCTCCTTTCCGGGATGAGGTCGTTCAAACACGACCCTTCAGTTGGAAGACGAGCAGTCAGGGGCGAAAGTTACGAAGAAGTGGAGTAAATTTCAACCGCGAACAGCGCTGTCTTTTGTTACAATGAAAAGCAAACACATGATCGTGGAGAGTGATAGTAGTTATGCGGATATTACATACAGCCGACTGGCATTTCGGGCGGCAGCTGGAAGGGCGGGACCGCCGTATTGAGCAAGCGGCATTTGTGGACGAGCTTTGTCACATAGCGGATGAGCGTCAAGTGGATTTGGTGCTCATTGCTGGGGACGTGTATGATTCGGTCAATCCGCCTGCTTGGGCGGAAGAGCTTTTTTATGATGCATTAGAGCGTTTGTCTTCAGAAGGCAGGCGGGGTGTTGTCGTGATCGCGGGGAACCATGACCAGCCTGAGCGGGTTCGAGCTGCAGCACCGCTAGCCACAAAGCACGGGATCGTTTTGCTGGGGTTGCCAAAGGAAGCGCCACTTCTCACACAGGAAGCATCGCCTGATCGCGTGCAAATTGTGCAGGGAGGCCCTTCTTGGCTGGAAATGAAGATCCCTGGCTGCGCCGCGAATGCGGTAATTTTGGCATTGCCTTATCCTTCTGAATCGCGATTAAAGGAGCTGTTGAGCGAAAGCTTTACCCAGGAGCAGATGCAACTTGCTTTTTCCGAGCGCATTGCGCAATTGCTTGCTGAACTGTCTGTTCATTTTCGCGAGGATACGGTCAACCTGGTCACGAGTCACTTGTTTGTCATGGGCGGCAAGGAAACAGATTCCGAGCGACCGATTCAAATTGGGGGAGCGTTGACTGTATCGCCGCAGGCTTTTCCGAAGAACGCTGATTATGTGGCGCTCGGCCATCTCCATCGACTGCAAAAGCTCAGCGACAAGCCGTTGGTGCGTTACAGCGGCTCCCCGATTTCGTACAGCTTTTCCGAAGCTGGTCAGAGCAAGGCAGTCGTACTGGTCGAGGTAGAGCCAGGGCAAGAAGTGCGTGAGGAGATCATTTATTTGACGAGCGCACGGCCATTGGCACGTTGGAAGGCGACGGAGGGAATCGAGCAGGTAGAGCGCTGGTTGGCAGAGGGACGCGATGCAGGGGCGTGGATTGATTTGGAGCTGCATGTGTCTGGCGTGATCGACCCGGCAGAATTTCAGCGTGTCCGCAAGCTTTCGGATGATTTCTTGAAAATACAGCGTGTTGTCGTGAGGGAAGAGCGTGAGGAGGAAGAGGAACAGCGGGTCGAGCTGACAGAGCTGACGTCCGATCAATTGTTCAAACGCTTCTATGAACGAAGACGGGGAGCAGAGCCGGATGAGCAGCTGGTGGCCTTGTTCCAGCGTCTATTGGCCGAAACCGGAGGAGAGGGGGAAGAAGAGTGAGACCGATACGTTTGAAGCTGGCAGGGATGCACAGCTACCGAGAAATGCAAGAGGTCGATTTCGAAATGCTATGTCAGGCGGGACTGTTTGGGATATTCGGCCCGACTGGAAGCGGGAAATCGACGATCTTGGACGCGATCACGCTTGCGTTGTACGGGCAGGTCGTCCGGTTGGGCGGGGGAAACCACCCGAAAGAAGTGCTGAACCAGCTGGAGCAGCGCGTTTTCGTTTCCTTTACCTTTGAGCTGGGGACTGGCGATGAACGCAAACAATACACGGTGGAACGGGAATTTGGCCTGGATAAAAAGGGAAACAAGCGACAGCCGGAAGTGAGGCTGATTCAATCGGGAGCCTTGACCGGAGAGCCGGATGTCGTATTGGAGTCCAAGGCCACGTCCGCGACAGCCGCAATTGAGGCACTGATTGGTCTCACTTTGCAGGACTTTACCCGGGCGGTCGTTTTGCCACAGGGTCAATTTTCCCGCTTCTTGACGCTGAAGGGCAGTGAGCGCAATGAAATGCTGCAACGGATGTTCCGCCTACATATTTATGGGGAAAAGCTGAGCGAGCGCGTACGGCATGCGTTGGAGCAGGTCAAGGAACAGATGCATCGTTTGCAACTGGCGAGTGCAGCTTTGGGTGACGCAGGGCCGGAAGCCTTGGAGTTGGCGAGACAAACGTGGGAGGAAGCAGCGCAAAAAGAGCAGGAATTCACCCAGCAAAAACAGGAGCTGGCAGGGAAGCTCAAGGAGCTGGAGCAGCTTAACCAGTGGCATCAGGAGCTATTGCAGGTCCAGGCACAACTACAGCAGCAGGAAGCAAATGAAGCGGAAATGGCATCTCTAACCGCGAAGATTCGCGAATGGGAGTCGAGTATTCGACTGTGGCCATTACTCCAGCAATATGAGCGTTTGGATCAGGAATGGCATGCGACCGGTGCGGCATTGGAACGCAGCCGCGAACAACAGGAGAGTGCTCGTTTGGCCGTAGATGAGGCAGAGCAAGCGTATCAGAAGGTTCATGCCGAGTTGGCTGTACAGGAGCCGTTACTGATTCAGCAAAAAGGCAGGCTGGTACAGGCACAGGAGTGGGAAGAGGAGCTAAAGGCGATCCGGGAAGAGTGGACAGGTCTGGAGCGAGAGTGGAATGAAGTGTCAGTCGCCTTGACCAACACAGAACAACAGCTGGAAAAGGATGAAGCCGACTTAAAAAACTGGGAGCTTGCGTGGGCGGATCTGCAAGAACAGATGAAGCAGGTCACGATCTCTCCTGAATGGCGATCCCAAATAGCGGCAGCCAGAGAAGCGAAGCAGCAGTGGGAGAGGGACCATGCCAAGGTACGTGAGCTGGAAAAAGAACAACTCGCAGCACAAGAGCACATCCAGTCGACAACCCATACTGCTGATGAGCACAAGCGCAGCTGGGAAGCGTGTGCGAATCGGTTGGCACAAAAAAGAGAAGAGCTGACAGCACCAGCCGACTCGGCTTTGATGAGCGAAGCAGAATGGGAGAAAGCAAGAAATGTACTGGCTGACATGAAGCAGGTAGGTCGCCAGTGGCGGGAAGTATTGCAGGCTTTCTCATCATGGCAGGAGAAGTCGCAGCACCTCGTCCAGGAGCGTAAGCAGTTGGATGAGCGCAATCAAGAGCTGACTCGGGCAGTAGAGGCAAGCGAAGCACTTGTGAAAAGTCACCTGGCCCAACGAGATGAGCTGCGGCAGGAATGGGAACGCTGGCAGCAGGAAAATATGGCGCGATTTTTGCGAGAACGTTTAGAGGAAGGCAAGGAGTGTCCGGTATGTGGTTCCGAACACCACCCACACGGCCACCAGAACCATACAAAAGCGTCTGAAGCGGGAACGGAGGGTGATGACCTGCGTGCTCGAATCAAAGAGTCAGAAGAGGCATTGCGTACGGCTGAACAAGAAGCAGGCAAGACCAAGGAAGCCTGGTTGGCAGCAAAGGGGGCACTTGCTGCTTTTGATGAGCGCCTAGCAAGCGCAAAGGCTGAACAGGAACAGCTGGAAGCGCGCTTGGAAGCGATCAAGGCAGAGTGCCGAGGGTACGGACAGCCTTGGATCGTGGATTCTTTTGAAGAGCTTCTCGCCGTCTATCAGCGCGAGGAAAAAGAACTGATCGCCAAGCAAGCGGAGAGAGAGCGACTTAGAGCAGAGCGTGAGCAATTGCAGAAGCAGCTGGAGGCCTTGCGTGAGGAAGAAGCGGAAAAGAAACGCTTAATGGAGCGGAGCGCGCTGTTGCTCGAGCAGGCGCAGAAGGCAATCGATGAGAATAAAGCTCGCCTGGACGCTGCATCCATGCAAGAAAAGCATTCCAGAGAAGAGCTGGACGCGAAGCGCAATGAACTTCCTATCGAGGAAATCGAACAGCGGTACGAGGAAATCGGAAAATCAGATCGCCGATTGGCAGAACTGCAGCAGGTACGATCAGAGAAAGAAGCGCTGCGCGGAAAGCTGATGATGCAGGTAGAAGCCGCCAAGTCGCGCAAGGTAGAGGGCAAATCACGGGAAGCGGCGCTGAAGGAAAAGCTTGAAGATAGAAAGCGCATGTGGGAACAAAAGCATGCTCAATGGCTGGAACGCACGGGAGGACTTACTGCGCAGGAGTGTTTGATGCGGGTAGAGGATACTCTTAACGATTTGCGTCAGGCAGTCACGCTGGCAGAGACAAAGCGCAAAGAGACCGCCGAGGCGCGGGAAACGGTGCAAAACAATCTGGTAAAGTATTCGGAGACGCTGGCTATCCTCACACGGCAACGCACGGAAGCTCACGAGACATTGTACCAAGCCTTGCAGGAAACTGGTCTCGGTACGGTCGAGTATGTACGGGAACGATACGCAGAGCGCGAACAATTGCCACAGGCACAGGAGCAAGTCGAGGCTTATACGCGTATTGCAGGGCAGCTTCGTTACGAGGAAGAAAGGCTGCAGCAAGCAATAGCAGGCCGTTCGTTTACGCAAGAAGAGCTCACCACTGCAAAAGAGGCGTGGGATCAATGGGAGCAAGCCTTCCAAGAGGCGCAAAAGCAAGTCGCTGTCGCCAAAGAGCAAGTGGATCGCATGGAAAAAAATCATGACAAATGGCAAGAGCTTCACAAAGAGATGGTACAGCAGCAGGATGAGCAGAGCCGCTTGGAAGAGTTGAAAAAGTTGTTCGAAGCCAAGGCGTTTGTCCAGTTCATTGCGGAGGAAAAACTGGTATCAATCGCAAGAGACGCTTCCTATCACCTGAAGCGGATGACCGCCAACCGTTACGGGCTGGAAATCGGCGACGAGGGCGAATTTGTTTTGAGGGATGAGGGAGCTGGAGGAATGCGCCGTCCAGTAAGCACATTGTCTGGCGGGGAAACATTCCTGACCTCCTTGTCGCTGGCACTTGCCCTGTCGATGGAGATTCAAATGCGTGGCGGGCGCCTGGAGTTTTTCTTCCTGGACGAAGGCTTTGGGACACTCGATCCGGAGCTTTTGGAAGTCGTTATGGATGCGCTTGAGCGACTGCGCATGGACGATTTCACCATCGGGGTCATTAGCCACGTACCGGAAATACGTGTGCGCATGCCGCGTCGTCTGGTCGTGACACCTGCAGAACCGATGGGAAAAGGCAGCATGCTGCATCTGGAAATGGAGTAGGGAAGGGGAAAAATCATGGCAGTCCAATTTATACTGGGACGGGCAGGAACGGGGAAGACAGAATCGATTCATCGGCAGATGCAAGCCCGGCTGCGGGATAAGCCGTTGGGTTCGCCTATGATTCTGCTCGTGCCAGAACAGGCCAGCTTTCAGGAAGAGTATGCGCTCGCCACACTGCCAGAGCTAGGCGGTGTGATGGGGACACAAGTGCTTAGCTTCGGTCGATTGGCTCACAGGCTCATGCAGGAGCTGGGCGATCTGACTACCGTGCCTGTTGACGATCTGGGTAAGCATATGGTTTTGCGTATGCTTTTGGAGCGGCACAAGGAAGAGCTGAATGTATTCGGACGTTCGGCCACACAGCCTGGGTTCGCTTCTCAGCTCGGTCGCTTGATTAGCGAGTGCAAGTCGTATGGTGTTTCCTTCACCCATTCCGAGAATGTGGAGTGGGGAGGGGCCAATCTCAATCAAAAAATACATGACCTTCGCTTGATTATGAATGCGTACGAGGCTTACTTGTCAGAGGGGTATTGTGATGCGGACGACATCCTGAACCGAGTGGCAACGATGGTGCGTGATTCCATGTACATCAAGCAAGCTGAAATATTTATTGATGGCTTTACCGGGTTTACGAATCAAGAGCTGCGCTTGATCGAACAGTTGATGCAGCACGCTAAGCACGTGACGATTGCGCTGACGCTTGACCCGAATGAACGTGATGCCTCTGTGGATGAACTGGGGCTGTTCCACCCTACGCTGCGAACGTACCAAGCCTTGACACTGATGGCGCGTGAATCGGGAGTATCAATCGCCAAGCCGCTTTTATTGACCGAGGCACAGCGATTCAAGAGCAGTCCGTGGCTGCGTCAGGTCGAACAAGTGTATTTCCAATGGGGGGACCCGCCGATCCCGGATCAGCCCGGACGTGCGGACGAAGTGACGATGCTCTCCGCGGTGAACAGGCGTGCAGAGGTAGAGGCTGTGGCGTTGAAGCTCCTGTCTCTGTCGAGAGAAGAGGGGTATCGCTGGAAGGACATGGCGATTTTGCTTCGGGAAATCGGGACGTACGCTGATGAGATTTCGGCTGTGTTTACCGAATACGGCATCCCGCACTTCTTGGACCAGAAGCGCTCCGTCATGCACCATCCCTTGGTGGAGCTGGTGCGATCGGCATTGGAGGTCATTGTTACAAAATGGCGGTACGACGCCGTTTTCCGCTGCTTGAAAACAGACCTGCTCCTGCTGGATAGCACCGATGAGCATACAGCCCGGAAGGAAATCGACCGACTGGAAAACTACGTGCTGGCTCATGGTGTCTTTGGCTATCAATGGGCAGAAGAATCTGCTTGGCATTTCCGTGGGCAAGCAGGCGCTGAGGAAGACGCGAAAATCGATGAGTTGAGACGCAAATACGCAGCGCCGCTCTTGGCCTTTGAACAAGAGATGAAGCAAGCAACGGGCAAAAACGTACAGGAGATGACCCTTGCCCTGTACAACCTTCTGATAGCGTTGGATGTGCCTAACAAGCTGGAGAATTGGCAGCGAAAGGCAGAAAATAACGGTGATCTCGATGCGGCACAGGTGCACGGACAAGTATGGACAGGATTGATCGAGCTGATGGATCAGGTCGTGGAGGTCATGGGCGACGAGAGCATGGACCTGGCGACATTTGCCCGTGTGCTCGACAGCGGTCTGGAGACGATTGAATTGGGACTTGTTCCCCCGGCGCTGGATCAAGTGCTGATCGGGGCCATGGAGCGCTCTCGTCAACCGGATGTCAAAGCTCTGTTTTTGCTTGGCGTAAACGAGGGCATTATTCCGTTGCGTCCAAAAGAAGAAGGAATTTTGGATGAGGCAGAGCGTGAGCGACTGGCTGAAATGGGCATGTCTCTCGCACCGAGTGCGAAGCAACGGCTGATGGCTGAGCCTTACTTGCTGTACCAGGCGATGACGAGACCGTCGGAGAGGCTGATCCTGAGCTGCGCGTTGGCAGATGAAGAGGGCAAGGCCCTGTTGCCTTCCTCTGTGTTTACCCGCATCCGGGAAGTACTGCCGGATATCCCGCATCAGGTTTTTTACAATGAACCGACGGGGCAGCACGAGACAGATGCATTCCTGCTCGGACATCCGAGACGTGTGTTCCGCCATCTTTTGACGCTATTGCGATCGATGAAGAAAACAGGAGAGCTGCCAGACTTCTGGTGGGAGGTATACGACTGGTATATTCGCGCTTCTCCCGATGTCAAACGGGAACAGTGGCTGTTGTCCGGCTTGCGTTACTTCAATCGACCGCAGGAGCTGGATTTGGAAACGAGCACGACCTTGTACGGCAAACAACTGAAAATGAGCGTGTCTCGTCTCGAGCGATTCCAGTCATGTCCGTTCTCGCATTTCTCTTCCCACGGTCTCAGATTGGCGGAGAGAACGATGTACAAGCTGGAGCGTTTCGATGTGGGGGAACTTTTCCACGCTTCACTCAAGCGAGCCGTTGAAAAAATGAACGAAGACAATCTGGAGTGGAGCAAGCTGACGGAAGACAATAGCATGCAGCTGGCAAACGTGGTTGTAGAAGAACTGGTTCCTGCGACTCGCAGCAGCATTTTGACGCGGACAGCCCGGTACCGTTATTTGTCCGGCAAGCTGAAGCGAGCAGTTGGCCGCGCGATTTACGTACTCGGGGAGCATGCGAAGCGCAGCCGTTTTGCACCAGTAGGACTGGAGGTTTCGTTTGGGCCGAATTCAGATTTGCCGGGATTGGCTTTAACGCTTGAAAATGGTGTGGAGCTTCAGTTAATCGGACGAATTGACCGCGTTGACCAATCACTGGATAGTGAGGTCCCGTATTTGCGCGTGATTGACTACAAGTCCAGTCCCAAGCAGCTGTCTCTCTCCGACGTTTGGAATGGCCTGAACTTGCAACTGCTCGTCTATCTCGATGTTGTCGTGGCAAATGCCGAGGAATGGCTGGGGAAAAAAGCCGAAATGGGAGGCGTTTTCTACTATCAGGTAGCCGATCCTTTTGTGACGGCAAAACGCATGCTAACAGCTGACGAAGCGGCAAAGGAGCGGGCAAAGCGCTTGCGCATGAAAGGCTTGATGCTCGCAGATCCAGAACTGGCACGAATGATGGATGGCTATGTAGAGCAAGGGGCGTCAGAGCTGGTGCCATTTGAAATCAAAAAGGACGGAACGCTTTCGTCACGATCATCCGTGGCAACAGCCGAGCAGTTCCAAGCCTTGACTTCCTATGTTCGCGATACTGTGAAGCAAATCAGTACGCGCATGACCAACGGGGAAATCCAGATCGAACCATACACAAACGGGACGATGACCGCTTGCGATTACTGTTCGTACAGGCCAGTATGCAAGTTCGACGGAGATGCAGGCGGGAATGAGCACCGACAGCTTGCCAAATGGAACAACAAGCAAATATGGAGCATGCTGGCAGAGCAGCAGATGGCAGGAGAAGGAGGAATGACCGATGGCGGATCAACAATTGCAGGCCAAGCCTGAACAATGGACGGACGAGCAATGGCAAGCGATTATCCAGCGCGGGAATAATCTCCTGGTGGCAGCGGCGGCAGGCTCTGGGAAAACCTCCGTCCTGGTTGAGCGGATTATCCGACGCATCATGGACGAGAAGGACCCGGTTGGAGTCGATCAGCTGTTGGTGGTGACCTTTACCAATGCGGCAGCGGCAGAGATGCGTCACCGGATTGGCGATGCATTGCGAAAGGCATTGAAAGATGACCCGCACTCTTCTCACCTGCGAAGACAACTGGCACTGCTCCAGCGGGCGACGATTACGACACTTCACTCGTTCTGCTTGGGTATTTTGCGCCAGTATTACTATCTGATTGAACTCGATCCTGATTTTCGCATAGCCGACCAGATGGAAGGGGAGCTTTTGCGGCAGGATGTCTTGGAGGAACAGCTGGAGAGCTGGTACGAAAACGACGCTGATTTTCATGCATTAGCTGATGTGATGCTGGACGGTCAGGACGATCATGCCCTCACCCTACTGCTGCTCAGGCTGTATGAGTTTTCGCGCAGTCATCCGGCACCAGAACAATGGCTCGGAGAAGCGGCCGGAATGTTTGCGGTTCACGATAAAAACGGTTTGGACGGGCTGGAGTGGACCAGAAGCGTGCTGCGTTCTGTGGAGCTGGCACTCGGTGGAATGACGGCTAAGATGCGCAGGGCAGTTCTTTTGGCGGGCTCACCGGAAGGGCCTGCTGGCTATTTGCCTTTGCTTGAGGCGGAAGCAGCTGCCCTGCAGCGTGCAGGAGCGGCTTGCAGAGATGGTTGGGAAGCGACCGTCGAAGCTGTTCGGGGGGTTGTATTTGCCAAGCTGCCTCCAGTGAAAGGCACAGATCCGCTCGTGAAGGAACAGGTGCAGGACCTGCGAAACAGCGTGAAAAAGGAACTGGCAGAGCAAATCGAGCAATACTTTTCTACGACAGCCGAGCAGTACGTCGCAGATTTGCAGCGGATTGCTCCTCACATGCAGACATTGGCAAGACTGGTGACAGCATTTTCGGATGCTTTTCAATTGGAGAAGCGCTCGCGCGGCTTAGTCGATTTTGGCGACTTGGAGCATCTGGCTCTGCGCATTCTAACCGAAACGAATGAGTCCGGGGAGACTGTTCCTTCGTCTATCTCAACCCAATTGCGTGAACAGTTCGCTGAAGTGTTAGTAGACGAATATCAGGATATTAACCTCGTGCAGGAGACAATCTTGCAAATGGTTTCCCGAGACGGGATGAATGGTCAGCCAGCGAATCGCTTCATGGTGGGTGATGTGAAGCAGAGTATTTATCGGTTCCGTTTGGCAGAGCCAAAGCTGTTTCTCGAAAAATATGTGACCTATCAACAAGATGGGGATGCTGACGAAACGTGCATCGGTCGGCGTATCGATCTGGCGGCGAACTTCCGCAGTAGAAGGGAAGTCGTAGATGCCGTTAACTTTTTGTTTCGTCAGATCATGTCTCACGGGGTAGGTGAGATCGGTTATGATTCTTCGGCGGAGCTGATCAACCGTGCGTCTTATCCAGAAGCACAGCCGAACCGTTTGCAGGCAGAGATGCATTTGATCGACCGGAATACAGCGATAGCAGAAGAAGGTCAGGCAGTAGTTGCAGAGGGGACAGATGAGGGCGAAGCAGGTATTCCCGAGGGAGAGTCCGCAGAGGAAGCGAGTGTTGCACAGCTGGAAGCTCGACTAATCGCCAGCCGTATTCGTCGCTGGATGGAGCCCGGCGAGGGAGAAGAGCCACTGCTCGTTTTCGATAAAAAGGCTGGGGGAATGCGCCCGCTGGCCTATCGCGATATCGTTATTTTGCTTCGTGCGACCTCAGGCTGGGGGCAAACGATGCAAGAAGAGCTGCACGCGGCAGGAATTCCCGTGTATGCCGAGCAGACTGCGGGTTATTTCGCGGCGACAGAGGTAGAAACGATGCTTTCCCTGCTGCGTGTCATTGACAACCCGCTCCAAGACATTCCACTGGCAGCTGTATTGCGGTCTCCCATCGTCGGCTTGCGGGAGGAGCAGCTTGCTCAAATCCGCATTCACTACGCGACAGGGCCGTTTCACCAAGCTGTTCTCCAATATGCAGAAGAACGCCCGCCCCAAGAGTCGTGGGAGAGAAGGCTGCGACAGTTTTTTGGCCGATTGGATCTATGGCGGACAGAGGCTCGCAGAGGTGCTTTATCGGAACTGCTGACGTTGCTGTACCGGGAGACAGGTTATCTCGATTATGTGGCGGCTCTGGAAAACGGTCAGCAGCGACAGGCCAACTTGCGTGCGCTCTATGATCGCGCAAGACAATACGAAGCTGGTTCCTATCGTGGCTTGTTCCGCTTTTTGCGTTTTGTCGACCGTCTGCAAGAAGCGGGCAATGATATGGGCGAAGCAAGAACCATCGGGGAAAACGAGGATGTCGTACGCATCATGACGATCCACAAAAGTAAGGGGCTCGAGTTCCCGGTTGTTTTTGTGGCGGGTATGGGCAAGCAGTTTAATACGATGGATTTGAAAAGCCAGTTTTTGCTGCATAAAGATTTGGGCTTTGGCCCGATGGCTGTTGAGCCCTCCTTGCAACTGCGCTATCCGAGTCTGGCTGCGCTGGGCATCCGGCAAAAGCTGCGTCGGGATATGCTGGCAGAGGAAATGCGTGTGCTTTATGTGGCTTTGACGCGTGCACGCGAGAAGCTCATTCTTGTCGGTTCATCCAAGGATCTCGCAAAAAGTGTAACAGACTGGGGCAGACAGGATGACAACGAGCGGCTCAGTGACGAAGACTTGATTCAGGCAAAGGGATACCTGGACTGGGTGGGGCGTGCGATGTTGCGACATCCTGGTGCGGGATTGCTGCGGGCATATCCAGAGCAACAAGGCTCAGGAGAAGTCGTGAGAGTCAGAAGTGTGCCGGATGATTCGGTTTGGTCGTTTCACTTCTATCAGGCAGATGAGCTCCGTGCCCAAGGAGAGTCAACCAACGACGATGCGTCTCTGTGGGAGCGAATGACCAGACGAGAGGCGATCGCGGAACGACCGTCTGATGACACTTTGCGAGAGATTGTCGACAAGAGATTAGGATGGCAGGACCCGCATCCAATTGCGCCACGCGTAGCTGCGAAATGGAGCGTCAGCGAACTAAAGCGACATGCAAAAGTTAGCAAAGGCGGACAGCCACTCACGCTGCCGTCCATTACGGAAAAGCCAAAGTTTTTGTCTGAGCAAAAATCCAATCGACTGACAGCAGCAGAAAAAGGAACCATCACGCACTTAGTGTTCCAGCATCTCGATTTGAAACGTCCGCTGGATGAAGCGGATATTCGGGAGCAGGTGGCGGCACTCGCGGCACGCCGCTTTTTGACTGACGAGCAGGTACAAGCAGTAGATGTTCCCCAGATCGCCCGATTCTTCGCTGATCCTTTGGGGCAGCGAATGAAGTCGGCGGCGGTCGTGCATCGTGAACTGCCATTTACCCTCGTGATTCCTGCTTATGAAATAGAAGCGGAGTTAGGTGAAGAGAGCGACGAGCAGGTTGTCGTCCAAGGGGTCATTGATTGCCTGTTGGAGGAGCAGGATGGAAGCCTCGTCCTGATCGATTTCAAGACAGATTGGATGGCAAAAGAGGCGACTGCCGCAGCCATCGAAGAGATGAAAAGAAGATACGAAGGCCAGATCAGGCTATATGTCCGGGCAATCAAGCAGATCATCAAGCCAAAAGGGAACGTGTCTAGTTATCTTTATTTGCTCTCAGGTGGATTCTCTCTTTCGTTTTCGGATGAAAGTATGGATTAGTATGTTAGACCGTCAGGGCAATAGCTCTGGCGGTCTTTTTGTTTATTAGAGCTGCTGTGGTGGGGGAAGAAGCGCATTTCCAGTCTTCGCTTCGGCCTACGCCCTGCAAGGGGGAATTGACTGTCCGCTCCGGAATAAATGGCGGGAGCGCTTCAAACGTAGAAGTTTCGAGGAGGTAGTTCATAAGTGAAGCTGAAATTCCCCGCCATTTTTTCCTGCGCTGAGGTGGGCTCCAGAGGCGCTTGGACTGGAAATACGCTTCTTCCCACGCGGCTTTTGGTTAAAAGAATTCAAGGAAGCTGCTTTGAACTGTCCCTCATTATGTTTTAAGAGCCAGAAGAGGATCAAAGCTATACGAAAGCACTGTCACATGTTTGGAAGGAGACCGCCCGAACGAAGAGAGGATACAGGCGACTGGAAAACATGTGGCAGGGCTTCTCCCGACCACTACTGTTAGAAGACCACCACTAAAAATCTCACATAATAGAACGTATGTGCTATTATTAGTTAGAATTTTCCTACTCATCTACTCAAATAGATAAGGAGTGAACTCGATGAAGATGCTTTTCCAATATAACTGGCAGGTACGGGACGAGTGGATGGAATGGTGTAAGCGGCTCACACCAGAAGAATTGCTGCGAGAGCGCACAGGTGGGGCTGGCACGATTTTGTATACGTTGTTTCACATTGCTGATGTTGAGTATAGCTGGCTTCGGGGCGTACAAGGAAAACCGGATATTCAGGTGGCATACGAAACGCAGAAGTCTCTGGAAAAGGTAAACGCACTGTCACATGCCTGGCGCGTAGAGTTGCGAGATTTCATCGAGAATTGGTCAGACGAGATGGAGAACGAATCAGTAAAGGTAGCCTGGGATGATGAAGTGTACACGAAGGGAGAGTTGCTGCGCCATGTCATCGCCCACGAGATTCATCACATGGGACAGTTGTCCATTTGGGCGAGAGAGCTCGGGATTGCGCCTGTTTCCGCCAATGTCATTGGGCGCGGATTAGCGCGCAGGTAGCCCTGACAAAATCCGATCCAAGCTGCGCCTGTGCATAATTTTCCTCTTAACGGATCATACTCCAACTGTTTTCAATCACGGTTGGAAGTGAATGACCCGCTTGGGAGGTCGCACATGATGTCATGGAAAAATCAATTGCTGCGGAAAAAGTCAGTTGCGAAAATGCTGGAGCAGGTGGATAAAAACGAAAGCTCTCTCAAAAAGTCATTGGGTGCTTTTGACCTGACAATGCTGGGCATCGGCGCAATCATGGGAACAGGGATTTTTGTGTTAACAGGAGTTGCAGTTGCCTTGCACGCTGGACCGGCACTTGTTTTGTCTTTTGTTATTGCGGCACTTGCCTGTGTGTTTGCCGCACTCTGCTATGCGGAATTTGCATCGACTGTTCCGGTGTCGGGAAGCGCTTATACATACAGCTATGCGGCATTTGGCGAATTTGTCGCCTGGATGATCGGGTGGGACTTGATCCTCGAATACGGAGTGGCTTGCGCTGCGGTGGCAAGCGGATGGTCGGGGTATGCCCAAGGATTGCTAGCCGGGTTTAACATCCACCTGCCGCATGCGCTCACCAGTGCGTTTGATGCATCGAAAGGAACGATCGTCGATTTACCTGCGGTCCTCATCATTGTCATCATTACAGCTTTGTTGATGAAGGGAACGAGAGAGTCTGCGAGCTTGAATACCATTATGGTGTTAATAAAAGTAGCGGTAGTTGTCCTGTTCCTCGTCGTTGGCGTCATGTATGTCAAGCCGGAAAACTGGAATCCATTCATGCCGTTTGGTTTTGCGGGAGTAGCAACTGGTGCCGCAACGGTGTTTTTTGCTTTTATCGGATTTGATGCGGTGTCTTCTGCGGCCGAAGAAGTGCGCAATCCCCAGCGCGACATGCCAATCGGGATCATCTCTTCCTTACTCGTGTGCACGATTTTGTACATTGCTGTCTCACTGACATTGACAGGGATTGTTCCGTACAAATTGTTGAATGTCAAAAATCCGGTCGCGTTTGCGCTCAGCTATGTCAATCAGGACTGGGTAGCAGGCTTCATTTCGCTGGGAGCCATTGTCGGGATCACGACCGTTTTGTTAGTCATGATGTATGGACAAGCCCGGATGTTTTTTGCGATGAGTCGAGATGGCTTGCTCCCCGAGCTTTTCTCGCACGTACATCCCCGCACACAGGTACCACAAAAGAGCACGCTCGTCGTGGCAGCCTTAGTAGCAACCTTCGGCGGATTATTGCCCCTCTCCAGCTTGGCCCAGCTCACCAACATCGGAACGCTGTTTGCATTTATTTTGGTCTCGATTGGACTGGTTGTACTGCGCCGTACTCATCCGCAATTACCGCGTGCTTTTCGCGTTCCATTTGTTCCGCTTGTTCCCTTGCTCTCGGTCCTCTTTTGCGGATATCTCGTTTTCAACCTGCCTACGCTGACAAAGGTCGGTTTTCTCGGTTGGCTGTCGGCCGGAGCGATCGTCTATTTCCTTTATGGGCGCAAACACAGTCGATTGGCAACAAAAGACGATTCCTCCCAAACATAAATGGCAGGTTAATCCGTTTAGGCATGTTCTACTGAGCATGTCTTTGTTTGCTATCTGACAAAGCGATCCAATTCGTGGTAGAGTAAAAGCAATTAAAACGACGAAGGAGGGCAGGCTATGAAGCGAAAACGAGCAGATCGACCTGGTTGGAGACGCGTGAAGCGATTGGGCTACCAGCAAAAATGGGTAGAATCTTTATCTTTCTCTGGGTACACTGTCCGTCTGACTCTGGACGAAGTAAGTGAGCCTGCCTACATGCCTGTCGGGGAGAAAACGCTGTGTGTGGGTGATCGAGGATATGTTTACTTGCAGTATTTTCCCAATGGTCAAGCTTATGCCGTTACGAAAATGATGGATGAGCTGGGGAATACCGTGCAATGGTATATCGATATTTGCCGGGGACATGGCAAAGATGAGGACGGGCATATCTGGTATGACGATTTGTACCTCGACATCGTGGTACTGCCGACAGGAGAAGTATACCTGCTTGATCAGGATGAACTCGACGAGGCGCTGATAAAAGGAGCTATCACGAAAGAGGATCACCAGTTTGCCACAAAGACGGCTGATGGCATGCTACAGGATATTTTAGCGGGGAAACGCGATGCCTTTGACTTTCCCAATTTCTTTGCATAGAATGGTGAAGAGTTTTCCATAGTGAAAAAAAGGAGGGGATGGGAATGGATAACAAGGGCGGGAAGTTCCCATTCTACTCTTTTTGCTTCGAAGAACGAAGGCGATGTTTGCTTTCGTTCTTTTTTTGTTGAACGGTATCCATTCCAAAGAAAAGAACGTAGGGGGAGGCGCCATGCGGTATAAACGAGTCCTGGTCAAGTTAAGCGGTGGAGCGGTAGCCAAGGAAAACGGGTTTGGCTTTGATCCTGTGCAGCTGGAGCATATCGCGGGGGAGATTCTGGCTCTACTGGATATGGGCGTAGAAGTAGCCATCGTGATCGGCGGGGGCAATATTTTTCGCGGAAACATGGCCGATCAATGGGGAATCGAGCGGGTGGAGGCGGACAACATCGGTACATTGGCTACCGTCATCAACAGCTTGATGCTGCGCGGAGTTTTGAAGGCCCGTGTAAACAGGGAAGTCAGAGTGATGACTGCCGTTCCGATCAATGCAGTCGCCGAGCCGTACATTCGTCTGCGGGCCGTTCATCATTTGGAAAAGGGGCATGTGGTCATCTTCGCTGGGGGAAATGGTCAACCGTATGTGACCACTGACTATCCCGCTGTTCAGCGGGCGCTCGAGGTAGGCACGGACGCCCTTTTGGTCGCAAAGCACGGCGTAGATGGCGTGTACACGGCCGATCCGCGCAAGGATTCTACCGCGAAGCAGTATGTAGAGGTTTCTTTTGACGAGGTGGTCAGAAGAGATTTGCGTGTCATGGATCAGGCCGCGATGATTTTGGCCAGAGACCATCAATTGCCGCTGCACGTGTTTAACTTTGACCAGCCGGGAGCCATGGCGCGGATTTGTCGAGGGGAGCAGGTAGGTACGTACATTAGCACAGAGCTTGCGGCACTGTATAAGTAGTAGGCAAAGGTTGGTGCGTTTACGTTTGTAAAGCGAGACAGCGGCAGCCTAGGACGAGAAAATAAGTCCTGGACTGCCGCGGATCATTACATCTCACCTGGCGTTTTCTGTCCGATGGGGGGGATATTCCGAAGCTTGATCACGGTGAGTATGGCGATAGCGATCATGAGCCCGCCGCTAACGGCCACAACAGCATGCATGCCGTCGGTAAAGGCTATCTGGGCGCCATGAAGAAGGGTTGAACCAATAGGTTCGGGTAAAGCTTTAGCCGCCGAGACTGCCCCAGCCAGACTTTCGCGGGCGGCTCCGGATGTTAACGTCGTAACATCTCTCGGTATGAAGCGGGCAATTTGAGTGCGGTACACGTATGTTCCGATGCTGCCTAATACAGCGATACCAAGCGCGAATGCGAATTCACCGCTCGTCTGCAGCAAGGACGCCGCCGAACCCGCTTTCGCCGGCGGGGCCGAGCCGATGATTAGATCGCTGGACAAGCTCGCAAACGGGGCTGCTCCCACATTAAAAAAGATATAACCGACGATCAGGGTAGAGAGCCCGGATCCCGCCTCTACCTGGGACAGTAGAATACAACCAGTCGCTGATATGGCAAGACCTGCTCCGATCAGGAGCGACGGTCGGACCCGCCGAGCGATGATCGGCGACAAAAACATGCCCGCCATCGACGCAACCACTCCCGGGAGCATGCACATCGCTGCCGCAAGCGGCGATAGTCCTTCCACGAATTGAAGATGCTGTGCAATGAAGAGCATGGAAGCGCCTGTCAAAGTGATGCCGAACATGCCGCCCAGTGCCGTGCGGAAGGCGGGGTTTGCGAATAGGCGCAAGTCCATAAGCGGACTGTCCAACCGTTGCTGCCGTCTTACGAATAACGTCCCGAAAACAGCTCCAGCCGCGATGGCAATGAGCGGCAAAGTCTGTAAACCTTGCTTAGCGATTTCCTTTAGGCCGTATATTGCCGGTAGAATGGTGCACATCGACAGCATGACGCTAGTCATATCCAAATGACCAGGTGCGGGATCCCGATATTCGGGCAGAAGATGGGACGCAGTCAACAACAGCAGCGCCATGACTGGAACGCCGAGTAGAAAAATCGAACCCCATGAAAAATGCTCCAGCATCATCCCGCCGACCACTGGGCCAAGCGCCATGCCTCCCATGGAGCACATGAACCATATGCCTATGGCAAGGGAACGCTGCTTATGATCGCGGAACATATTGCTGATTAAAGCCAGGGACGAAGGCGATACCGTCGCCCCGGCTATGCCGAGCAGTGCCCGTGCTGCAATCAGCATTCCAGAGGTGCTGGAATAAGCGGCCAACACCGAAGCCAAACCGAATGCCGCTGCGCCGAACATCAGCAGCTTACGGCGGCCGATCCGATCTCCGAGCGAGCCCATCGTGATCAGAAACCCCGCGAGCATGAAGCCGTATATGTCCATGATCCAGAGCTGTTCTGTACTGTCAGCGCCGATAGAGACGCTTATGTGAGGAAGGGCAAGAATCATGACGGACAAGTCTATCGAAACGAGCAGTGCAGGCAATGAAAGCACGGCAAGTCCAATCCATTCGTTCAAACCGGCCCGTTTACTCGATGCAAGCGCAGCATCTTTCATTGGCCGTCCAGAACCTCTCCGAGTCGATCCAACATCACCTTTGTTCCGTGCTCACGCTGTTCAGGCGTATCGAGACCGTCCAGAAAAACGCCCTGCTCGGTATAGATCAAGCGCGTGCCGCCATCCACAGAATCGAATTCCACCGTCGTCACGGATACAGACATCCGCTTGTCTTCCATATCCAGCGTGTAGGAGTATACAATTCGCCTATTCTCAACGATTTCCTGATAGCAGGCATCGAATATGAAAACGGGTCCCCCAGGCGGACCACCGCGATTGAATTCGCGGCCGCCGACGCGGAAGTCGAACTCGTCGGCTTTAGGAAACCAACTGGCTTTGGCAGCTTGACCCGCCCATGCAGCGAATACACGGGCAGGGGAATGCTTATAGTTTCTTTCGATGACAAATGTGGAATGCTTGGCAGATCTTTCACTCATAGTCGAAACCTCCTTGTCCGGGTTCTTCCGGATGCTCATCTAAATATTCACCAAGTCGGTCGAGGTGGCGATCCATACTCGATTTTCTCTCGGCGAAAAACTTCTCATGATTCATTCTCATCGTCCGTATGATGTTCATGAAATGCTCAACGGTAAACGGTTCATTCCTTTGCATCCGACTCGATACATTTTCAAGCTCGTGCAAGAGTTTCTGCTGCATGCGGATACTTTCTTTCAGGCTGTCTATTTGAATGGTAACAATGTCTGACAGGCTGAGTTGGTCTCCGGTCATAACGGCTTTAATCTGCTCCAGCGATAACCCCAACTCCTTTAAGGACAAAATTTGCTGTAGGCGTGAAATGTCCTTTTCGGTGTAGAGTCTGTATCCGGATGGCGAATAGCCGGATGGAGAAAACAAGCCTATCTGATCGTAAAAACGTAAAGTTCGTATCGTAATTCCTGCCATTTTCGCAAGTTCTCCGACTTTCCAATGTCGTTTCATGATCAGCCCCTTTCTTGATCGCTAGCTAGCGTTTCACCGGTAATTTCACTATAAACCGTTACGTTACGTAATGGTCAAGGAGCCTTATGAAGTTTTTTCCAATTCAAAAGTGAACTTGCCCGTTAGCGTTTCATAACCCGAAGAGTCTAAAACTTTATTTTCTCGAAATATTTCTAAGCCCCTTCTTCCTGCTTTTTTGTTTACAATGGATACAGAGTGTTGAATTGGTTTGAAAGGATGTCGTACATGAGTAAAACAGTTGTACTGGCAGAAAAGCCTTCGGTTGGACGCGACATTGCCAAAGTATTGCAGTGTCACAAAAAAGGAAACGGCTTTTTTGAAGGAGATAAATATATTGTGACATGGGCGCTCGGGCATTTGGTCACTCTCGCTGATCCAGAAGCGTACGGGCAGCAATTCAGCTCGTGGCGAATCGAGGATTTGCCGATTATGCCGTCCCCGTTGCGCTTGGTCGTGATCAAGGAAAGCAACAAGCAATTCCAGGTCGTCAAACAACAAATGAGACGCAATGATGTCGGGCAGATCGTCATTGCGACGGATGCAGGGCGTGAAGGAGAACTCGTTGCTCGGTGGATTCTTGAGCTGGTTCACGTGAATAAACCAATTAAGCGCCTGTGGATTTCCTCGGTGACAGATAAGGCAATCCGCGAAGGCTTCCGCAATCTGAAGGACGGCAAAAACTATGAAAACTTGTTTGCCTCCGCCGCTGCTCGTGCAGAAGCAGACTGGCTCGTAGGAATCAATGCCACCCGCGCCTTGACGTGCAAGCATAACGCCCAGCTCTCTTGCGGCCGTGTCCAGACGCCAACACTCGCTATTGTGGCAACGCGAGAAGAGGAGATTCGACGCTTTACGCCCAAGCCATTTTACGGGCTGTCTGCGGTGGCCCAAGGTCCGATTCAGCTCCAATGGCAGGATCAGCAAACAAAGGATTTCAAAACATTTTCCAAGGAAAAGGCTGATCAGCTAATAGCCGCTCTCAAACAGGAGAAAAGTGCTGAAATCATTGAGGTTACTCGTGCACACAAAAAGACGTATGCTCCACAGCTGTACGATTTGACGGAGCTGCAACGGGATGCCAACCGGATGTTTGGCTATTCGCCAAAGCAGACGCTGTCCATCATGCAAGGGCTGTATGAGCATCACAAGGCAGTGACGTACCCACGAACGGACTCTCGCTATCTCTCTGCTGATATCGTCGAGACGCTGCCGGATCGAATCAAGGCTGTCCAAATGAAGCCATATGCGCCCCTCGCCGCCAGAATCCTGCGTGCGCCGATCAAAGCAAGCAAATCGTTCGTGGATGACAGCAAAGTATCGGACCACCATGCGATTATCCCGACGGAGCAAGCTGTTTTTCTCGGTGATTTGAGCGATAAGGAACGCAAGATTTTCGACCTCATCGTGAAGCGCTTCCTGGCCGTTTTGCTGCCTGCTTTCGAATACGAGCAAACAACCATCCAGGCGAAAATCGGGAATGAAACGTTCCTGGCAAAAGGAAAAACCGTGCTCTCCCAAGGCTGGAGAGAGGCGTATGACCACGATGTGGAAGAAGACGATGCGAAGGACGGCGTAAAGGAACAAATCCTGCCTTCTCTTGCCAAAGGAGATCGCCTGCAAATCCAGTCGATATCACAGACCAAGGGCGAGACGAAGCCGCCAGAGCCATTTACAGAAGCGAGTCTGCTGTCTGCGATGGAAAACCCGGCGAAATACATGGCGAACGAGAGCAAGGATTTGATCAAAACGATTGGGGAAACAGGCGGACTAGGTACGGTAGCAACCCGCGCGGATGTGATCGAGAAGCTGTTCAACAGCTTTTTGCTAGAGAAGCGCGGCAAGCATATTTTTGTCACCGCAAAAGCCAAGCAATTGCTAGAGCTCGTCCCAGATGAAATGCAGTCGCCGACCTTGACCGCCCAATGGGAGCAAAAGCTCGGTGCCATCGCTAAGGGAAGCTTGAACAAGCGAGCGTTTATCGAAGAGATGAAAACGTACGCCAAAGAAGTCGTCCAACAGATCAAGAACAGCGATCAGACTTTCCGGCACGACAACCTGACCAGAAGCAGGTGCCCGGAGTGCAATAAGTTTTTGCTGGAGGTAAACGGGAAGCGCGGCAAAATGCAGGTGTGCCAGGATCGGGAATGCGGCTATCGCAAAAGCATTGCCAAGCAGACCAATGCCAGATGTCCAAAATGCCACAAAAGATTGGAGCTGCGCGGAGAAGGGGAAGGACAAACCTTTGTCTGTGCTTGTGGGCACAAGGAAAAATTGAAAACCTTCCAGGAGCGTCGCGATAAGGAAAAGGGCAGCAAGGTTTCGAAGAAAGAAGTAGCCAAGTATTTGAAGGGGCAAGACAAGGAGCAGGACGAAGGAATCAACTCAGCGTTGAAAGACGCACTGTCCAAATTAAAGTTCGACTAAAGAGGCATGAAACAAAAGCGTGAAACAAAAGGCGGCCGACCATTCAAGTCAGCCGCCTCTTTCTATTTACTTTTTCTCCAGCACAGCAAAGTAATTTTCTTCATCGTCTGCGAAGTTAAAGACGCGGCCAGAAGGCATCGTAACAATGTCTCCAACCTTCACATTTTTATTCATGAGGTCGTTACGCAATTCCTCGATATTTTCCGAAAAGAGCAGAAGCGAAGGAGTGCCAAGATTCATTCCGGGCGACATTTTCGCAACGAATTCCTTATTGTGCAGAACGATGCTTGTTTCAGCGCCTTGTGCGGGAGCAATTTCAATCCATCTCATTTCACCGTTCTTCTCTTCTGAAACAACGCGGAACCCTAGTTTTTCGGTCCAAAAGTTCACTGCTTGATCCTGATTATTGACATACAACATGATTTGACCGACTTTGCTAATCATCATGGACATTTTCCACTCCCTACATGGTAGTTAAAAACCGACGTTCCCAATCCTTTCCCATCCCGACGGTATCGGATACCCGATGCCAACGGACGTGGTCTAGCTTGTCTTCATCATAGCATGAATAATCAGACAAGATTTCTTTTCGATTGCGCATTTTAGAAAAAGGAATTGCATTTGGTGAAACAGGAGCATATACTCACAATTAAAAGTGAGTAATCACTCGCTAATCAAAAAAGGTTTTCTCGAGCCTGGTTCTGTGGCTTGTTTTTTTCTCATAAAAAGAAAGTGATTACTCACTCTATTATGTAAGTAGGGGGAAGCGTCTATGAAACCAGTTGTTCGCTCCATCTGTATCGGGGGACTGTTACTGGCATTGTCGGGGTGCAATTGGACATCCGAAAATCATCCGTCTTTGTCCGGCACAATCGAGGCCATCGAGCTGCCAATCGTAGCTGAAGTAGGCGGATTGGTGACAAACATTACGGCAGAAGAGGGAAGTGCGGTAAAAAAAGGACAAGTGCTGGCCCAAATCGATAAACGAAGCTACCAAATTACTGTAGCAGAAGCACAGGCAGCACTGGACCAAGCGACAGCGAGACTAGAAGAAGCGAAGGCTGGTTCACGCGACACGACGATCCAAAGAAGCATGGCTAACGTCCAGCAGGCCAATGCGAACATCCAACTGGCACAAGCGCGAAAAAATCAGGCGGAAGCGGGAAAAGCACGTGCTGCTGAGCAGATGACACAGGCAGAATCGCAATGGCAGGGGGCGCAGCAGACCCTCTTGTATCAACAAAAAAGGCTCGAGGAAGCAACAGCGCTCTACGAAAAAGGAGCGATCTCTGCCAAAGACCTCGACACGCAAAAAGAAGCAGTGAACCAGGCAAAAACGCAGGCAGATCAATGGGCGGCACAAGTAGCACAGGTACAGGCACAGTACCGTTCTGCACAAGAAGACATCGCTGCTGCTGCTGCCCAAATCGGTACAGCACAAGCCGCGCAAGCCGGAGCGCAGGCGGATCTCGATCAGGTGAAGGAAGGAAGTACCGATTACGCGATTCGAGCACTGCTCGCCACCCAGCAGCAGGCGAAAGCGAAACTGGATCAAGCCTTATTGCAGCTGGAAAAATCCAAGATTACGGCAACAGACGATGGGACTCTCTTGCGCTCCTCTATCGAACAGGGGGAAGTAGCCAAAACAGGCGCTACCTTGTTTACGATGATGAAGACGGATCAGCTCGAGCTTGTCGTGTACATCCCGGAAGCACAATTGAATCGGGTGAAAAAAGGGCAGGAGGTTGGCATCAAGGTGGATGCCTATCCGGAAGAGACGTTTACGGGAACGATCAGTCGCATCTCGGAAAAAGCAGAGTTCACGCCGAAAAATGTACAGACGGCGGATGAACGCACCAAGCTTGTGTTCGCTGTTACGATTCACATCACAGATGGACTCGACAAAATCAAACCAGGTATGCCTGCCGATGTGCTGCTGGCAGACAAGGAGGGAGGTCAATGAACGCTGCTATCCAATGCGAGCAGTTGACGAAGCGTTTCGGAGATCGAGTAGCCGTGAACAGTTTGACGCTGACAGTTCCGAGAGGTTCGATTTACGGTTTTTTGGGTCCGAATGGCTCTGGGAAATCGACGACAATCCGAATGCTTTGCGGTTTGCTGACCCCGACGACGGGGAAGGGGACGGTACTTGGCTTCGATGTCATGACACAGAGTGAGGAAATTAAGCAACGGATCGGGTATATGTCGCAAAAGTTCAGCCTGTATGAAGATTTGACGGTGGAAGAGAATCTCGATTTTTATGCCGGGGTTTATCGATTAGGTGCAGCAGAACGCAAGGAGCGGAAAGCAGAACTGATTGAGATGGCAGGCCTCACAGGCAGGGAAAAGCAGCTTGCGGGTTCGCTGTCAGGGGGATGGAAGCAACGCCTCGCGCTCTCCTGCGCTCTTTTGCACAAGCCGGAGCTGTTGATTTTGGACGAACCGACAGCAGGAGTCGATCCTGTTTCCCGCCGGATTTTTTGGGACGTGATTCATGAGCTGGCGAAACAGGGGATCACGGTACTGGTGACCACACACTACATGGATGAGGCGCAGACATGCGATTGGATCGGCTTTATCTTTTTCGGCAATCTGCTGGCGGAAGGCACTCCACAAGCTTTGATTGATCGTATGGGAGCAGGCAATCTGGAGGATGTCTTCATCGATCTGGTTAGGCAGGAGGAAGCCAGACAGGCGGCGGAGGAGGGAGTCCGATGAGGCATTTTGTCTGGGAGCGTTACTGGTCTGTCGTGAAGAAGGAAGTCATCCAAATCAAGCGGGATCGTCCCAGTCTGGCGATTGCATTGGTCATGCCGCTGATGCTGTTGTTTTTGTTCGGATATGCGGTCAATACAGACGTCAATGACATCCAGATGGCAGTCTGGAATCAAAGCCCTTCTGCTGCCAGTCGAGAGCTGGTGGATCAGTTCGTCAATACGCGTGTATTCGAGGTGGCAGCCCATGTAAGTGGCTACGAGGAGATCGAAGCCATGCTGGATGATGGCTCCGTAAATGTAGCGCTCATTATCGGGCCGGACTACACCCGCAAGCGTGATCGCAACGAGCCGGTAGACGTGCAAATGCTGATTAATGGCTCCGACCCGAATATCGCCCGGACTGCCACCTCTCAAGCCCAGTTGATCGTCCAACATCAAGCGATCACGTTGCAGGAAATAAAGCTGCAAAAACAAGGCTTGGGGGAGCTGGAACAACCACTCGGCTTGGATACACGCGTGCTGTTTAACCCCAATATGGAGAGTATTGTCTTCAATATTCCCGGCTTGATCGGCTTGATTATGCAAAACGTCACGATGATTCTGACGGCGTTTTCCCTCGTACGTGAAAAGGAGCGGGGAACGATGGAGCAGTTAATCGTGACTCCGATACGCCCATTGGAGCTGATGCTCGGTAAAATTACCCCATATGTAGGCGTAGGTCTCTTTTCGTTTTGTCTGGTGCTATTGGTCGGAACGTATTGGTTCGGGGTCCCGGTCAAAGGCAGCATTTCGCTTCTGGTGACGTTGTCTGTCTTGTTTTTGGTGACGACACTTCTCTTGGGCATTTTCATTTCTACAGTGGCAAAGACCCAGCTTCAAGCGATGCAAATGGCATTCGCCTTTATCCTGCCTAGCGTGCTTCTCTCCGGCTTTATGTTCCCGCGCGATTCGATGCCGCTCGTGATACAATGGTTAGGCGGGCTCGTCCCGTTGACCTATTTTCTGGAAATCCTGCGGGGAATTTTCTTAAAGGGCGTGGACATCGCTGCGCTCTGGAAGGATGTCGTCGGAATGAGCAGCTTCTGTCTCTTGATCCTGACCGTCGCTATCCTGCGATTCCGCAAGAAGATCGAATAAGAGGAGCGTAATGGGTGATGAACAAGCCGCCAACATTTGTAGAAGGCCTGTTGCAATATGTAGAAGAGTTGAAAGACGAGAGTGAGATGACGGAGAAGCAGCGCAATATTTTGCGTGCATCAGTGAAGCTGTTCGCCGAAAAAGGCTTTCATGCCAGCTCCACCTCTGAAATTGCGAAAGAAGCAGGAGTGGCAGAGGGAACGATTTTTCGCCACTACAAATCGAAAAAGGATATTTTACTTGCCGTCGTAGCACCTGTGTTGGTCAAATTCGCGGCGCCGTTTATCTTGAAAGATGTGCGTGAGATCTTCAAAGAGCAGAATAAAAAAACATTCTCCCAAATCGTGACAGAGCTGTACCGAAACCGGATCGACCTGGTGCTGGCGAATGAAAAGCATATTCGCATTTTGCTGCAAGAAGCGTTTTTTCATGACGAAATCAGGGAAGCACTGATTGCTACGGTTTTCACGGGTGTGAAGGAGATGGCAAATAAGCTGATCGAGGCAAAGGTAGAGGTAGGCGAACTGCGTCCACTCCCGACACAGGCTGTCTTTCGGGCGATCCTGTCCTCGATGATCGGGCTCGTTCTGTTCCGGCAAGTTTTGGATACCGATGAATTTACGCAGTTTAGCGACGATGAGCAAATCGCCCTGACCGTAGATATTTTGCTAAACGGGATTGGAAATCACTCTATCTAAAAATTTTTATCGATAAGTGAACATTTTCTCTCTTTTTGGGTATAGAAATCCCTTCTGGGAATGGTATAATTGCAAACAACTTTTTGCTGTTTTTTTGGAGGAGAGTATACCATGCAATTGTTATCAGAGAGAGAATGGCTCGCGTACCGAGAGAAAAACAAAGATCGTGCGCGCATGCTGATTTCTTGCCCGGATCGTGCGGGTATCGTCGCGGCGGTGTCGAACTTCTTGTTCCAACAAGGAGCCAACATCGTTCAGTCTGACCAGTACACGACCGATCCGGAAACAGGCCGGTTTTTCATGCGCATTGAATTCGATCTCATCAATCTGGACGAGCGCTGTGAAGAGATCAAGCAAGCATTCAGCCCTGTAGCCGAGAGCTTTGGCATGGAATGGTCGTTGGTCGAAGCGAACAAGCGCAAAAAGGTCGCGTTGTTTGTTTCCAAAGAAGATCACTGTCTTTTGGAGCTCTTGTGGCGCTGGAAGTCCGGGGAGCTGTTCGCGGATATCGCGGTTGTCGTCAGCAACCATCCTGACATGCAGGAGACTGTCGAGTCCTTCGGTATTCCGTATCGGTGTATTCCCGTCACGAAGGATAACAAGCCACAGGCAGAAGAGGAGCAGATTGCAGCAGCAGAGGGCGTTGATCTGATCGTTCTGGCTCGCTACATGCAGATTTTGTCCCCGCGCTTTTTGGAGGACTATGCGATGCGGATTATCAATATCCACCATTCCTTCCTCCCAGCGTTTGTCGGTGCGAAGCCTTACGAGCAGGCGTATCGCCGCGGCGTGAAGCTGATCGGAGCGACTGCGCACTACGTCACGGAAGAGCTGGACGCAGGGCCGATTATCGAGCAAGACGTTCAGCGTGTATCGCATCAGGAAGACGTCGAGGCATTGAAGCAGCTGGGACGTCAGGTAGAGCGTACGGTGCTGGCACGTGCAGTTCGTTGGCATCTGGAGGATCGGGTGCTGGTGTACGGCAATAAAACAATTGTGTTCCCATAAGCATTGCGTGTTATGAAGAGGCTATTCCTTTGAGGAAAAGCCTCTTTTTTTGCATGTTTTCTGGGAGAAGGCTACACTCAAGAAGACCTCTCACGCTTTACCAACTCCAGAAACTGAGCGACAACAGGCCGCTGCTCTGTCTCACCGTCACGCGTGCAGACATACAAGGGACGCTTAATCTCGACCCCTGGCACGGTTACTCGACCGACCTCTCCACGCTCTACCATTTCCCTAACGGCCAGAGCAGGAGCCAACATCGTCCCATATCCCGCCCGGACGGAGTGGATAGACTCGACCAGACCATGATACTGCATACCGACCTGTGGACGTTTCACCCCATGCTCGCGACAGAGGGCAAAAAGCCAATCGCGGGTAGAACTGCCTTGCTCCCGCAACAAAAATGGTTCCTCTACGAGCTGCTCCATACGGATCTCTTTTCCTGCAAGCGGATGATGGGCGGGCAAAATAAACCAATAGGATACATCCATCAAATGAAGCCGCTTGATAGGCAGCTCATCCCACGATTCCTTGATAATGACGGCCACATCGACCTCGCAGCCAAGAAGCAGTTCAATGGATTGCATGGAATTACGCGTGCGAATTTCCACATCGACTCCTTCATAATCGCGCTTGTACTGAGCCAGCCACTGTGGCACGAGATAATGGGAGGGGAGATAGGTAGAAGCAATCCTTAGCCGTCCTTTCTTTCCTTGTTTGATTTCTGTCAGCTGTGATTCGATTTCGCGTTCCCAGTCGTAAATGCGGCGTGCTTTTTCAAAAAGAAAGCGCCCTTCGTAGGTGAGAGAAATGCCGCGACCATTCGGGATGAGCAAGGTCATGCCCAATTCACTTTCGAGCTTGCGGATTTGGGCACTTACGGCAGGCTGGCTGATCGAGAGTGCGATTGCTGCTTCGGTGACACTGCCTCGTGACGCTACTTCTACGAAAATGCGGAGTGCATGTAAGTTCATCCTGTACCTCGATTCATAACTTTTGTTTATGAGTGATAGATAAAGATGTATTAGAAATGATGAGTGATTGCGCGTAAGGTATAGCTCAGAAAGAAAGAAAACGAGTAGAGAGAAGGATCAGGAGATGAGAGAAGTCAGTGGAAAGACACAAGTCGTGGCAGTCGCACTGGTGACAGCATTATGCATGATAGGAGATTCGATGCTGTATGTGGTGCTTCCTCTTTTCTGGAAGGAGGCGGGATTAACATCACTATGGGAAGTGGGGGTATTGCTTGCAGTGAACCGCTTCATCCGTGTACCACTCGGCCCTCTTGTTGGAAAATGGTATGAGCGCTCGGGCGGACGAATGGGTTTGATTGTGGCAGTGGCGTTGGCTTTTCTGACGACACTTTCGTACAGCTTGGAAGGCTTTTGGCTGTGGCTTATGATGCGATGCTTATGGGGAGTGGCTTGGACATTTTTAAGGCTGGGTGCGTATTCCTTGATCGTGACCGTTTCCGAAGGGCACAATCGCGGGCAGCTCATGGGCTTGTACAACGGACTGTATCGATTGGGCAGTCTTGGCGGCATGCTGGTCGGAGCGCTGCTGGCCTCTTGGTACGGGCTTTCTGTTGCCTCCATCGTACTTGCGGTGCCTTCTTTGTTTGCATTCATTCTTGTTTTTCGCTATATACGCCCTTCCTTTACCAGTCAGCATCCGACAGACGTGAAGCACATGGATACAGGAAAACGCTTGTGGAATCAGGCGCAGGTGCTGATGACGATGGCGACGGCATTGCTCGTCACGATGGTGTACCAGGGGGTGTTTACCTCCACGCTAAGCAGAGTGATCGAAGTACGCGAACCGCTTATCATGATTGGCGGAGTCGTGCTGGGGGCAGCGGTGATTGCTAGTGTAATCCAAGCCATTCGCTGGGGGTGGGAGCCGTGGGCTGCCCCGTTTGTAGGGAAATTGTCGGACAGGCATGGCCGGACGAATCTATTTATCGGGACGTTGCTAGTCGCCTCCGTTCTGTTTGCCTCGTTGCAGACAACGTCTTCGCTTGTGCTATGGTTTGCGATTTTATTCGGCATCCAGCTGACCGCGACGATTATCACGACCGTGCTGGATACCCTTGCGGCAGATGAAGCTGCGAGACAGGACAACAGCCAAGTGGTAATGACACAGTATTCAGTCATGAGTGATCTTGGCGCGGCGTTGGGGCCGCTCCTTGCTTTCTGGCTGGATGAACACGTAGGTCTGGGGCCGATGTACATCGGAATAGCGATGATCTTGCTGCTGGTTGGTCTTGTATGGCTGTGGCGACCAAAGCGGATCAAGATGGAAAGCGCTTCTTAATAGTTGTCATGACGTGAGCAATGGCTGCCTCCTTGTCAGGACCGTGCAGCAGCATATGGTTCGAATGCTCGTACCAGGTGATTTGCGGGGAGGCAGCTTCGTCCACGCTGGTTGCGAGTATTTGTGCGCTCACGGCGTGTACAGTATCGTCTCGCCTTGCTTGCAGCAGGACGTAAGGGGTCGTAATTTGAGGCAAAAGCGGCTTCGTTTCTGCCAACAGCCTGCGAAATTGCAGCATGCTGCTAAAAGGGATTCTGCCGATGCCATGTATGTAGCGTTTGGAGTGGGTGGAGAAATCTTCACGCAAATAGTGCATCGCCTCTTTGACATCCCAATATTTATAAGGGGTGTTGATGGTAATCAGCAGGGCGACGGGGTATTTCGTCGTCAAGTGAAAGGCGAGCAGTCCCCCCATGGAAAATCCGATTACCACGATGGTGTCAGCGCGCATGGACAGTCGCTTGTAGCCTTCTTCTGCCGAGCGTAGCCAGTCGTGGCGGGTGCTTTTTGCCATGTGACGACGAGTAGTCCCATGTCCCTCCAAGGTAGGGCATTCCACTTGATAGCCAGCCTCGCGGAGCTTTTTGGCGAGTGGGAGTATATCGTTGATGTCTCCGGCAAATCCATGGATGAGTAAGCAACCGACTGTTCCTGACATGGAATCTCTTCCTCTCAGATACTGGGAAATTTGATGGATCATCCATATTATATACGAAAAGGTGAGGAGGAGGCGACCGCGCAAGTGTGCCCACACCAAGCAAAAAAAGGAAAGAAAAAGCGACTTCACGCAGCTGCGATGAAGTCGGCTATTCACTAACGGGGTTCTGTTCCTGAAAAATAGGTTACAGTCCAATGGTTTTCAGTTCTGGAGAGATAAGTAGCGTAGGTTGCGTGCAGGCTTGGATATCTTCCGCTGTATAGCCTTCTGCTACTTCGACGAGGACGAGCCCGTCTGGTGTCACGTCCATGACAGCTCTGTCCGTAATGATACGGTTTACAACCTTCTTGCCGGTAAGTGGCAGAGCACATTCATTCAAGATTTTTGTCTCACCATGCTTGTTGACATGATCCATGATGACGACGATTTTTTTCGCGCCGTGGACGAGATCCATGGCACCGCCCATGCCCTTGACCATTTTGCCAGGAATCATCCAGTTTGCGAGATCACCCGCAGCCGAAACCTCCATCGCCCCCAAAATAGCGAGGTCGATATGGCCGCCGCGAATCATCGCAAACGATTCAGCACTGGAGAAGTAGGCCGCACCTGGAATAGCCGTAACGGTTTCTTTTCCGGCGTTGATCAGATCAGGATCGAGGTTTTCCTCCGTCGGGTAAGGGCCAATTCCGAGCAAGCCGTTTTCCGATTGCAGAACGACCGTTTTTCCTTCCGGGATGTAGTTGGCGACGAGCGTGGGCATTCCAATCCCCAAGTTTACGTAAAAGCCATCTTCTATTTCCCCGGCGGCACGAGTGGCGATTTGCTCACGTGTAAGCGACATCTGTGTTTTCCTCCCTTGAATGTAATCCGGTTCTCTCTTTTTTTGCTTACGAGCGGACAGTGCGTCGTTCGATGCGTTTTTCGAACGAAGGTGCCTGTATCACACGTTGCACATAGACACTTGGTGTGTGAATATGCTCAGGGTCCAGTTCACCTGTCTCTACGATTTCTTCCACCTCGACGATGGTGATTTTTCCGGCTGCTGCCATCATCGGATTGAAGTTTTGGGCTGTTTTACGGAAGACGAGATTGCCCATCTTGTCAGCCTTCCACGCCTTGATCAGTGCGAAATCACCCGTAATGCCATACTCAAGCAGGTACTCTTTCCCTGCGAAATCGCGCGTTTCCCGTCCTTCAGCGATAGGTGTGCCGACTCCAGCTGGGGTATAGAATGCCGGAATGCCAGCTCCGCCTGCGCGAATTCTCTCCGCCAGCGTCCCTTGTGGCGTCAACTCGACTTCGAGCTCACCGGACAAAAATTGACGTTCGAATTCCTTATTTTCTCCCACATAAGAGGAGACCATTTTTTTGATTTGCTTTTCACGTAAAAGGAGACCGAGTCCCCAATCATCTACCCCGCAGTTATTTGAGACGACTGTCAAGTTTTTCACTGCTTTGTCCCGCAGGGCGATAATCAGATTCTCCGGAATTCCTACCAGTCCGAAGCCGCCCACTAATAAAGTGGCACCATCGTGAATATCAGCCACGATGTCCGTGTAAGAAGTGTAAATTTTGGCCATGACGATCACTCCCAGCATGAAAAAATAAAGGATTTGTGTAAGCGCTAACAATAGGGGCGATGCAGTTGCCCCGTTTCCCTGCCCTTCTATCATACTAGATACGAGTTACAAACAAGTGACGAGACATTTGGATTATAAAAAATAATGTAAAATGACAGAAAAGTAGTACAACTATACCATTTTTTTCTGTAAAATATATTTTGTCAATATTTGTTGTTTCTTTGTCAGTATAGGAAGATTCAGTGAGAAATGTGGGGTTGCAGGAATGAAAAATACGAATAAATGGATAAGTCTCACGGTTGTGGTCCTGCTGCTCGTCGGGTGCGAAAAGCTAAATGAGGGTGTTGAAGGTCTGAAACGAACGAAAGAAGAAGATACTGTCATCACGGTGAAAACAGTAAGTGCGTATACGGTGGAGAATGGCCAGAATGAGCGGCTGATGGAAGTGGCAGGTGTAGTGGCACCGCGTCAGGAGCTGGCTTTATCGTTTGGCGCCTCGGGCAAAATTTCAGGCATTCTCGTTGAAAAAGGAGCCACTGTCAAGGCGGGGCAGACGTTGGCGACATTAGATGGAACAGCCTTGCAGCAAGGGATTCATGCAGCCCAAGGACAGGTGGCAAGTGCTGCGATCAAGCGGGAAAAGGCCGCCAAGGGACCGGAGAGTCATGAGGTGCAGACCCAGAAGCTGCAGGTAGAAAAAGCGAGAGAACAGATGCAAAAAGCTCGCGATGAGCTCACCAAAGCGGAGGTTCTGTATGCGAATGGAGCCATCTCGAAAGATGAAAAAGACAAGCTCGCATCGGCACTGCGACAGACCGAGCTGAGTCTGGAAGAAGAACAAGTGGCGTACAACAACCTGCTGAAGGGCGCCGATCCACTGGATATCGAAGAAGCGAATGCAAGTGTCCAGCAGGCCAACGTTCAATTGAGCCGGGCGAAGCAGGAAGCGGCTGATGCGGTGATCAAAGCTCCGTTTACAGGTGTGGTTGCAGCGATCTCCAAGACAGAATCGGAGCAAGCTGGACCAGGGACAGAGGTCATTCGGATGGTCGATACGAGCTCCTGGCTTGTCAAGCTGCAGGTAGAAAGGGAGCAAATCGCCCATTGGCAGGCAGGTAAAGTGGTAAAGGTGAAAGCTCCGGACGGCAGTGAAGCAGAAGGAAAAGTGACGTTTGTCTCACCTGTTGTGGATGCCAGCTTGGGGTCTTATCCAGTCGAGGTGACCGTAGACGGCAAGAATGTAGCATGGAAGGGTGGCATGACTGTCACTTGTCAGTACCCGCTGCCAGCGTCAAAGGTTGCGCTTGTTCCTGTTAGCAGCATCGGTGTCTCTGATGAAGAATATTACGTTATGAAAATCAATGAAAATTCAGTGGAAAAGACGTTTGTCAAAGTGGGGGCATTGCAAGGAACCTTCTATGAGGTAGTGGAAGGTCTCGTGCCTGGTGACCAGATTGTTGCTGCAGGCTTGTCGTATGTAGTGGATGGTGAGGCGGTGAAGGTGGCGGATGAATAACAAGACATTTTTATCGATTGTCCCCTCCTTCGCCCGCATCCTGGCGGTCATTTGCTGTCTGCTTGCGGCAGGAGCTTGGTTCGGGCTGGATATCAAGACTTTTCCGGATCGGTCTGTACCTGAATATACAATCAGTCTCTCAGCACCCAAACACTCCTCTGCGGAAGTAGACGAATCGGTCGCGAGAAAAGTAGAGGAATCGGTACGTTCATTGGGCAGTGTGCTTACGATTGCTTCCGAATCTCGGACGGGGTCGGCGGTTATTACTGTAAAAACATCGGAACAAATCGGTTCGGATTACAAGGAACGGTTGGAAAAGAAGCTGGGAGAAATCACGAAGCAGCTGCCCGTGCAGGAATGGAGCGTCAGTCAAAGCAATCTGGCAGATAGCAAAATTGGCTTTTATGTCCTGTACGGCACGGACTTGCAGACTTTGTCTGACGTTGCCCAAAATATCGTCTACGACAAACTGATCAATCTGCCAGGAATCGCTCGCATCGAAATGGACAAGCAAGCCTTGAAGGAGCAGGTAGATATCATTTTCCGACCGTCTATGCTACTCGCCTACGGGCTCACACCTGCTGATGTTCTGTCACAACTGCCGACAGATGTGGTTGGGGAAGAGGTAGGCTCTGTTGGAGCGGATAAGGATCGAACCATGATTCAATGGACGAGTAAATCGGAAGGGCTGCAAGATCTGGGGAAGCACTTGATCTCCACCGATAAAGGATACGTGCCACTAAATACGTTGGCTGATCTCCGTGATCGACGCGGGAGCAAAGGCGAACAAATCGGGATGTATCGAGGCTCGCCTGCATTAGGAATCACGGTGTACGCAGCAGATGTCGGGCAGTTGCCTGTAATCAGCAAGCAAGTAAAGGAAGCGGTTGGAGAGTTGAATCAGGCTTCAGGCGGCAAGTACCGCCTCGATTTGTTCCGTGACGATGCGCAGACCATCACGGCTGCGTTGAGACAGCTTGGAGCACTGGCTGCTCTAACCGCTGTCATCTGTTCGCTCTTTTTGTACCTGACCCGCAAACAATGGGCAGGGGCTGTACTCGCGCTTTTGGCAAACGTACTTGCGGTCGGCAGTATACTTGGAGGCATGTGGCTTTGGGGAATCCCATTGACGCTCTCCACGCTTGGACCACTCGTGCTGTTTTCGCTATTGTTCACAGGAGCGGGCTCTGCGTTGTTTCATCAGTTTTCTCGATTGCCCTCGTATTCGTTTGTTCGTTGCTTGCAAGTGGCGTGGGGTTTGATGAAGCCGTTTTTGCTCACGGTTGTGGTAGTGGCAGCCTGTTGGACAGGTGTCGTTTTCACTGATTTCCTCAAGGCAGAAGATAAGGTTGTCTTGTACGATGCTTGGCCAGTTCTTTTGCTGGGGACGTTAGCTCTTATTCTTATCTATGGATTGATCACGCCAGTACTGACAGGAACGTGGCTGGAAGCTTCCGAACGAGTAGAGAAGAAAACACCACGGGCCTCCAATAAAGTGACAAGTTATTTTCAAGATCGCTGGGAGAGATTGGTGGAACAAGGCTATTTGCCTTATGGAATCACACTGGTTGCCTCGCTTGTCTTTGTCTTTTTGCTCAAGTCGTTTATTCTTGTAGATCCGTACGCCAAGCTTGATTATGGGGACAAGTCGCTTTCATTGCCAATGGTGCAGGGAAGCAGCATCGATGAGGCCATGCGGGCAGCACAAATAGCCGAGGAGCGTTTGCTCGCCATTGACGAAGTCCGAGATGTCTATACGATTGCCTCCGAAGAAAATCTGAGCTTTCAACTAAAGCTCGTGGACAAATACGATTGGACACAATCAGTCTCAGAGCTGGAAAAAGTACTGGACAAAGAGCTGCGAGATATTCCTCAGACAGACCCGTTTGCGCTGGTCATTAATACAGATAAGGCAACGCGTCTCGTCTTGACGATCATGGGGCCATCCCTGCAAACGACGCAGAACATTGCCAATGAAGTCCTGGCATTCATGGAAAAACAGAGTGCAAAGGATAAAGAGGGGCGAGAGCTGGTAACAGATGAACGAATCGGTCCGGGTGCAGAGGGGACCTTTATCGACATTCGTCCGAAACAAGAGATGCTGGCACGCTACCGGATTACGCAAGAGGAGATCAAGAGACAGCTGGAGAGCTATTTGGGAGAGAAAACAGCTGGCAGTGTCTATTGGAATGAGCGTCAGGTACCTATCCACGTCCGATTCCCTGACGGGTGGATGGACTATCCGGATCAAGTGAAAAATATTTTGATTCGAACCTCACAAGGTACGGTGCGACTATCTGAGCTGGTAGATTGGTCGATCGGCAGCGAGCCGCCCATTTATCAACGGGAAGACGGACTGTATGTTTTCAAGGTAAGCAGTGCCGTCTCAGACCCAAGTCGAATTGAGTTGTGGTCTTACATCATACCATATTCCATGCAAGAAAAGGTGACGATGCCCGAAGGCTATACGGTATATAACGACGATGAGCTGAAGAAATTGGAGGAGAAAAAGCTCAACAAGGTTGATTGGAGCAGCCGGTTCTTGACGATTGGCAGTCTGGCTGCCCTCGTACTTATCATGAGCCTGCTTTTGCAACGCAGAACACGCGATGGATTATTTGTCCTCATTCTCTTGCCAGTCTTGTCTGGAGGATTTGCGCTGGGATTGCTGTGGTTGGATCGACCCATGAACGTTATGAGCTTCTATGGAATGGTTGCTGCCATTGCCGTTATCGTTTTGCAGGCACTTCTTGCGGTGGATGAGCTGTACAAGGCCCAAGCCGAACAGGAGCGTGTTTGGGACGGTATCAAGCTGGGGGCCAAACGCACCATGGTCAATCAAGCAGGGATGTATTTGGCGCTCGCGTTAGCCAGCCTTCCGTTAGCTGGGGGCTTGGGTACTGGGAATGACTCGTTTGCGTCCTTTGCCAGCGTATTGTTGTTTGGCATTCTAATGGGGGCTTTTGCTTCAATGGCACTTCTTCCTGGCATGCAATATGCAGCTGTGCAAAGACAGGCTGCCCATTCTGAGATGTCCTTGCCGATTCTCGCACGTCATTTGCGGATTTGGTGGGAAAACAACCAAGTGCGTCGCCGCGATATCAAAGAAAGAAAACGGGAACAGGCCCGCTCACAAAAAACAGGGCAAGCTGAAGCCGCGAACCATGATTCCCGGGAGTATGTGCCTGTACAAGAGGACTTCCTGCCTCTTTCTTCTTCTACACATGACGCCAACCGCTAAACAGGTTGGCGTTTTTCTGTTTCAATCGTTCACGTAGCTGTAACCGACTAACCAGGTATGCGTCATGGTAAGATAGGAAAGAGAATCGAAAGCAGGGGGTAGCAAACACGTGCGTCGATATCGAAAAGTATGGGATTACTTGCTTTTGATTGCCATTCTGCTCGGGTTGTTCATTTCTTCTTCACAGCCATACGCCAAGCAAGACATGCGAGGGACGATAGACAAGCTAGTGGATGAACAGAGCTTGCAGGACCGTATAGGCGACATATCGATTCCTTATGGAGGCAAGGATGTGAGCTTGGAAGAAAAGGGAGCGGCTGGTTTTATTGAGTTCTTGTTACGGAAAGGGACACACTTTACTGTTTTTGCTCTCTTGGCTTTTAGCTGGTATCGCGTGTTTTCGCAGCATCTCTCATTCGGGCAAGCACTGCCCTGGAGCGCTTTTTGCAGTGTGATGACGGCTGTTTTGGATGAATGGCACCAGACGTTTACACCGGATCGAACTGGAATGGTGCAGGATGTTTTGCTCGATGCATCTGGATCTGTCACCATGTTGTTGATAATTGCTCTCAATTACCTGTATTCACGAAGAGCATATCGTTATAAAATGTAGGGAGCCTATCCATCCTATGAAGGAGAGAAGGCTGTGAATGAATGATTGGAGAGTGGATTATATCGTGGTAGAAAAAAAGAATGTCCTTGTACTGAACTGCGGAAGTTCTTCGGTGAAGTACAAGCTGTATGAAATGCCTTCCAAAACATTGATCGCGCATGATTATTTGGAGCAAATTCAGCGGGACCAATATGAAGATACTATTCGGGGAGTGTTTGAATCCCTCAAACAATATTCGATAGATATCGTTTCCCATCGTGTTGTCCACGGAGGGGAAGCATTTAAGCAGTCCGTTATTATCAATGACCAAGTAAAAGACGAAATTCGCAGCCTGTCCCGTTTCGCCCCGCTTCATAACCCCATTAACCTGACCGGGATTGAAGTTGCTCAAAGTCTGTTTCCTGATTTAAATCACGTCGCTGTTTTCGATACAGCATTCCACCAAACCATGCCACCATCCTCTTATTTGTACGCACTGCCTTATGAATACTACGAACAATACGGAATTCGCAAATACGGTTTCCATGGAACGTCTCACCGCTATGTAATGGGTCGTGCAGCAGAAATGATGGGTCGCCCGAAAGAGCAGCTTCGCCTGATCAGCTGCCACATCGGAAGCGGAGTAAGTATCACAGCGATCCGAAATGGTGAATCGTATGATACGTCGATGGGTATGACACCGTTGGCTGGTTTGTCCATGGGTACGCGCAGCGGAAACATTGATCCAGGTATCATCCCGTATATTGAAGAAATCGAAAAGACCGATACGGCTGGCGCTATTAAGATTCTGAATAACAAGAGCGGTCTCATGGGCGTATCAGGTGTATCCAATGATTTGCGCGACGTTATGAAAAAAGCAGAAGAGGGACATCTCCGCAGCAAACTTGCCCTGGAATTATTTACTACCATTCTGCATAAGCATGTGGGACTGTACCTTGCTCGACTGAATGGAGTCGACGGCATTATCTTTACGGCAGGTGTTGGAGAGAATAGTGCTGCCGTGCGTGATTTGGTGTGCTCTGGTCTGGAATTTGCCGGGGTAAACCTGGATCGTGAGGTAAACCGCACCAGCAAAGGTGAGGCATTCATCAGCACCAAATACTCTCCGGTAAAAGTCATGGTAATCCCGACAAATGAAGAACTTGTAATGGCAATGGATGCATTCGAACTGGGACATAACTAGCCTGGAGTGTGCACCTAGAAAGAATAGGCTTTTCAGTATTGGAATTTCTCTGCTATACTAAGAGAATGAGGCTTCTGGTTTGAGGTTCTCACCATTTTTCTGAAAAAATAAAAGGAGTGCAAACTGGATGGCAGTACAAGTGGGAAGCATCATCGAAGGAAAAGTGACAGCGATTAAACCGTTTGGGATGTTCGTAGCAGTCAGCGAAACGGAGCAGGGGCTGGTCCACATTTCCCAAGTAGCAAACGGTTTTGTTAAGGATATCAATGATCACTTTACCGTGGGAGCACAAGTAAAGGTAAAAGTACTCTCCATTGATGATGCAGGTAAAATCTCGCTTTCGGTTCGCGCAGCACTCCCAGCGCCTGAGCGTCCGGAACGTGAAGAGCGCCGTGGCGGTGGATATCGTGGAGGCGACCGCGGAGGGAATGCAAAACGAGATAGCGGAGCTTCTTTCGAAGACAAAATGAAAAAATGGTTGAAGCACAGCGAAGAGAACCTTGCGACAATCAACAAAAAGAACGCAAAACGCGGCTACTAAGCCTTGCGATAACTAAGAAGGACGGGATCAGCTCCCGTCCTTTTTTGCGTTTCCTATTCGAGAGGATTCCCCTCTTTTTCCCAGTATTCAATCCCTCCGAGCATTTCTTTCACTCGAAAGCCGAGAGCAGCTAGTTTCGCGCAAGCCTTTGCAGCACCGTTGCAGTTCGGCCCCCAGCAGTAGACGACCAGGAGCTTGGTCGGGTCCAGAGCAGCCGTCGTTTCAGTGGAAATAAGCGAATGGGGGAGATTCAGAGCACCGGGAACGTGACCATCCCGATACGCTTTCTCGCTGCGAGCATCCAGGATGTAGAAGCCTTCCACACGGTTTTGGATGTCATTCCATACATCAGCTACATCTGTCTCGAGAGAAAGCTTGTCGAGAAAATGAGTGCGGGCTACTTCAGGTGACGCGGCGGGTGTTTGCAAAACATGGGACATATCCAATCCTCCTCGTTACTTGTGATGGTGATGTACAAAGCATAGCATTGAAGCAATCATCACAGTTATCTATACTATTTAATAAGGATCATTACTGATTTCTATGGGAGGAAGCGGGATGGATCTGGTCTATTTACATACTTTTCGCGAAGTAGCCCGGTATGGGAGCTTTACACGGGCAGCAGAAGAACTGGGCTATGCTCAACCGACGGTAACGGCCCAAATGCAAAAGCTGGAGCAGTCGTATGGAGCCCCGCTATTTGAAAGATACGGACGCAAGCTGCGACTGACGCAAGCAGGTGAAGCCTTGCTGCCGTACGCTCGGGAATTGATTCGTCTGTATGGGGAATCTAAAGAAGTGATCAAGCAACAGACGACAGGTCCGATTGCGATTGGAACGATCGATACACTGGCGGCGTTCTTTCTGCCGCCGTATTTGCAGGCTTTTTGTCAGCAATACCCTCAGGTTGATTTGGTATTGCGGACGGCGGGGGAAGCAGAAATTGTGCAACAGATCAGGGATGGTTATCTCGATTTCGGGATCATTTTCGATCGCCCTTGTACAGACCCTGAGTTAGTCACCCACGTCATTCGCGAGGAAGAATTGGTGATCGTCATGCCACCCGCACATCGTTTTACAACAGCAACTGCACTCACTGTCCATGATTTGGGCGGAGAGCCGCTTGTATTGACCGAAGAAGGCTGTACGTATCGGGGGATGCTGCTGGAGGCCTTTGGAGAGGCTGGGATGGCTCAGCGAATCGCCTGTCAGTTCAGCAATCCGGAAGCGATCAAGCAGTGTGTACGCTGTGGCTTGGGGGTGGCTTTGCTGCCGCCCATGGCGGTCAAGAGAGAGCTCGCAGAAGGGGTGCTCACAGCTATCCCATTTCAGTCGGATAAGCCGCCGTTTTCCATTCAGCTTGTCTATCATAAAAAGAAATGGCTATCACCTTCGATGGTGACGCTTGTGGATACGATTACGAGATCACAGAGAGAGGAATCGTGAGCAGGATGCAGCTAGATATTTCACCATTTGTCGCATGTACACCTGAGGAGACCGTCTATCCGGGAGTGCGGCTTTATACCGTCAGCTACTACAGTCAAGACTTGCTGGTAAAAGCTGCATTGGCTGTACCAGAGGCATATTTTCAGGAGGGAGCATGTCTGCCGGCTCTCCTGTACTGCCGAGGAGGGATAAAAGGAGTGGGACGCGTCAGACCCGAGAGAATCAGTCAGATGGCTGCTTTTGGCTACGTGATCCTCGCTCCTCATTACCGTGGCAACGAAGGCGGAGAGGGCCGTGATGAATTCGGTGGGGCAGACAGGCATGATGTGTTTGCCGCATTTGAAATGCTCCGCAGCATGGAGAAGGTGGACAAGGGGCGAATCAGCGTCTACGGCTTTTCACGCGGTGGTGTCATGGCCTTGTTTGCCGCAATGGAGTGCAAGGGCGTGCTGTCTTGCGTCGTATGGAGTGGCGTCAGCGACATGTTTTTGACCTATGAGGAGCGAGTTGATCTGAGAAGGATGCTGCGCAGAATCATCGGTCATCCGCGTAAGCAGGAGGATGCCTACCGTGATCGGACGCCTTTGTATCGGATAGACGAGATTTCTTGCCCTGTGCTGATCATCCATGGAACCGAAGATGAAAATGTGGGAGTGGAGCATGCTCATAAATTGGCAGATGCGCTGACGCGGGCTGGCAAACCGTATGAAAAATGGCTGGCGCAAGGGGCCAGCCATCTGTTTGTCGGGGAAGATATAGAGATGTATACGCGCAAGATGTTCGCTTGGCTGGATGCGAAAGCCTAATCTTCTTTTGGGGTAAGCGGCAGTGAGATGATGATTTCCGTTCCTTTCCCCAGCTTGCTGTTCACGTGTAGCTCCCCACCGTGGTTTTCGACCATTCGCCGCGAAATTGGCAGCCCCAGTCCTGTCCCATCCTCTTTTAAGGAGAAGAACGGATCGAATATACGCACCAGATACTCCTGGGAAATACCTTCTCCCGTGTCTCTGACATGAATATGGAGAGCTTGATCATCCAGGCGGCTTTCAATGGAGAGAACGCCGCCGTCTTTCATGGCTTCAATGCTGTTTTTCATTAAATTTAACAGGATTTGCTTTAATTGCTCGACATCGACGTGAATGCGAATGCTCGGATCACAGCGGTCTACGATTTCAATCCCATGGAGCATGGCCTCGGCCTTCATCAAGGGAAGGATCGAATGAATGACACCAGCTAGCGCAACCTCGCGATAATCGGGCTTGGACGGTTTGGAGAGCATCAACAACTCCGTCACGATGCGGTTGACCCGTTCAATTTCCTGCAAGATTAAGGGCAAGTAATACAAATCGCGCTCTTGATTCGATAAACGCTGTTCCAATAGCTGAATAAAGCCGTAGATGACCGTTAGCGGATTGCGAATTTCATGAGCGGCTCCCGCTGCCAGCTGACCGACCATGGCCAGCTTCTCGGATTGATTCAAGTACTCTTGAATTTGTTCCTGCTCCGTAATGTCCAAGAAAGCGACCATCCACCCGGTTTCCTGATCGTGGTGATGATTGTGCAAAGGAATGTAGGAGACCAGGGCAATGAATGGTGTGTCATCTTTTTTGTACAAGGTCATTTTGCGATTGACGAACCAGGGAGTCGGCTCATTGCATGTGGGTGCTTCAAAGGAATCCTTGGACACGGGGTAGCCGTGATCGTCGAGCTTGACCAAATGCTGCGCCAACTGGTTTACATGAAGACCGACTGTCGAATGGGAGCGGGTAATAATCCCAACAGGCAGAGAGTTTAAGATTTGCTCCCGGATGTTTTTTTCTTCGGTCAAAATTTGCCGTTGCCTTTCATCTTGTGCGAATAGATTGGCGATGCTGCTCGACATTTTGTTGAACTCCTGCGCCAACTCAAGGAATTCATCTTGATGGGTATAAACGATTTGTTGGCCGAATGTTCCTTTCGACACTTCACGCGCTTGCTGCATCAGAGACTGGATCGGTCGCAACAGCTCATTGCGGAAGTAAAACGTACAGAATAGCCCAAACAAGATAGAGGCTACGGAAACGGAATACGTCAGGATTAACGAAACTTTGATGCTCTCATTCGAATTCTGAAACTCTTTATTCGTCTGATACTCCAGCTGATTGAGTGAAAAAGACAGATCTCGTTCCAACCGGTCGAGCAATGGCTGTACTTCATTGGTAAGGACATAGCTGACGGCTGGAACATTCCCTGCTTGCAGCAACGGATTGATTTTGTTCAAAAAAATAAAGTCCAGTTTTGATATCGATTCAATGATGGTAAACAAGCCACTGTTCGCCTCGGTTTTGGGAAGCGAGGAAAAGCGAGCTGTATCGATCAGATTTGTATAGTACTGATCCAGGTAAGATTCGTCCCGTGTCGATGTATACATGTTCAACGCATAGGTCTTGGTGTATATCTGGTTTTTGACTTCCAGTAAGGCACTCGTTTGCGGTAAGAGGTTTTGCGTCAAATACACTTCATCAGAGGTGACCTTGGTCATTTGATAGCTGAACAAGGTCGTTACGCAACCGATGAGAAGCATCATTACGAGATAGCTGAGCATGATTTTTTTCTGAAATCCGAGATTGCTGAAAAGGGGCATGCTGATTAACCTCCATACGAGCCACGGGAAGGAATGAGATTTTGCAGTTCCCGTTCTAAATCTTCACGTACATCATCTGGCACCATGTGTCCAAATTGACTGAGCTGGTTGACTCCTTCGGCAAGTCCGTACATGACTTTTCCATTGGGGAGATCCCCTTGAATAAACTGTTCCATGATGATGCGGTAGCACTGACGAACATCCTGCGTCATGGAGGCCAGCACATAGTCTGGTGCGATGTAGCGCTGATCGGCAATATATCCGATGGTGAATACTCCTGCGCGCTGCGCTTCTGTAATCACTTCGAGATTGAAGCTGTCGCCTGTGGTGTAGATGACATCCACACCTTGTGAAATCATGTCGCGAGTTGTGTGAATGGCCCCCTCAATATCATTGAAATCAGGAACCTTTCCCACAACGATAGAGGTTTTGGGCGATTCCTTTTTCACTCCTTCAATAAAACCTTCTACTTGAAGGAGCTCTGTGGGCTTGTCTACCATGATGTATCCGACTTTATCCGATTTCGTCATTTTAGCGGCTAGGATACCGACGAGCTTGCCAGCAGGCTTCATATCGTAACGAATCGTCGTCTGATTCGGATGCGGAGCCTCTCCGTTAAAGGAAACAAAGTGTGATTTCGGATAGCGAAGCGCCACGTCTGTAAAAGGATCAGAGAAGATGAGGCCATGACCAAGTATGAGATCATAGTCGTTGGCTGCATATTTCTCAGCCACCTTCGTGATCTGCTCCGGTTTTATATTATTAGCGATTTCGAGTGAAAAGTTAAATCTTTTTTGCAGTTCTGTCATACTCTCCAGTGCACTGCTGTTCCAGCCCTGATCATAAGTGGGGCCCTCCAGCAATAGGGCGACACGTACTTTGTCAGAAGAATGGCTGCTTTTATTTATGACTTTATCGAGATGCTTCATGCTTGTAACGAATTGACTGGTAATGAGCAGAAGCAGCCCGACTACCAAACCGGTAAATAAGACGGGAAATGGCAGCAGCTTTGGCATGCGGGATTCCTCCATAGAAAAAAAAGCATAATCCATTTGAAAATATAGATACACGTCATGCCTATTATATCGGTTCTCTGAAGGTTGTGCATGGAAAAAAGGGATACGGACAGGCTAATCATATGGAGAACATATCCCCCTGCCAAGAGGGAACAGAAGGGAGGCGTACACGCGATGGAAAACGATATAGTGGAAATCCCCCAGATTCATATTCCTGATGAGGTAACACAGGTCGACCGACCGGAGATTGGAGAGACCACTCCACACCCGAAACCAAACAGCCCTCTGGCGTCTAGCGGGACAGCCGAACCCGCCAGCGACAGCGATTCGAAAGAGAGCAGCGAGCGAATCGGATTTATTTCATAATGCCGATCGGATTTCGCGCTATTCGACAAAAGAAGTCATTTTCTCTCGTGGACAAGGCTTGCGATTTCTGCAAAAGTAGGAAGTAGAATAGCAAGCGAGATGCGAGGGGATAAGACTGCATGGCCCGATTGCTGATTGTAGATGACGCAGCCTTCACGAGAAGAGTGCTGACGGATATGTTAGGCGAACAACATGAAGTTTGTGGAGAAGCGAGCAATGGTTTGGAGGCGATTGAAAAGTACAAGGAGCTCAAGCCAGATATTGTCACCATGGATATTACCATGCCGCACATGCACGGGATTGAAGCCATGCGTCACATCTTGGACTTTGACCGTGATGCCAAAATTTTGATCTGCTCGGCAATCGGGCACCGGCAGAAGGTGCTGGAAGCGATGAAAACAGGAGCGAGTGATTTCGTCGTGAAGCCTTTTCAAAAAGAGCAGATTCTCGATGCAATCGCACGACTTTTGTAAACAGGAAAAAGCAAACAGCCGCCAAATCCCAGGTGGGAAGGCGGCTATTTTTTCTATAAGACAAGATTTACAAGCTGATTTCTGTCCCAATGCCGTTTGCTTTCGCACGTTCATAGACCGTTTTGGCAACGGCTGTGTCCAAATAGGCAACACCCACCGATTTGTACAGCGTGATTTCTTCATCGTTTTCTCGGCCGGGCTTTTTCCCAATCAGAATGTCTCCCAGCTCAGCGTGCATCTGATCAAAGCTCCATTCGCCGCGTTCAATCGGAATGAGCAGATCGCCTGCTTCGTGCCGGGCTCCCTCCAGCGTATCGACCACGACTTTGCTGTTTTGTACAGTAGTCAAGTCAACCTCCTGCATATGGGGAAGAAAAGCGCCGATGGCATTGATATGCGTGCCGGGACGCAAGCGTGTTCCATCAAACAATGGGCTGGTAGCCTTGGTGCTGCAAATTACGATTTCGGCGTTCGCAACCGCTTCATTGGCATCATCCATAACCGTGATTTCGCCTTGCCACTCCGGGTAGAGGGAGAGCAGTGTTTGTTTCATTTCGTCTGCTTTCTCACGCGTACGGTTATAGAGATAAATGTTTGTCAGCGGACGGACTTCCATGACGGCTTGAATCTGTCCGATCGATTGTGCCCCGCATCCTAATACAGCGCAGCTTTGCGCATTTTCTTTTGCCAAGTATTTGGTTGCAACGCCACTGCTTGCACCTGTGCGCATAATCGTCAACAGGCTCGCGTCCATCATCGCCACATGCTGTCCCGTTTTTGCTTCGGTCAATACGATCACGCTTTGGAGTGCTTTGATATCGTGCTTGTGATTCTCCGGGAAAATGCTGATGATTTTTACCGCTACGTAATCGTCCGTTTCCAAATAGGACGGCATGTATAGACTGGTTGCTCCGTATTTCGGATGGTCAATAGCAGTGCGAACAGGGGTGGTGACGTTTCCCAGCATATGCTCACGGAATACGTGCTCCACATCCTCCAAGCAATCTTTCATCGTGTAGATTTGTGCAATGTTTTCACGGCTTAATGCGAGCATCTCATTCTTCCTTTCCATCAGGATTCGTCCAAATCCAAATCCTTTGTTTCCTTCGTAGCAGAAACCGCAATGAGAGAAATAACCCCGGAAACTACGATGTACAAAGCAATTGGCATCCAGGAGTTAAAAGAGCTTAACAAGGCAGTAGCGATCAGCGGAGCAGTACCGCCCGCCAAAGCAGCACCGAGCTGGTAGCCAACCGTTACCCCAGTATAGCGTACATTCGTACTGAAAATCTCGGAGAACATCGTACCCAATACAGCTGTGACTGGAGCCCAGAGAATCCCGAGCCCGATGACAGTAGCGACGGTAAGCCACAGAGCAGATTTTAATGACAGCATATAAAAGTACGGGAATGCAAACAGCATCATGGCTACAGTTCCCGCGATATACAATGGCTTTCTGCCTACTTTATCTGACAGCATGCCCATGTACGGAATGGCGATGGTTGTCACTAATGTGGCGATCGTCACGGCATTGAGTACCGTTATTCGGTCGTAGCCCAAGTAGTTCGTCGCGTAGGCAATAATAAACGTCGAGAAAATATAGAACGGCGCCGTTTCTACCACTTTGGCTCCTACGGCAATCAGAACAGCTTTCCAGTGATAGCGAAATGTATCTACGATGGGAACTTTTGCAATGTTCCCCGTCTTTTTTGCTTCCTGAAAAGCTGGCGTTTCATCGATGCCATTGCGAATCCAGAGTCCTAAAAAGACAAGTGCTGCACTCAACAGAAACGGAATTCGCCAGCCCCAAGACATGAATTGCTCATCGGGAAGCGCACTCATCAAAGAAATGGCCAACGTACCGAGCAGCATGCCGATCGTTACACCCATTTGCGGGATACTTCCAAAAAAGCCGCGTCTGCCTTTGCCGGAGTACTCTACGGCGAGAAGCAATGCACCTCCCCATTCACCGCCGATCCCCAAGCCTTGAATCAAGCGCATCAGCACGAGAAGAATCGGAGCCCAGATGCCAATGGCATTGTAATCAGGCAGCAAACCGATCAAGACGGTAGCGCCTCCCATCAGCGACAACGTCAAGACCAGCGTCTTTTTACGACCGATTTTGTCCCCGATATGACTGAAGATCACGCCACCCAATGGCCGGATGAAAAAGGGAAGACCAAATGAGAGATAAGAGAGCAGTAAGCCTACAGTTGGGTCAGAAGAAGGAAAGAATAGCTTGTTGAAGACGAGCGATGCCATGGTTCCATACAGAAAAAAGTCAAACCACTCAATAGAGCTGCCAATCAGGCTCGCGACCAATGCTTTGTTTTGAACCTTTTTGGAAACGACCGCCTGTGTTTGTAATGCCATCGGGTAATCCTCCTTTGTCGGTAAATATTGAAGTGTCACTTCAATTTATGAATGAAGTAGCACTTCAATTTTCAGGGATAAAGCGATTACATATCTGATAATAATAAAGATTATAAAATGCAATATAATTTGTAGCAATAGTAAAAACTGATACTTATGCTAACTTTACAACTTTTTTCAGGAAAGAGTATGATAGACCTATCCTTTTTACGGCGAGGTATGCAAATGGAACCTACCATTGGTGTATTAATCAAATCGCTTCGTGTCGGCAAAAAGAAGACACTTAAACAAATCGCGGAAAAAACACAGCTGTCGATCAGCTTTTTGTCCCAAGTAGAGCGTGGGAAGTCTTCAATTACGTTGGAGTCATTGAAAAAAATTTCGGAAGCCTTGGGAGTAAGCCCGGGCTATTTCTTTTCGGGTGAGTCGAGTGGAGGGAATGGGCAGGTACGCAGGGCAAGGAAAGAGCGATCCCAGCTTCAGCGTACGCCTTTTGTGTATGAGGACCTGTCCGGTCATTTGGCGAATCCGTCGCTGGTACCGATTCTCGTTACGCTTTCACCGCATGGAGAAAAAGGCACGCCTTTTGTGCACAAGGGTCAAGAATTTGTTTACGTCCTCGAGGGTGTGCTGACTCTTTTGCTGGGGGAAGAGGAGCATGATTTGTTCCCAGGAGACAGCATTCACATGGATTCATCCGTCCCGCACAACTGGGTGAACCGTACAGGCGAGGTCACCAGATTCCTTTGTGTCAATTCGCATGACAGCGACATGATTCCGACCGCTTCTTATTAATTGAGACAGAGCGTTTAGCGAAGTCATGTTTTCTACTATATAATAAAGGAACGCGTAGAAAAGAGCGGTAAAGAGGTGAAAGTGTGCCCGTAGAGCCTAACTATTTTCAACAGTATCAGCATGCTGATATCGATGAATTAGCTGATGTCATTGGAGAACTTTTGCAAAATCCGATCACGGTTGAAGATGCCGATCACAAACTGATTGCTTACAGCTCACACGGAGAAAGCACAGATGAGGCGCGCTGGTCTACCATCATGGGGCGACGGGTACCGGAAAAAGTGCTGACGCGCCTCTGGAAGGACGGCGTATTCCAGGAGCTGTTAACACAGGACGACCCTGTACACATCCCGGCCAAGGACGAAATCGGCTTGGGGAAGCGTGTGGCGATTGCCATTCGCAGAGGGAGCGACGTGCTCGGTTACATTTGGGCACAAGAGGTGAATCGACCGATTACCCAGGAAGATGATGAAATTCTTCGTCAGGCAGCACGCGTAGCCGTCTCGCGTCTCATCCAGCGGCAGGGAAAACGCAAGGCGGAGGAGCAGCGACGCAAGGAATTTCTGTGGGAGCTGTTGCTGGGGAATCACAGCAGTGAGGCTACCATTCGCCAAAAAGCGGACACCTTGCAGATGCAGCTTCCGACCTCTTATTTAATCTGTATTATTGAAGCGGCAGGAGCGCGTCTGGATCAGTACTTGTATCCGTTATTAATGCGTGACAAGCTGCACTGGGTTGTCGACGGTTCGCAAATTGTCTTATTGATTGGTCTGTCCGATGCGAAAAAGGACAAGAGTGACGTACTCATTCGCAAGGTGGAACAGTTCCTCTCCGACTCGCTCGGCAAGCTCGAAGCACATGTCACGGAAGGACGCCAGGTGAGTGCCGGGTACGGGAGAGATTACAAGTCTTATACGGATATTGTGAAAAGCTACAGGGAAGCGCTGCATGCGCTCAAGATCAAGAAGCTGTTCCCGCAGGAAAATGAGGGGATTCACGGGTACCACGAGCTTGGGATTTATCGCTATTTACTACAACTGAAGCAGTGGGAAGAGGAGCAGGGCTATCAGAATGAACGGCTGGAAAAGCTCAGACAGTACGATCGCGACAACCAGACTACGCTCTTGACGACATTGGAGACTTTTTTGGATGCCGCTGGCAAGGTCAACAAGACAGCAGAACGCCTGCATATCCACATCAATACGCTGAGCTACCGACTGAGACGAATTGAGGAGATCATGCGTGTCGACCTCGACAATATGAATCAGCGGGCTGCCTTATATTTAGAGTTGAAAATAGCCAAATTAGATGGGGAACAGTAGTTTGTTTGTGAATTTTCACAAATGAAAAGACGCTAAAATTAAAGGAATCTCCAAGGAGTATGCCCGAAGATACGCTGTACAATAATAGTAACCGCAAAGAAATTGGCGTTTCCAAGGAGGACATACTTATCATGATCGTTGGAATTCCAAAAGAAATTAAAAATAATGAGAACCGCGTTGCCATTACCCCAGCAGGTGTAGCTGCTTTGGTACAAAACGGACATTCGGTTCGTGTAGAAACAAGTGCAGGGCAAGGCAGTGGTTTTACGAATGAAGATTACAAGGCAGTAGGCGCTGAGATCGTAGAAACAGCAGCAGAGGCATGGGCATCTGACATGGTAATGAAAGTAAAAGAACCACTCCCTGCTGAATACGGATATTTCCGCGAGGGTCTGATTCTGTTCACTTATTTGCATCTCGCACCAGAGCCTGAATTGACTCGTGAATTGATCGATAAAAAAGTGATTGCAATCGCTTACGAAACCATCCAGCTCGACAATGGAGCTCTGCCTCTGCTGATGCCGATGTCTGAAGTAGCAGGCCGCATGTCCGTTCAAATCGGCGCACAATTCTTGGAAAAGCAATACGGTGGAAAAGGCGTTCTACTCGGTGGCGTACCAGGCGTACCAAAAGGCGAGGTAGTCGTAATCGGCGGCGGGATCGTAGGAACAAACGCAGCGAAAATGGCGCTTGGACTGGGTGCAAATGTAGCGATTATCGATGTAAACGCAGACCGTCTGCGCCAACTGGATGACTTGTTCCAAGGCCGCGTTCAAACGCTGATGTCCAATTCCTTCAACATCGCAAACGCTGTGAAAAAAGCAGATTTGCTGGTAGGCGCTGTACTCATTCCAGGTGCTCGTGCTCCACGTCTGGTAACAGAAGACATGGTAAAAGAGATGTCACCTGGTTCTGTGATCGTAGACGTAGCGATTGACCAAGGCGGATCGATTGAAACCGTTGACCGCATCACGACGCATGACAAGCCAACCTATGAGAAGCACGGTGTGATTCACTACGCTGTAGCCAACATGCCTGGTGCAGTCGCTCGTACATCTACATTGGCCCTGACCAACGTAACCGTTCCTTACGCGGTACAATTGGCGAACAAAGGCTACGCACAAGCGATTCGTGACAACAAAGCATTGGCAAAAGGCGTAAACGTCATCGACGGCAAAGTAGCTTACAAGGCTGTAGCTGATGCTCATAACTTGCCGTATGCTTCTATCGAAGGAGTTTTGCTGGTGAAAAACTAGGTTGATCTTATAAGCATAGAGAAGAAACTGCTTGCCCGAGCTTGAGGCAAGCAGTTTTTTCATTTTATTCGGGCTTAAGCGGGTCAGGGTATTTGAGTGCATCCATCTTCATTTTTCCGGAATCACTCAAGTACATATTTACTTGGATTTGGATAAGCGAATCCGGTGTGAGCTTATTGCGCTTGCGCATTTCGTATTTTCGCCATGCCTGGTAGTCTTTTTTAAACAGACTTTCCTCCAAGCTATACAGATCAGCTCCTGCTTTGACTCCTTTTAGAAACGTCCCGCGAATTTGCTCGGCTACCTGCTCTTCGGAGTTTTTTCGAATGAAAGCAGGCGTAACCGTACTCATCAGTTCACGAATAAATCCCTTGAGATGGACATTTACCTGAAAACGAGGATGCTCTTCTGTGGTAATCGGAACGATATCCAATTGAACGTGCTCGATGCGCATCGTCGCTTTGGGGGTTTTGTTCTGTCTGATAATGAGTCCAGCAAATCTCGTGTCTGGATTCATCCACCGAAGCCCCATTAAATCCCTACTTGGGAAGTAACCCTTCCAATGCCCCCGATGGATGGCGTGGACTCCATCAATGGAGAGACGAGAAATAAATTGGTTATGTTCTTTCCAGGAACGCTGGTTAAGCGTGAGATTTGGCAATAATAAGGTGTTCGACGGCTCCCAAAAAATCGAGATAAATCGATAAAATTGCAGCGGCTCAATAAAAGAACGCTGCTGGTAAACATCCCATGGCTGATGCAGGAGAGAGGTCAACGGTGAAAACCCGACTAAAGAGTGGGTACTTAACACTTTGTCAATCGGCTCCCGTGTCGCAAACACCCATTTTGTATAACGAATCAGACCGTATCGGTTCATAATATCGTGGGTGGTGATAACGCCCTTTTCCAAGAGGCGTTCATGAAAGATGAGTGACGATACAAAGCCGAGAAATATAGGTATCTGTGAATTTTTTTGCAGGTTGTCGAATGCAGACTGAAGTGTTTCCCCTTTTCCGATCGAAATGGTCGCAGGTGGCGACTGAATCGTAGTGGATGACTCCTGCTTTGCGACCGTAGACAGATCAGTGGACTGTGCGTATAAAACATACTGATTGTTGACGAAATCAATGCCTATCGCAGATAAATAGCGAAGGTCCTGAATCGATTTCTGGTCCCAGCAGCCGCCAAGAAGAGTTGATGCCAACAGCAGCAAAGCAATAGAAATGCGCATACCCTTCATTTGTTATCGCCACCCTTAGCCAATCTCGTCCGAAGAAAACTGGTCATAGACTTGAACATGACAATGAACAGTGTGGACACAGAGTTGGAAGAACCCATTAAAATATATGATCTGCCAAATGAGGTCAGGGTGGACAAATAGTACACAATGGCAATCATTGCGAGGACAAAGCCGTACATGCCGATGGTCGCAGAAAGGAAAAAAACGGCAAAACGAGCCACGGTAACGGCTCCGCTTAATGCCTGATTGACCAGTGTGAAGGAGGCGACGACGGTAAGGGAGCCGATAAACAGCATCGAGGGCGATGTCAGCCCAGCACGAATGGAAGCATCGCCGATAATCAGTGCGCCGACCAGTGCCAGTGTTTGCCCGACGTTTTTGGGCAGACGGGCACCTGCCTCGCGAAGAAACTCAAAAATAAACAGGATGATAAATAGCTCCATCGGCGCGGAAAACGGCAGCCCTTTTCTGCCTTGTGTAACGGTAGCGAGTAATTGAAAAGGAAATTGCTCTACATTATAGGCGGTCAGCGCAATCCAGAAGCCAGGCAGAAAGATCGCGATCCAAAATCCCCCCAGGCGCAGCATGCGTTCCAGCCATACATAGGTAACAGGATATTGATCGTCTTCAGGAGATTTGATCAGTTCCAGCAAGGTTACAGGTGCCACGATGCCCAAGGGCGAACCGTCTACCAACACGATGACCTTGCCTTGCAGCAGCATGTAAATCGCAAAATCAGGACGTCCCGTATAATCAACCAATGGAAACAGCGAACGAGTGTTGTCGCTCAGCATTTTTTCCAGAATGGCGCTGTTCACAATTTTTTTTGATGCACATTTGTGTAGCCTCTCGCGCATCATCTCTACCAGATCTACAGATACCCCGTCTGTTATATACAGCATTCCGACTCTTGTTCGCGAGCGCGTTCCGAGAATAAAAGGCTCATAGGCCAGGGTAATCGTTCGCATACGCTTGCGAATGAGAGCTACGTTCGTGGAAAGATCCTCGACGAAGCCGTCCCGGGGACCTTTGATCGAAATCTCTGTATTGGCTTCTTCCGTGCTGCGTTCTGGCCGATTGGCGATGTCCCAGGCAAACGGAGGAGTGTCACCAATGAAAATCAGCAAATCTCCAGCAAAAAGTCGCTCAATCCACAGCTCTGGATTCGTGAAGAGAGGGGTGAGGGGCAGGGAGCGCAAATCACCCTCAGCCAGGAAACGCTCAAGCTGTGGCAATGCCGTATCTTGTAAGTGACGAACGTCTGCAAGTCCTTCGCAATAAAGCATCAACACAGGCTGGTCTTCAGATGTGACCGTACGCATAAAAACGACGTCCGCACAATGCGCGAATTTTGCTCGCAGTTCCTCTTCAAGGGTCATGGCCAATTCCCTCCTGTTTGGATGGTTTGCGCAGGGAAATCAGGATGAGTGCGAGTGAGACAATGATCATAATGACGAAGTAAAGCGGATAGTATACGTGCGTCAGGAAGGAAACGAACTGCATGTCACTATACGGGAGGCTGGTAAAGGCGATCATGCTCCCCCCGAGAAACAGGATCGTGTATTTGCGTTGTTTTCTGGTACGGATCGTGAGTAATTCTCCCAGGAGCAGCAAGCAGATGGTAATTCGAATAAAAGCGCCAGAGAGCCACTGGAAAATCGAGAAGAACTCCATATTTTCGATGTCTTTTCCGATGGTAAGGAGCCGCCATTGTTCAAATGCAGGAAAACGTTGACGCGCAGACTCGACAGGTCCGAATTCTGCAATCGCCCCCGTCAACGGACTGAGTGTCAACAGAAGCGTAATGCCGAGCATAACGAAATAGTGTACGAGGCGGAGTGGCTTGCGTACGTGATGCTGTAGCAATAGCAGCAGAAACAGCTCGGTAATACCGCCGCCAACGTAGAGCATCCCAAGCAGCAGAGGACGAATACCGTTCTGGAAAAGCGGCAGTAAAAGACTATAATCCTTTTTGGGAATATTGCCAAAAGCGACGAAAAATCCGAGCAGCACGACGATAGGCAGAAGGATTCCTGCTGTGATTCCTATAGAAGTCATTCCCCCGATAGCTGCGAGCACACATAATCCCATCAAGGCGAATGCGGTCACCCACTCGGGTGTTCGAGGCAGGTAGTTGACCGTAGTCCATGTCTGGGTATCGATTAGATTGGTTAACGCCATCAGGTACAGGCAGATCATGATCGGAGCGAGCAAGAGATGGCTGACAATATTTCCTGTTCGCTGCTGAAGCCATTCAGACAATGCTTGTTGCTTTATTCTTCGATTGATCACAAACAAAAGATACACCCACAAGGAAAAAGGAATACCTGCAAGCAACACGCTTAACCAAGCATCTCTGCCTGCTTTGCTCAATAAGAGGGGGATGACGGTTACGTGGTTCGTAATGCCGATCGTCAGCATCATCACCATAATGGCTTGACCAATCCCGATTTTTCCGTCCACTTTCATGAAAGACTTGTCCCCCTGTGCGTGGTGGTGCTGTTAGGATTTGCCTGCTTGCTTGGAAATATGTATCAGGTATAAAGGTTACATCCTCCCGAGAAAGTATGGTATTCTACTATGAGGTAAAAAGGTAGAAACGGAGTAAGGAGTGCAGCCGATGTATCAGCTCATAAGAAAATATCTGTTCCAGCAAGATGCGGAAGAGATTCATGAAAAGACAATTGGTGCCTTAAGGCTGGTGGAGGATTCTGCTCCAGGCAAAAGCATCCTGAAGATGATCTATCAGGTAAAAGACCAGCGGTTGGAGAATAAGCTGTGGGGAATGACGTTTCCGAATCCAGTCGGACTTGCAGCCGGTTTTGATAAAAATGCAGAAGTCTATCATGCATTGGGTGCCCTTGGTTTTGGGTTTGTGGAAATTGGGACGTTGACGCCGCAGGGACAGCCAGGCAATCCGAAGCCGCGTTTGTTCCGATTGCCGGAACATCAGGCTGTCATTAACCGGATGGGCTTCAACAATCACGGTGCGTATCTGGCTTCCCAGCATTTGGTCGATTACGCATACTCAGATGTTCCGATTGGGATTAACATTGGGAAAAACAAAGTAACGCCGAATGAAGAAGCGGCCATCGACTATAGCAAATGTATGGACATGCTCTATGCATACGGTCACTATTTCGTCATTAACATCAGTTCTCCGAATACCCCGAATCTGCGTGACTTGCAGGAAACAGAGAGCTTGCGTCATTTGGTGCGTGCAGTAAGGGAAAAGGCAACTGAAATGGAAGCGCGTTCCATCAAGAAAAAACCGATTCTGCTGAAGGTAGCGCCAGACATGTCGGATGAGCACATGCGCGATGTTGTTCACGCTGCTGTAGAAGAAGGAATTGCCGGAATTATCGCTACCAATACGACACTGTCACGCGAGGCGGTTTCCGGACATCGATTTGCCGAGGAAGCAGGAGGCTTGAGCGGAAGACCTCTTACGGAGCGTTCCACTGCTTGGGTGAAGGAGATTTATCAAGAAGTAGGAGACAAGGTGCCAATTATTGGTGTTGGCGGCATTTATAGCGGTGAAGACGCCTACGCGAAAATCCGAGCAGGAGCCAGTCTCGTTCAGGTGTATACGGGGATGATTTATCAGGGCCCAGGTATCGCCAAGCAAATCAACAAAAAACTGCTCAAGCTCATGCAACGCGATGGTTTTAAACATATTAGTGAAGTGATTGGCGTAGACGCAAAAGAATAGATAGAACAAGTACGCATAGATCGATGGCTCCGTTTGTAGTGGGGCATCGGTTTATGCGTTTTTGCTTATATTCTTCCGATTTATGTAGTGATTCGGTATAATGATGTGGGACAAACATGAATTGTCTGTCAATTGCATATTGTCGGCGTTAGGTGCCTTTATGTGACGCATAAAGGGTAACAGGGAATCGGGTGAAAGTCCCGAGCGGTCCCGCCACTGTAACCAGGGAGCTCTCTTTGATAAGGATACCACTCATTTTCGTATGGGGAAGGACAAAGAGCGCATGGATCTGGAAGCCAGGAGACCTACCTAGTAGCCACACCCACAAAACCTTCGCGGAAAGGAGCGGTGAATACGAGGCAATGAGGCTGTATAATCAGTCTGTTGTTTTGTGTGCACATCTCGTCCATTGATGGATGGGATTTTTTTGTTTGTTAGGAAAAGAACGAACGAAAGCCAGTTAAGGAGGAATGAACATGAATCGATCTCGTCTCGTAACTACTTGTCTGATGATCGCGGGCTTTGTCCTGTATTTTCTGCTCAATGAACCAAAGACAGGACACGCGATGCACATCATGGAAGGGTATTTGCCATTATCCTGGGCCTTGTTTTGGTGGGCTGTCTTCTTGCCATTTTTTATTCTTGGGATTCGTTCGATTAACAAGATTGTAAAAGAACATCCCGAAATGAAGCTCCTTATTGGTGTTGCAGGAGCGTTTGCCTTTGTTTTATCTGCACTGAAAATCCCTTCGGTTACAGGCAGCAGCTCTCACCCGACTGGAACGGGCCTTGGCGCCATTATGTTTGGACCTTTTGCGATGTCTGTGTTAGGGAGCATGGTGCTCTTGTTTCAAGCCTTACTTTTAGCACATGGAGGTTTGACTACGCTAGGGGCAAATGCTGTATCCATGGCAGTAGTAGGACCACTTGTGGCATACGGAATCTATCAGATGATCATGAAAGTGGGCGGAAGCCAGCGTCTGGCTGTTTTTGCAGCGGCTGCCTTGGCTGATCTCGCTACCTATGTGGTGACTTCGATTCAACTGGCACTCGCATTTCCAGCTGAATCTGGTGGAGTGTTGGCCTCGTTTGCCAAATTCGCAGGAATTTTTGCATTCACGCAAGTACCGCTCGCAATCAGTGAAGGTTTGTTGACCGTTCTTGTTTGGAACTGGTTGTTATCTTACAACGCAAAAGAGCTTACACAGCTTCGTTTGCTCAAACGGGAGGAATCGCTGTGAAAAAAGGATGGAACTGGCTTTTACTCTTGGGGGTAATCGTACTGGCGATTGTCCCGCTGTTGCTGGTGCAGGATTCGGAATTTGGCGGCGCAGACGGCGTGGCAGAGGAAGCGATCAAGGAGATCGCTCCGAGCTACGAACCGTGGTTCCAGCCGCTGATAGAACCGCCAGGGGGAGAGACGGAGAGCTTGTTGTTTGCGGTGCAGGCGGCGTTGGGAGCGGGAGTGATCGGCTACGCCGTGGGCTTGTACAAAGGTCGGTTGGATAAGCGGAAAAAATGAACGGGCTGCAGCTTGATTCTCTCTCTTATCAAAACAGGCTGAAATGTCTGCCGCCAGCTCATAAGCTATTGCTGGCGAGTGCATTGTTACTGCTCGTCTTGGTGGGACATGTATGGATGCAGATGGCCGTTGTTGTCTGGATGACGGTATGGGTAGTGGTGTATGCCCGGATTCCTGTCCGTATCTATTGTGCCTTTATGATGGTGTCGCTCTCGTTTTTTGCGGCGGGGCTCCCTGCCCTAATGGTAGAAGGGGCGAGAGCAGGTGAAGTGCAGGTCCAGGTCGCAACAGCATGGGAAGTGGGATCGTATGTGCTCTATGTGCCGATGTCCTCCTTCAGTAAAGTTTGGATCTTATTTTGGCGTACCATGGCAAGCTTATCCTGCTTTGCCTTCCTTTTGTTTACCGTGCCGTTTGCCGAAATCCTGCAGGTGCTTCGCCGACTTCGTATGCCTGTCCTTGTGACTGACTTATTAATGATCATGTATCGGTTTATTTTTGTGTTAGTAACGATTTCTCACCAGCTCTGGATTGCCCAACGTTCGCGCGGAGGTCATCGCGGCTTCCGCGCGACGCTTCGGGATGCGGGGATTCTCGTTGCGCAATTGTTTGTCAGAGCAATGCGCAAATACGAAGCCCTGCACAAAGGAATGGCGGCTAGAGGCTTCGGGGAGAGCATGCAGGTGCTCTCGTTTCATACCCATGCTCGCTCGCGCCGTTATGAGTGGGAGTCAATCGCAGGCTGTATGCTGCTGGTGCTGCTTGAGTGGTGGACAGGAGGTTGGCGGTTATGACATCAAGGTTGTTGGAGTTTATTGATTTGCAGTACACGTATCCGGGGGGGCGGGGACCCGTTCTGTCTGGGCTGTCCTTATGGATTCCAGAAGGGAAAAAATGTGTCCTTTTGGGACGAAATGGCTGTGGGAAGTCGACCTTGTTCTTGCATGGAAACGGGATCATCGAGCCACAGCAGGGACAGGTGCTGTGGAAGGGGAAACCGCTTGTCTACAAACGCGCCGCACTGCAAGAAATGACACAAAAGGTAGGCTTGGTCTTTCAAGATCCCGAGCATCAGCTGATCGCAAGCACGGTCGCGGAAGATATCTCCTACGGTTTATGCAATCAGAAGCTGCCTGCGGACGTAATCCGGGCAAAGGTAGAAAAGGCGCTGGATGCATTCGGGTTGAGAGAGCTGGCAGAAGCTCCGATACATCATTTGAGCCTGGGACAAAAACGGCGTCTGGCACTCGCGGGGGTTATGGTCATGGAGCTTGAGCTTTTGCTGTTGGACGAACCTACTGCATATCTGGATCGGTATCAGACAAAAAATTTGCTGCGTGAGCTCGATGCCATTCACCAGCAAGGAACGACTGTTTTGATGGCAACACACGATATGGATATTGCGTTTGAATGGGCGGAGTGGATTTGCATCATGGATGAAGGCAGGCTTGTTTTCGCGGGAGATCCGCAGGAGGCATTGGAAAACAGAGTGATGCTCGAGAGTCTTCATCTGGGCATGCCGTTGCTTGTCGATGTGTGGGAGGCACTGCCTGAGCAGTGGAAGCGGGAACTGGGCGGAACTATTCCGCGTTCGGTCGACGAACTGCGCAAAAGGCTCAGTGTTCAGCAGGTATGGTGAATGGGGTGGCCGCTTTCGGGTAAGCTAACCCCAAAAAGCCATGGAGGTACGCGTATGCAACATGACTCTGTCTCGAGTTCATCTGTCCCGAATCATCAGGAAAAAGGAATCTCTCGTGATGTAAAGGATGAACTGATGTATCAAATATTGGAGAAAGAGATGACCACCGCCGAACAGGAAAAGAAGATAAAGGATGATTACCTAAAAGGAAAGGCGTAAATTTGCGCCAAAGAGCCCTTCTCGCCACATAAAAGGCGTGAAGGGCTTTTTTCATGGAATGATTCTCGCTGAAAAGTTAAGAAGATTTGCGCGGATTTTGTAGGGATATGTCCATTCATCACGAATAACGTAAAGAAGGCACTTACTTACAATGGGAGAAGTGATGAGGTTGTGATTTCAACTTTGAATAAGACGCTATGCGTTCAGCAACTCGTAGAAAAATTAAGAGACAAGCAGCTCCTTCATATACCGATCGCTGATCTTCGAGAATCCAATAAAGCGTTGTATGAATACGTCAATCAGCTCAATGATTCAATTGCGATCATTCCGACTACGATAAATTCTGTCATTACAGGCGTCATCCGCTTCCAGGAAGGGTATTTTATTACCTTGGGCATGCTCATCTGGAAAGACGCCAACAAAAAAGGGGCGTTCAAAGAAGGGACGTTTCTTTTCTACAAGCATGACGCTCATGATTCCATTGAGGATTGCGTCCATATTACCAACTCCATCGAAAATCACAATCTGATGGAAAGCTTGTTCTTTGCGTGCTGCGAGAGCAAGGATGGCGATTCCGTGCTTTCCTATTCGCATATCGAGCATGCCATTACATACGGAGAGCTGTATCGTGACATGAAGACCAAAATCAAAAAAGGGTTTGTGTAATCGCTGCAAAACGAGAGGGGAAAAGCTTTACTTTCCAGATTTTGAGTGATATACTGCTTGAAATTTTAAAAATTTCCAATGGAAGAGGAGTTTACCTATTCATGATGACCAAGAAGTAACGTCTTGCCATTCACCAGTTGGCCCGACCCCCTCCAAGTAAATGGTTTTGTTTACCCACAAATAAAAACCACTTACAACAAAATGGAGGAATATCACGATGAGTAAACCTGAAATGAATGTAGCCTTAGTAATCGGTCCGGATACGGATCTGGATAGCCACGCAATCCGAAATACACTCGAGTATTTTGGAGCTCGAGTCTTTACGTACTGGATTGGTCGACCAAGCGATTTGATCGATGTATTGAATGGCAGCGACCTATACCCAAATACCGACATGATTATTCTGAATTTCCATGGCGATGAGGGAAGCCTCATTATGCCAGAGCTGGGTGAGGACGTTTACGAGGAAGGAGAACCAAAGGGTGATTTTGGTCCTGACGAGGTTAGACGTTTTGCCAAGCTGGATGGAAAAATCGTGGTAGGTAACGGATGCTCGCTTGGTTATCCCGAATTAGCGAAGGCCTTTCTCGACAGAGGTTGCCATACGTATATCGGGCCAGATGATTACCCGGACGGAAATTCTGCGCTGATGTTCGCACTGCGCTTTTTCTACGAGGTAATTCAAAACAAGAAAAGCGTGGAAGAAGCTTTTCGAATCGCAAAAGCAACTGATGAAGAAACCGAGATGTATCAGCTTTATGTAAAAGAGTAAATGCAACGCAAAGGGAGCCTTGTACTAGGCTCTTTTTGCGTTTTTATGCACGAGAAGTCGTAGGCGTACGATTCGTCTTTGTCGAGAATTGTCATAGTGGTTTTCGCCATGGAAGTAAAAAAATAGTAGGCGGGGAAGGAGAAATGCTTGCTGAGGTTGGGAAAGAGGGAGAGGAAGGATACACGATCGTCTACATGTACGAGGGAGAAGGGACGATTGGGGCAAATGCTTGCGTCCTTTTTGCTTAATAGGTCATCGTACAGGCAAAACATCTGCGAAACGCATACAGTAGTGTTGTCTAAGGAAAGGGGGAGGCATAATGAGTATCTTTAATGGCTTTGATGACTTTGCTCTGATCCTGGTCTTGTTCGTTTTGCTTGTCATTGTTGGATGTTCTTGGGATTAGGAAATATGTGTAGCAAAAGAGTAATGCAAAGGGACATACAATCCCTTTGCATTATTCATTTATGAAACGAGGTGAGAGTAAAAGGTGGCTAGACAAATGAATGGCTTTAGCCCTGAATTTGCAGATTGGCTCAAGTCGAATAAGGTCTCGATCAGAAAGCTGCATAAAAATCCCGATTCCCTTGGGCGGTATTATCAAGAGTGGACCAAGACGAGCCGTCGGGCGAGAAGAGAGTCTCGTTCGCCAAGGGTTTCTAATCTAAACCTTGATATAGATACCCTTTTAAATGGTGTACGCATAGCAAACGAGGTATTCAGAACTTTCCAAGGATCGAATGGGATTGGAAATATGTTTAGAAGGTTCATATAGGAATTACGAAGCTTGTCGGGAGTTATTCCAGCAATCCCAGCTCTTCGTAAACCTTGCTGGACACGACACCGTTTGGCCTTAATTTTCGATCGCGCTGAAATTTCTTAAGAGCAGCAGTTGTAGAGGAACGAAACTTGCCATCACAGACCCCGTGAAAATAACCAGCGCTCTTCAATCGAGACTGGATGAGCTGTACATCTCCACCAACGTCGCCTTCCGCTAAATTCCTAGGATCATGGCCTGGGTCCCCCAATAAATGCCCATAGATCGTTACTTTTGTTCCGAGTGGAGTTATCTTGAATAATTCGATTACGTCATTGTTTCTCATACGAATACAACCGTGGCTCAAATGCTGGCCGATTGAATGAGGCTTGTTTGTGCCGTGGATGCCATAAATTCCCCATGGGACGTTTAACCCCAGCCATCTCGGACCGAATGAGGGTCCCCAATCTTTTCCTTTTGCTACGACTTTATATTCGCCAACAGGTGTAGGTGTTGAAGGATTACCAACTGCAACCGCATAGGTTTTCAATACTTTCCCATGCTTCCGGATGATCAGTTGATGTTTTCTCGGATAGACCTCAATTGTATAAATACCTTGATCGCTTATGATTGGTAACGAAGGGTTGGCGTAAGCGATTTTCTGGCCGATAGCGGCTGAAATACTTACGGTCAGAAGGATAATCGCAGCACCTTTTATGACAAAGCGAGTTATCTTTTGAATCAACATGATCAATGCGCATCCCATCATCTGTTTTTGACAATCCGCTTTTAATTTGTGATTGGGAATCGTCTTTTATTCGAACGCATATGAAAGCCCTCCTCATCAGAGAAGGGCTTTTTCCTGCAACTTATAGGTCGTAATACAGTTCATACTCTTTCGGATTCACCGTCCGCTCAACTTGCTCAATCTCACCGCGTTTTTGTGCAATCCAGCCTTCAATTACTTCTTTTGTGAAAACATCCCCTTCGAGCAAGAAGTCATGGTCTTGTTCAAGTGCGACAAGTGCTTCTGCGAGAGAGCCGGGAGCGCTCTTGATTTCGTGTTTTTCCGCATCGGACAAGTCATAGATGTTTTTATCCAATGGCCCAAAGCCCAGTGCACGCGGGTCGAGCTTGCGCTTGATGCCATCGAGGCCGGCCATTAGCATGGCAGCAAAAGCCAAGTACGGGTTAGCAGTAGAGTCCGGGGTGCGGAACTCAATGCGGGAAGCTTTTGGCGTAACGGCAGCAATCGGAATCCGAACGGCAGCAGAGCGATTTCCTTTGGAGAAGACCAGATTCACTGGTGCTTCGTATCCCGGAACCAGACGCTTGAACGAGTTGGTGCTTGGGTTCGTCAAGGCAATGAGTGCAGGGGCGTGGTGTAAAATACCGCCAATGTAGTGCAGCGCCGTCTCACTGAGGTTTGCGTAACCGCCTTGCTCATAGAACAACGGGGTATCGCCGTTAAACAAGCTTTGGTGAACATGCATCCCTGAACCGTTATCACCAACGATTGGTTTTGGCATGAAGGTAGCTGTTTTGCCGTGCTTCGCAGCTACGTTGCGCACGATGTATTTGAACAGCAATAGATTGTCTGCTGTACGAGTCAGTGTATCGAAGCGGAAATTAATCTCACCTTGACCGGCTGTTGCCACCTCATGGTGATGGCGCTCTACATGCATACCGCATTTCGTCATCAACGTGCACATTTCATTGCGGATATCCATTTGGGAGTCGGTTGGTTGAACAGGGAAGTATCCGCCCTTGTTGCGTACTTTGTAGCCGAGGTTTTGTCCTTCTTTACCTGTGTTCCAGAAAGCTTCTTCTGAATCGATGTGGAAGAAGGAGCCAGATGGACCAGAGGCATAGCGTACGTTGTCAAAAAGGAAGAACTCGGATTCTGGACCAAAGTAAGCGGCGGTAGCGAGGCCGGTTTGTTGCAGATAGGCTTCAGCCTTGAGTGCAATACCGCGTGGATCGCGTGTGTAGACGGTGTTGTCTGGATTGACGATGTTGCAGATGATATTCATGGTTTTGGCTTCTACAAATGGATCGATGAAGGCGGTTGCCGGATCGGGCATCGCTACCATGTCGCTTTCCTCGATGGACTTATAGCCGGTAAGACTAGAGCCGTCAAATGCGACGCCATTTCGGAATGTTCCTTCATCTACCGCGTAGGCAGGAACGGTGACATGGTGTTGGCGGCCGAGGAGGTCAACGATGCGAAAATCTACATATTCCACTTTTTCTGCGTCAATTGTGGACAAGACTGTTTTCATATCCAATATGATTCACTCCATTCACGAATTAAAGTTATGAATTCATTATCAACGTTCGGGTTTTCCTTGATTTCTATATTCCGAATTATATCGACAATTCTCATTGTTCGTCAAGAGGTTTTCTGACGTTTATTGTTAGATTTTCTAACATCATATTCTGGGGTTTAGAAAATGGTTACTTTCTAATAAAATGTAGACAAACCAAGACTTATAAACGCGGAGGCGATATAGATGAAGGTTCTCGTACTGGGAGCGGGGGGCATTGGCGGTTATTTTGGTGGCAGGCTGGTTGAATCGGGGATAGATGTAACATTTCTTGTGCGCGAACGTAGATACAAACAGCTGCAAGAGCGAGGCTTGCGCATTCAGAGCATTCATGGGGATTTGCTTCTGGAGCAGCCGCAACTGATCCAAGCGGGTGAGGAAGCAGGTCCATTTGATGTTGTGCTATTGTCCAACAAAGCTTACACGCTGGAAGATAGCGTCGATGCCATTGCTCCTTACGTAGGCGAGGACACAGTCGTCATTCCGCTGTTGAACGGAATCGCGCATATGGAGCTGCTGTGGGGTCGTTTTGGCCGGGAGCGCGTGCTCGGAGGTCTTTGTTTCATTGAGACGACGCTGAATGCTGACGGAGATGTCGTGCAGACAAGTCCTATTCATGATGCGGTTTTCGGTGAGTGGGAAGGCGGCAAAAGCGAGCGTGTAGAGCGAATCGAGCAAGCCTTTTCCAAGATCAACGGAACGATGCGTGCAAGTGCAAATATTCAACGGGAAGCTTGGCACAAATACTTGTTTATTGCGACGTTTTCCGGTATTACCACACTGATGAATTCCGCGGTTGGACCAATCCGGGATTCGGCTTGGGGCGTAGAGCTGACACGTCAGCTCGCTGAGGAAATTGCTTCTGTCATGAACGCTTTGGAGGCACCAATCAAGCCGGATATCGTCGACAAGCAGATGGAGACTTTCCAAAATCAGCGTCCTCAAACGAAATCGTCGATGCTGCGTGATATGGAAAAAGGTCTTCCGGTGGAAGCGGATCATCTTCAAGGCTATCTCTTGGAGAGAGCAAAACAAAAAGGCTTGTCCACACCGCTTTTAAAAGTTGTCTACAATAATCTGAAGGTTTATGAACAGAAGCGTGCAGGAGACAAATAAGGTATAATACTGGGTGAAATCTCTTTCACTCACGCATTATTAAAAGTAGGAGGGGTAAAGATGGAAGTCATCAAGATTTCACCCCGTGGATATTGTTACGGTGTAGTAGATGCCATGGTCTTGGCACTGCGAACAGCGCAAAACTTTGACTTGCCCCGCCCGATTCATATCTTGGGCATGATCGTACACAATGCTCACGTCGTCGAGGCGTTTGAAAAACAAGGGATAAAAACATTGGATGGGGAGGATCGACTCGCTCTCTTGGATCAGATTCATGAGGGAACGGTAATCTTCACTGCCCATGGCGTATCTCCTGAGGTACGCAAGAAAGCACGCGATAAAGGCCTGACCGTCGTCGACGCGACTTGCCCGGATGTAACGAAGACACATGATTTGATCCGTGAAAAAGTAGCAGATGGCTATCATGTGCTCTACATCGGGAAAAAAGGACATCCAGAGCCAGAGGGGGCTATGGGGATCGCGCCGGATCACGTGCATCTTGTTCAAAAGCTGGAAGAGCTGGACGCGCTCGATCTACCAACAAACAAGCTGATCGTCACGAATCAGACGACAATGAGCCAATGGGACGTCAAACATCTGATGGACGCCATTCTTCAGCGTTTTCCTGGCGTGGAAGTTCATAATGAAATTTGTCTCGCTACGCAGGTTCGTCAGGAAGCTGTAGCGGAGCAAGTAGGAGAAGCAGATTTGTGCATCGTCGTAGGCGATCCGCGCAGCAACAACTCCAATCGTTTGGCACAGGTCTCGGAAGAAATCGCGAATGTCCCGTCTTATCGAATCGCTGATTTGTCTGAGCTGGATATTGAATGGCTGCGTGGAAAGAAAAATGTTGCGGTTACTTCTGGCGCTTCGACGCCGACTCCATTGACGAAGGAAGTCATCACCTTCTTGGAGCAGTTCGATGAGTTCAACCCGGCTACATGGGAAAAGAAGCGGACGGTCAACATGGCGAAAATATTGCCAACGGTAAAATAAATCATGTAGGCATGCTCTGTGTTATGTTTTCTTACACGGTTAACTAACCTCAAAATAGGAGAGTTATATGCCAGAATCACTTTCCGCTTTCGGGCTGGGGGGCGCAAAAGGCAGATACGTAAGTCTTTGCGCCCTTTATCTTTTTATTTACTACGGGCTTGGCGCTTTTGCTCCGCTCATTACGCAATACTACGAATCCATCCATCTAACCGGGACCCAAATTGGTCTCATCAGTGCAGTTGCGCCGATCGTTTCCATTGTGGCACAGCCGATGTGGGGTATGATCTGTGATCGCTTTCAAATTCGCAAAACTGTGCTGATTCTGACATTGACCATCACCGGGTTGGTGGGACTTCTCTTTACGGGTGTCTCTACCTTTGTCTACGTCTTCTTGCTCTACATCCTGTTGTCGTTTTTTCAAAGTGCCGTCGTTCCCATCTCAGATAGCTTGGCTCTCGGTTATGCCAAGGGACATGGCATTCAGTTTGGCGACATTCGCTTGTGGGGAGCAATCGGCTTTGCGTTAGCGGCGTTCATCACCGGTCTTCTCGTTGAGCAGTGGGGGCCACATGTTCTTTTTTACTCGTTTTGCTTGGCGTTTCTGATTGCCATTCTGTTTCTTCAGAAGGTTCCGGAAGAAGTGACAGAGGCTTCGCGGTTTCGTGTCAGTATGCTTGCGGGGATAAGGGATTTGGCCCGAATTCCGCGATTTGCGTTGTTTTTGATTTCATCCTTTTGCATGATGGGCTCAGTAAACGCCAATAATATTTGGTTTTCCCTGTTTTATCAGGATATCGGAGGGACCGTTGCCGGAATCGGTCTTGCCTTCTTGTTGTTTGCAGGCAGTGAGGCTCCTTTTATGAAGCTGGCGGGTTATATTGTCCGCAGGTGGGGATTGGAGCTGACGCTCTTGCTATCTGCGATTTTTTGCGCAATGCGCTGGTTCTGGTATAGCTCAGCTCCAAGTACCACTGCCGTGATTGCCATGTTCTTTGTCCAGGGGATTTCAGTAGGTTTTTATTTGGCAACAGCGGCCCAATTTGTGCGCGAAAATACGCCCGCATCCCTTCAGGTGACGGCGCTGGCCATCTTCTTTTCAGTGGGAGGCGGGCTTGGTTCGATGTTTTGCAATTTAGTAGCAGGGTGGATGAAAGATTCGTTTTCGGTGCTAGCCATTTATTTGTTTTTTGGAATCATCACTACGATCGGGATCATTCCTCTGCTCATGATAAAATTCGGACGGTGGAAGCAAATCTCACCAGACGAAGAAGTGCAAGCCTAGTCAATGACGAGCATGCCTTGGAAGCCTGTTTCCGGATAGCCAGGTGCGTCTGATACGAAATGATACCGACCGCGTTTGGCGGCTGAAAACTGTAAGAGAGTCGATTGGGTTGGCTTCAATTCTGTGGATGTAAGATTCAGATCACGAATGGATAGATTGTGAGGGCGCGTATCGGTGTTGACGATCATCAACGAGACGCGCTCTCCTTCGTGTGCAGTCAATTGATTGGGCACAAAGCCAGCGCTAGAAATCGTAACGGTATGTGTCCGCGTCGCGACAGCGTACGAAGCGGGCAGGCGGTGGTGATGATGTGTCCAAAGTAGCGTTAATGTCACAGCCAGAGCGATGAGTGGATAACGAAGCTGCCGATACCAGTGACGAGACATTGTGCTTTCAACTCCTTTGAGGACCATAGCATGGGAAGTTACTATTATCCTGTCCCCGGAGTGAGGGGGATAAACACTTTTTCCCTATTCGATTGAAGAAGGGGTGGAAAAACGTATGAAAAAAATCGTTTCGGGTATGATCAGCTTTTGTATGGCCGCAACTGTTGATGATTGATTCAACAGCCTTTTTTTATTTTGTATTTTTTGTAACCTTTTGCTATTTCTTACGATTAATTAACGTTGAAAAAAATACGGGAGGATGTACATGATGAAAAAGCTGAATAAAGTGATTTTTTCAGTAACAACTGCAACTCTACTTGCTACTACGCCAATCCATCTGACGAATAATGGTCAAGTGCTTGCGGAGGAGAGCAAGGCAAAGGAGCTTACACCTGAATGGAAAGTGAAGGTAGAGCTTGCAATCCAAAAGGTAAAGGAAAGGCTGCCGTATTTAGCCGATTTTTCTTACAGTACGCTAGAGATTTTAGAAAAAGATGATGGAAGGAATCGCATCAAAATCACCTTACAAACATCCAAAGAGAAGAAGAAGCCGTCATTCAGACTGTATTTGGATGAACAAGGGAATCCAGATACGTTTAAGTACGATGAGGAGTTTCCTGAAGAAGAAAGACCCAAGATTGAACATGACAAAGTAAAGAGTAAGGCAACAGATTTTATGAAACAATGGTATGGTCCAGATATGGGCGGCTTTGCCTATAACCCTAACTATTCACAGGACAACGACGAGGCCCATTTTACAAAACTGGTAAACGGACTTCCGTATCTGAATATCAATGTTCGTCTAACTGTAAACAGCAAAGGAGAATTTATTTCGAAAGGATCAGGTTTACATAATCTTGGAGACGATGCACCCGCCTTGGAAAATATGAAGTTTTCTGATCCTAAGGAAGCCATATCCAAGGATCAGGCTGAAAAAGCCTTCGCCAAACACCTGAAGCTCTTTTATTTGAAACAGCCAGTAGAGAGATGGGACGAGAAAACGAAGAAATACTTGTATGGCTCTCCTACCTTACGCTACAAATCGGAATTCTCGGAATTTATCGATGCCAAAACAGGCAAGGAAGTTCCTGATTATGAAGGTTCGGGGAGTGCATATAACCCCATTGTCAGAGTGAATCCTGTCGGTAAGGAAGTAACCGTAAAGACGACAGAGGAAGCAGTAGCTATGTTCGCTGCTTTTGGGATCGAGAGCAAAGCTGAAAAAATAAAAGAAGGAGTTTCTGAAGATACGAAAGGTAAGAAATATACACATGAAATCAATAAAGACTTTGATGCTGAAATTGAAACGGAGGAAGAAACAGGACGATTCGTGAGCTACCGTGTGGTTGACAAGAGAAAGGGAGGAATAAAATTCCCTAAAGAAGATCCAAACGGAAAGAAATGGCTAACGCCAGAAGAATCGATGAAACTAGCTATTGCTGCGCTGGAAAAGTACGGACCAAAGCATTTAAAAGAAGTGATGCCAATTGGGACAGCAGAGTTTCAACAGAGAGGTGCTGTGCTGGGCTTCAAGTTTGCAAATGTGCACGAAGGGATTCCCGTTCTGGATGATGAGATTTTTATCAGAATAGACCGTATCACGGGAGAGGTGAAAGGTCTGCATATGGAGGATGTATCTTGGGAACCACTCATTCTGCCTGACCCCAAAAAAGCTGTATCACATGAGCAGGCGCTAAAGGAATACTTGAAAGTGCGTCCACTGGAGCTGCAATATCTCACACCGGATGCCAATATTTTGTCAGATAACCCAAGTTATCAACCCATTCTGGTGTACAGAACAGCCATATCCCTAGAGCACCGAGAAATTGATGCCCTAACCGGCAAATTTACTACTACAGGTGAAATTCATTACAATCCGTACTAAGACAGGAGGCTAACCCGTGCAGGAGGATATCGAGCAGCGGATTAGCGCGATCTATCATGCTCACTATCAGGACGTTTACTACTTTCTGCTCCATTTTACCGGCAACCAGAATGATGCCGAGGATTTGACGCAGGAGGTTTTTACGAGAGTGTTAAAAGGGCTGGCCGGATTTGATGGCAGAGTCACTCTGAAAACATGGCTCTTCTCCATTGCCAAGCATGCGGCGATCGACCAGCATCGCAAGCAGAAGGTCAAGTCCTTTTTCTCAGAAAACTGGCTGATGAAGCTGGCGACCAAGGAAGGGAGTCCGGAAAACGTCCTGACCAAGAGGGAAAACGTTCGTGAGCTGAAGCAAGCGATCCAAAAGCTAGCGCCCCATTATCGTCTGGTTCTGATTTTGCGCTGCATCGAGGAATACAGCGTCAAGGAGACGGCAGAAATCCTGGGTGTATCGGAATCCAAGGTGAAAGTAAACACCCATCGGGCATTAAAGCTGGTCAAAGAAATGATGGATGATACGGAGGAAGGGGGCTTTCTAAATGAGTGGGCTAGAGGATGAGAAGCTGACGGTCCAACTGCGAGGGTTAAGAAGGCAAGACCCACCCCCTCGTCAGGAATTTGTCACCTATTTGGATCAGACGTTGGTTAAACAGGCAAGGCAGATGAAGCAGAGGAAAAAAGTGGGCCGTATCTTGTCGATGACAGGAGGTGCAGCTGCAACTGTCGTACTGGCTCTCTTGGTAGCTGTGCCTGACGGAAAAGAAGCACCAGATGGGACTAGCAGTGTACGTACGGAGCAGCGTGCAGAGAATGCGCCTTTACTGGCAAAAGAGAAGGACATACCGGAGCAAAGGAATATTCCTCTTGTTGCCGAGCAGCGGAAAATAAGCCAGGTGAAAGAACAGCCCAAACAGAAAGAACAGAGTGTCATTACGCAATCACAATCGCTCCCAAAAACGGCAACCACGGCAAGCAATACGCCGACGCTGTCTGTGGAGCAATATATGAAGCAGAAATTAGGCGATAAGAGTAAGCAATATCAACTCGCTTCTAACCATCAGGAAAAAGATACGGCTGTTTTTCAACGCGTGATTAACGGTATACCGTTCGCCGACAGTGTCGTGAAGGTTCACTTGGAGTCAGATGGATCACCAGCGGGTATGGTCATTGAGGAGAATCTCGATGCAGAAGCGGATCTCTCGATATTCCCCAACCCGGAAAAGGCAATTTCCAAAGAGGAAGCAGTACAAAGGCTGACAGCCAGTTTGAAGCAAGAAGAAGTAGCGACTTTTGCAGGCTATATCAACGCATTGAACGGGGAAGTCCTCGATCGTCGCTTTCAGAGCGTGGCAGCAACTGGTAGCTATAGCTTCATCCCGATTCAGGCACAAGGTAAGCTGCTCATGGCCAACTCGGATGAGGAGATAGCCACTCTGATCCAAAAAGAGTTCGGTGTAGGTATCGAAGAGGTTAACCGTCCATTATCAACAGAAGAACACGACTCGTACATGGAATATACGTGGAAAATGACAGATGCTACTTATCTCACTGCGAGGTTTGCCAAGAAATCTGGTCAACTGCTGGCGTATCGGATGAGAACAAATACGGAGTCACATACTTCCCCGGATCTGTCCCAAGCAGAAGCAGCCCAAATCGGTGCCAAAAAACTGGCGTACTATTTGCCAAGACAAATCACGCAGCTTGCAATGGAGGGCTCGGCGGTGGAAGACTCAGCAATCAGGCTAGACTTCATTGCCATTACACAAGGAGCATTAGCGGAGAGTCACAAGTATAAGGTTTGGGTGGATAGCACCAGCAGACAGGTAGTAGGCCTGGAAGGGAATTTTTCAGAGATAGGCGAGTCATCTACAGAGCCTAACAAGGGGAATAGTCCCTCACTGGAACTGCTTTATGTTTGGCCGGAATTTAACGGAAAACGGACGCCAGCACCCTATCTGGTGTACCAGGTGAAACAATAAAACGACCGGGCTGCCTATTTGTTCCAGACCATCTCAACTTTTTGAGTGGTCTTGTTTTTTTGTTATGTATTATGCTGTAGATGCGAGGTGAACGAGAGGAGTGACAGCAGTATCAGCAGTGAAATTATCCGCGGTCATATCGATACGATTATTCTTCGTGTCCTGTGTGACGGCGATAACTATGGGTACGAAATCATCAAAGCCATTTTCAAAAACAGCGACGGTCGCTACGAACTGAAAGAGCCCTCTTTGTATACCAGTTTGAAAAGTGTAGAAGGGCTAACGTTGCCGTATCATATGCGCTGCCTTTTCTCTCCATCCTTATACCACTGTGGCTCCACGCCATACCGCGACTTATTTTGAATTACGATGTAGGGGAAGGTGACGTCATTGCGAAATAAAATCATACTTGCCTTGGTTCTTATCGGGGTTGTCCTGTTCATGGTCATTCAGATCATGATTATCCCGGAGAACGAAGCTCAATCCGAGCAATATCAATTGGCTCAGCAAAGCCCGCTGACTCACGATTTGGAATCTATTTTGCCATACAAAAACAAATACATGGGCGCTACTTCGAATCTGGTCATGTTCAATCATCTGCCGTTGGATCAGCTCAAGAGAACCTTTCAGCTTCGTCCGGAGAAGTTTACGATTGAGATCCATTACGAGGACAAGACGACCGATGTCGAGGCAAAATTGTTCAAGCAAGCGATGCTGTATAACTCCGTGTCAGCCTTTGCGCTGGTAGACAATTTGCAAACAATCGAATATCGTTTTTCAGATACTACGATTGTTGCCGCACGAGTTGCTATTCAAGGTCTCTTCGGTGAGGATTTGGCATCGCTGTTGACAAAAGAAAAGTGGAAGACAGGTGTGCAGGACAAGTTGCGGGATGACCAATTTGTTGAAGAGGGAATGATGGAAATAGAGCGTATATAGTCAGTCATCTGAAGCCAAACTCCTTGGAGGTTACTTTACAAAATGGAGAGTCTTACTTGGGCTTTCCATTAAGATAAAAGAAAAAAGGGGCGAGCCTGATACTCGTCCCTTTTGCTTTTAGATAAATACGTGTAGCAACAAATACGTTGCTGCAGCGAGCAAGGCAGAAATCGGAAGCGTAATAAACCAGGTGATCACGATGCGTTTGGCAACGCCCCAATTGACGCTTTTTAGCCGTTTGGCTGCACCGACCCCCATGATCCCGGAAGAGATGACGTGGGTTGAGCTAACAGGCAAGCCTAACTGCGTAAAGGTAAAAATGATCGAAGACGAGGTGAGATCGGCAGTGGCCCCATTAATCGGTTCAATCTTGGTGATTTTGCCCCCGACCGTCTTGATGATTTTCCAGCCTCCGACAGAGGTTCCCAATCCCATCGCGAGGGCACAAATGAACTGCACCCAGAAAGGAATCGTGCTCGTATCTGCATGCAGGTCTGCGGCTACAAGCGCGAACACGATAATGCCCATCGCTTTCTGTGCGTCATTCGTTCCATGCGTAAAGGATTGCAGGGCCGCCGTGAAAATTTGAAAGAGGCGAAAACCCCGATTGACCTTGGTGGGGGGAACCATGACCCGACTGAAAATGAAATAGACCAAATTCATCATGAGATAAGCGGCAACCAGCGCGATAACCGGTGACAAAATGAGCGCCTGGAATATTTTTAAAAAACCAGCCCAATTGATCTGCGCGCTCCCGGCGGAAGCGAGGACAGCACCTACGAGTGAGCCGATGAGAGCGTGAGACGAACTGCTGGGGATACCGTACCACCACGTAATCAAATTCCAAAGGATCGCAGCCAGGAGAGCAGCCATGACCACAAGCACACCGAATTCCAACTTGGCTGGATCGGCGATATCTCCACCGATTGTTTTCGCGACCCCGGTAAATGTCAGGGCACCGATAAAATTCATGATAGCCGCCAGGCCAATGGCAATCTTAGGCGGGAGAGCTTTGGTGGATACGGTGGTTGCAATGGCATTGGCTGTATCATGAAATCCGTTGATAAAGTCAAAGGAAACAGCCAGGATAATAACCGCAATAACAAGAGGAAGGCTCGTATGCATGAAAGTAGGTCTCCTTGGTTTAAGAGTTGCCCATGATCACGGATTCCATCGCATCGGCGACATCCTCGCAATGATCCATGACATCTTCCAGCACTTCGTAAACCTCTTTGAGCTGCATGATGTGAATCGGATCGCTTGAGGTCTTGAACAATTGCCTGATGCTCCCCCTCACCAATTCATCCCCTTCGCTTTCCAAATCGTTAATGCGGATGATGTACTCCTTCATATCGGCCAGCTTTTGCTTTTGGAGTAGTTCGATGGCGAGAAGAATTTGCTTGGTAGCGTCTTCGATGAGTTGACCGAATCTCACCATCGTTTCATCTGCTTCTATGATGTCGTACATATAGAGCCTCGAAGCGCAAAACTCCAATCCATCCAGCACATCATCCAGCTTGACGGCAAGGTCCAGGACGTCCTCACGCTCGATGGCGGTAATAAATGTTTTGTTGATTTGCACGATGATTTCATGGATAAGCTTGTCGCCTTTTGTTTCGTACTCCTTCATCTCTGTAGAAAAGGTTTTGACAGTCTCTAATGAAGTAATCTTGTATTCATTAAAATAGATCGCTGTTTGATGTACATTTTTCGCAATCTCATACAAATCATCCAAGAGTGCGTCCGATTTGGTAAAAAGCATAAACAAACCTCCACTTCAAAAACCCGAATAGGAGTATTTTGAGTGGAGGAGGTGGGGATTATGCACTTTTTCACTAACTCTTTACGTTAAGAGTAATTGGGCTGCCATATAGGCGGCCACTCCCCACATAATCACAGCTGAAACCATGTTGAGGCCGCGCTGCAATTTTCCAGAACGGTCCAATCGTCCTGCCGTGCGACCAGCTACGGAAAGGCCAAAAAACCAGAGGCAGGATACGAGGATACAGGAAATCGTAAAGCCCCATTTTTCTGTTCCGGTATAACTGAGTGAACTGGTGCCGATCACGCCGATCGTATCGAGAATCGCATGCGGGTTCAACAGGGAGACAGAGGCAGCAAACATGATCTGTTTTTTGGCCGAAAAGCGCTCTTTTTCTTCATCCTCCGTATTTGGACGGCTGCGCCAAGTTAAATACCCCATGTACACCAAAAAGAAGAAGCCGACGATATACAGAACCGTTTTCAGCCATGTGACTGTCAATACGACCAAAGAGACTCCCAATACCGCCAATAAAATGAGCAGCGTATCACAGAGTGCCGCAGTCAGTACGACAGGCATGGCGCGAAGTAATGTAGGTTGTAGAGCCCCCTGATTAAAAACGAAAACATTTTGTGCGCCGAGCGGTAAAATAAGTCCAAAAGCAAGCACAAAACCGTGCAAAATCGCTTCCAGCATGATCATTTCCTCCCCGTTTCTCTCTCGATACAAAGGCCATCTGCATTACTGTCATTATTCACGGTTGTGAATCCGTTGTCTCCAGCCAATTGGTTTACATCCAAACCAACCAATTTGTACAATGATAAAACAAGGAGGAATGTGCCTGTGCTGACGATAGACTGGAAGCCTGACAAATCATCTGACATCCCGATCTACGCGCAGATCGTGGCTTATATTAAGGGGAAAATCGCAGGCGGTGAATGGCCGATCAATAGTAAATTGCCAACACAAAGAGCGTTAGCGCAAGCCTTTGATGTAAACCGCAGTACGGTGGTGACGGCGTTGGAAGAGCTAAAAGCGGATGGATTCATTGAAGCGACAGTAGGCAGTGGCTCCGTCGTTAGCAACAACACATGGTCCTTATTGACGACCGCCCCTCCACCCAATTGGCTAGGCTACGTTCAGGCAGGGGCGCATCTCCCCAACTCGCCGACGATTCAGGATATCAATCGTTATGAGCCAGACCCGAGGTACATTCGCTTGGGGACAGGGGAGCTTTCGCCGAGCTTGATTCCAGTTGCGGAGATGGAAGAGGTCATGGCTAGCTTGCAGGGCAGAATGACTCATCTCGGATATTCGGAGCCAAAAGGGCTGTTGCCTTTGCGCCAGGCGATCAGCGATCATTTGCGGAGCAGGGGGATCGAAGCTTCTCCGGCTTCTATTTTGATCGTTTCGGGGGCCCTTCAAGCTTTGCAGTTGATATCGATTGGCATCCTTCACCGTGGATCTGCCATCTTGCTCGAACAGCCTTCGTATTTATTCTCACTGCCTTTGTTTCAATCCTCGGGAATGCGTCTGGTTGGTGTGCCGATGGATGCGGAAGGAATCTCTCCCCAAGTGCTAGCGAGACAAAAACAGGCGCATAACGCGGCACTGCTCTATACGATTTCGGCTTACCACAATCCGACGGGGATTAGCCTATCAGAGAATCGAAGGGAGCAAGTCCTGGCTGCCTGTGAGCGGGAGAGACTGCCTGTATTGGAAGACGATGTTTATGGAGAATTGTGGTTAGATGAGCCGGGGGCCTTGCCGTTGAAAGCGAGGGATCAGAGCGGGTTAGTCTTGTATTTGGGCAGCTTGTCCAAAACACTCAGTCCGGGGCTGCGGATTGGCTGGATTGTAGGGCCAGAGCCTGTCATTGAACGCCTCGCGGATGTGAAAATGCAAACGGACTACGGAGCAAGTGCTATTTCCCAATGGGTGGCGACAGAATGGCTCACAAGCGGGAGATATTCCCGGCATCTGGATCAGCTAAGAGCGGCACTGCGACACAGAAGGGACAGGATGTGTGAATGGCTTGCCCGCTGGTTTGACGATTTGGCAGATTGGCGTATTCCACATGGCGGTTTTTATATTTGGCTGCGTCTGCATCAGGCGGTTTCGATGCGCAAGCTTTTTACAGAAGCACTGGCAAAAGGTGTCCTGTTAAACCCCGGCTTTGTTTATGATCATACGGATAGTCATCATCTTCGCTTGTCCTACGTGTACGCAGAGGAAGCCGACATGGAAAAGGCGCTGTTTGTATTATCACAGCTTCTGCGTGGCAGGAGATAATGAGAAGAAGACACCTGTGTTATGTCAGGTGTCTTCCGTTATTTCAGTGGTAGGGGAACTGCGTGGAGTACCCGCTATACTGCTGATAAGCTTGTTGCAGTTGTTGCTGCTGGGCAGCTTCCAGCTTGTACCATCCCTTTTGGAACATGAGATTGAAAGCATCGCGTGCTGACTGATGGGTTTCATTCAAAATTTGCAGCATGTCATCATAAAGCTGCTGATGGCTGGCTTCACGAACGGCGACGTTAAAGTTATCTGTCAAGTATTTGCAGGTAGCCAGACAGTCGTTGAGGTAGTCACGATCGTTCATTTGCGGACCTTTTACTTGTGGCAGCTGACCGGATTGCGGATTGGCGATCTGGTTTTGGTTTGGCATCCCGATTCCTCCCTTATTGCATTTGATGTTGTGGTTGGGATTGCTGTTGCTGTTGCTGGGACTGTGTCTGCGGAAGGGTCGCCATTACTGCGGTGTTGTTGTTTTGCAGGTGACTCAGCAGTTTTTGGTAGTGTCGCTGGTGCATTTGTCCTTGCTGCTCCAGACATTGCTTGACCTGAGGATCAGTAGCCTGCTGTGCGAAAGCATGCAGCTTTTTGAAAGCGATCAGTTCCCATGACAAAGCATCCTTGAGGTAGCTCAAGTCCTTCGTCGAGATGACCTTGGGAGGTTCGGGAATCGGTGCTTGTGTAAAGGGCTTGGAAGACAGGATGGATGGCATCGGGTTGCTCCTTTCAGATGGAATCATGTATAGGATAAGCAACAAGTGAGGATGTAACCCCTGAGGATTGCAGCCAAAAAAAATCCGGTCGCAAAGGACCGGATCAGGATAGCTCCAAGGAAGAAACGACGATGTCGATGCTGGCAGGAGCGATATTGAGACAATATTGAGCTTCTTTGTACAACGTAGATTGAAGTGCATAGATAAGTGCTGGAATATTTGTCAGGTAAGGCAGTTTAAGAGCAATCGAAGCCTGAAACCGAGGCAAATCCTCAAAGCTGGAGACGATTTTGACTACATGATGGACCTCGTCAAACTGGTCGCAGGCCGCTTGCACGATTTTTCGTAACACCTGAGGATGAATCATGATGCGTCCGCCTGAAAACGGAGGATGAACCACGGTTGTTTCCCCAATGACTTCTTTTTTCGAGCTGAAAATCTGTTGGGCAGAAGAGATGAGGAGCTGGAGGAAATCTTTTTCTACCTCCACACGCGGAATCGGTATTGTGTGCTTGCCCATTGTTTCCCTTACGTAGCGGGCAGCCTCGATTTCCTGAGGAGGCTTGATGGATTCAATCGGGATGAAGTCCACCTGAAAAGGCAAATGCAGGGCTTCGACGATACGACCAATCATCCGCTGCGAAGTTCCTAATACGAGTAGTCGGCTTGGTTGAATCTCGCCAAGACTTTGTCGGACTTCTTCAGCGTGCTCCTTATAATGAAAAATAGCTCGTTTTACCGCCTGAATTTTTGTCTTCTCATATTTGGCAGAGGTTCCGGCCACCTTGCGTCCCTGGTAAATCAGGATGCCATCATCAATAATGGCGTCGATGTTCATTCGGTGAGCAAGTTCTAATGCACTGGTGCTTTTTCCTGTTCCACTGGTGCCGTACAAGGCGTAAATTTCCATGGGACCTCCTTCGTCATTTTTCTCGACTATGCTTGATCTTTTTTATTATACATGACAAGGAAGGGGGACAAAACGACTTTACTGATATTGTGCCCCCATCTCCCGCGATCTTTCCGCAGCACGAAGAATGGCTGCAGTGACGGCTTCCTGGAATTGATAGGCTTCCAATACTTCCAGTCCTGCCTGGGTCGTTCCACCCGGACTCGTTACTTTTTGGCGGAGAATGGAAGGCTCTTCGCGTGTATCGAGCAGCATATGTGCCGCGCCAATCACGGTTTGCAGTGTTAATTGGCGTGCCATTTCCCGATCCAGTCCCGCTGTGGCACCCGCCCCCATCATGGCTTCGACCAAATAGTAAATGTAAGCAGGACCGCTTCCAGACAATCCAGTAATGATATCCAGCTCTTCCTCGGCGACTTCATATACGGTGCCAATTGCTTCGAAAAGTTTGGTAGCCAGTTCGCGGTGCTCTTCCTGGACAAAAGGATTCGCACACATTCCTGTAGCAGACAGACCAACCGCAGACGATGTATTGGGCATTGTGCGGATGATCGGGCACTCTGCACCGACCCACTGTCCGATCAAGCTGGTAGAGACGCCAGCGACCACCGAAATGATCAATTGGTCAGAACGAACGACCCCACGTAAATCCTGCAAAGCCTCTGCTGCATCCTTCGGCTTGATGGCCAAAATCAAAATATCGGAAGAGCGGACTACGTCAAATTTGTCCTGGGCAGCAGTTACCCCGTAGTCATTTGCCAACTGCTCCAAACGCTCCATGTTGTTGCGGTTGGTGACGGAAATACGCTCAGAAGGGAGTAAGCCTTTCTTTACGATACCGGAAAGCATGGCCTCCACGATCGAGCCTGCACCGAGAAAGCCGATCCGCCCTTCTGTAATCGCTGTTGTTTGGTTACTCATGGTGATTCCCTCCCTTTGGACTATCGAATTTGGCCGTTTCCGCGTACGACATACTTGTAAGAAGTGAGTGCTGGCAAGCCCATTGGCCCACGAGCGTGAAGCTTTTGCGTGCTGATGCCGATCTCCGCACCAAAGCCGAATTCTCCACCATCTGTAAAGCGGGTAGAGGCGTTGTGATACACCGCTGTGGCATCGATCGCAGTCAAAAACTGACGGGCTGTGATTTCATCTTCCGTTACGATTGCCTCGGAATGGCCGGAAGTATGCGCTGTAATATGGTCAATGGCCTCGCCCAAGCTATCGACAGTGCGAACCGCCAGAATCAGCGCAGAGTATTCCGTATCCCAGTCCTCTGATGTAGCATGGTGCAATTGAGCGGCTAGGTCGGAATGCAGCTCTATCGTACGCTCACAAGCACGGAGCTCAACGCCCTTCGCCAGGAGTTTTTGAAGCAAGGCACGTTGGTTTTCCTGTAGCCAGCTGCGGTGTACGAGCAGTGTTTCGGCAGCATTGCAGACGGCAGGCCGACTTGTTTTGGCATTGATCACGATGCTTTCAGCCATGTCATATTGAGCGGCTTCATCCACATAAATGTGGCAGTTGCCAACGCCTGTTTCGAGTACAGGAACGCTTGCGATTTGCAGAACCCGCTGGATCAATCCTGCGCCACCCCGAGGGATGATGACATCGACGAGACCATTGGCGGTGCACAAGTAATCGACAGAGGCATGTTCGGCAAAAGGCAAGTACTGCACCGCTTCCGCGTCAAGTCCGGTCGCAGTGAGCGCTTGACGAATGCTAGTCACCAATGCGAGATTGCTGTGAACAGCGCTGTGGCTGCCGCGCAAGACGATCGCATTGCCTGTTTTGATAGCGATAGCTGCTGCGTCTACGGTGACGTTCGGTCTGGCTTCGTACACCATTCCAATGACACCGAGAGGGACGCGGATTTGTTCGATGAAAAGTCCGTTTGGCCGTGTCCATGAGTCGATCCGTTCCCCGACCGGATCATCGAGGGATACCAGTTGTGCCAGGCTATCCACGAGCTGTGCAATTCGCTCCGGCGTCAACAGGAGACGATCCAGATAGGAGGCAGGCTGACCATCTGCTTCCGCGAGGGCGATGTCCTTGGCGTTTTCTGAGAGAATGACGGTCTCATCAGCCAGCAGCTGGTTGCCGATTGCGACGAGCACCTGGTCTTTTGCTTTGCGAGAGAGTATTGCCATTTTTCGTGAAGCCTGTTTGGCCAGGCTCATTTGTGCATGCACTTTTTCCTTCAAGCTTTCCATGGTTACTCCAACTCCTTTTTCTATCTGCATGGATTGTTTAGATGACAGGCGTCCATTCATCGCGATGTATAACAGTACCGCTGTGTCGCGTTACGTTATCAGGGGAAAGAAAATCACTTAACTGTGCTGCAGTGAATCTGCTGATACCGCGACCGATCAACGTACCCTCACAGTAAACCTCGATTACCTCACCTTGCTCGAACATGCCGGATACATCGCGGACACCTGCCAAGAGCAAGCTTTTGCTGTTTTCCAAAATCGCTTCCGCTGCCCCGCTATCAACCGTGATTTTTCCGCGGGTAGGGGAGTGAAGCGCAATCCATTGCTTGCGTGTAGGAACGCCGTTCGTTGTAGGTGCTTCTGGATGGTAGTTGACGTAGGTGCCATTCCCGTTGCCAGTGAGGACCTCCAGCAAATCCATGGTATTCGTCAATTTTCCGATAAAGCTCGGAATTCCTAATGATTGGGCGGTTTTGGCTGCGATCAGCTTGGAGCGCATACCGCCTGTTCCCAGTTGGGAAGCTCCGCCTGCAAGTGCCTCGATTTCGTCCGTCACACATTCGAGCCAGCCCATGTGTTTGGCATCCGCATGATAGCGCGGGTCTTTGTCGTATAAGCCATTCGTATCAGTCAGGATCATGTACAAATCGGCATGGACGAGACCAGCGACGAGAGCGCCAAGCATATCATTGTCTCCGAAGGTCAATTCCGCTACGGATACCGTGTCGTTTTCGTTAATGATTGGCAAAATGTTTTTATCCAATAGCAGTGACAACGTGGAGAATGCGTGCTGATACCGTTCCTTGTGAGAAAAGTCACCGCGTGTCAGCAAGATTTGCGCCACGCTGAAGTTATGGGCGCCGAACATTTGCGTATAGGTTTGCATCAACAAGCTCTGCCCGATGGCCGCGGCTGCCTGCTTGGCTGCCAAGGATCGCGGTCGCTGCTGATAGCCGAGACTTTGATAGCCGCTGGCGACAGCTCCCGAGGAGACTAAGACAACCTGATGACCCGCTTCACGCAATTGGCTGATAGCGGAGACGAGCAGCGACATTTTCGCCGGATCAACACCGCCTGTACCTGCTGCAATCGAACTGCTCCCCACCTTTACTACCAAACGCAATTTCCCCTTTTTCATGCGTAAAACCCCCTTCTTGCATACAAAAAAGCCCTCTCGTCTCTTTGATAAGGACGAAAGGGCTTGATAACCTCACGCGGTACCACCTTATTTGACGTTTTGGACTGAAGGCATACTTCAGCCAAGAAACGCCCGGCTCTCTTTCTTTGATAACAGGTGAAAGAAACCTGTCCAGGTCTTCCCTGGATGCTCTGGGGTGGGTTCAAACCGATTCAAGGACGAAACCTCTCAGCCGGTGGATTTCGCTCTCTGGACCTGAAGGGCGGTTTTACTATTCCCCGTCATTGCCGCTCACTATGTGCTTATTAATTCACTATTATTCGCTTGGTCCGCCAGAAATGTCAAGAGGCTTATTGAAATTGTTCATTCCCGTAAGCACCCATCCGTGATTTGATTTCGAACCGTTTGCTCTTTTGATCGCGCACGAGTCGGTAGCGAAGCGTGCGGTCAGAAGCAAAGGAGGAATCGGTTGCATCTTCCACGGTCACACTGAGTTCTCCATTGCTTTTTTGGACAGTCGTGTTTCGAACCGAGATCAAAGTCGGATAGTCGACACGGGGGATTGCTACGTATAGTTTTTCCTTTACCAGCTTGGTTGTCATGTTGTCGTACATGGCTTCTGCCATTGGGCGACTCCAAAAACGACCGAAGTAATCCGTTATCTTGTCTTTACTGTCGAAGCGCTCAGGCAATTCGCGAAAGACAAGACCATCCTCAAACACAGTTTTTCCCTTCGCATTGTCCGCAGCAGCATAATATACATTTTCCAGTTGATGCTCGGCTTGCTTCAAAAAGAGGACGACATCCATTTTGTTATCGCCAAGCTTTTGGATGGCAGACTGCTTGGCAGGCTTGCTCTGTGTTTTGGCCTTGTTTTTTTCCTGCTCCTGCTTTACTTGCGTCATGCATCCTGTGACGAGCAAAGAGAGAGCGAGAATAAACATCCAGTTTTTCCAGTTGATTTTCATGGCACACCTCACTTGGGAGCAGTCGTATAACGTTAGCGTGTGTGTCAAAAAAGACAAATAGCCCAGTTAATATATGGATAGGGGTTGTCTGACTCTCGGATTATGTCTATCATGGAGAGAGTTGGACAGATCGAACGATTGAGGTGGAATATATGTTTGGGTTTGGCAAAAAAGCGAAGAAGCTGGACGGTATTGATGTTCTGATTATCAAAACCGAGGAAGCGAAAAATCGCAACTTTTATCAGGTTGCTTTTCCGAGCGTGGTAGCGAATGATATTTTGTCCATGCTGCAAAAATTGGAGAAATCAAAAATGAACAAGCAAGAATTCCTGGGGGAAATCGGCAGTTTTCGAATCGTGACCCACTTGGAAGCCTTGACTAGTTTTGAAATTTTGGATGAGGCTGACATGGAGGCACATCCGGTACAGATTCAAGACTTTGCCAACATGCTTCTGCGTCGTTTGGAAGCGTTGGAGGAAAGTGGCAAGTTCGGCGAAAGCGAAGATTTAGCATTCATCATGGGTGAATTGACTATGCTGCGTGATGGCAGTTTTGTACCACAAGACTAAATTATGAGAGCCGTAGGGATAACCGACGGCTTTTTTTCTTTTCCCACTGGTAATAGGCCTTATGGCAGGAGGCCTAGTCGTCCTCGCCAGTTTTTCTTTAGGGATATCCATGATAGGGACCTCTCTTGGGATTATCGTCCTGTTCACTCTCATCAACATTTTCTTATATCGACTGCTCGTGACCAAGGGACCAAGCTGGTTAGAGCAGATTGAAGGATAGTCAGCGCATAGAGAAAAAGGATATAATTGGGCCGCTCATAAAAAGTGCGGCTCTTTTTCATTTGTTTTGAAAAAGTATAACAAAGTTCCGTTTTCCTCCCGATACAAGAAAGAGAGAGATCAGACCCAGGAAAATAGACCAATAGGGCAGGAATGGATGCTACTGGGGGCGAATTCCAAAAAAAGGGAGTAAGGAATGATCATGGAAAGAAAGGAGTTATCGTAAGTCATGGTAAAACGTTTTGCAATCGTTTTTCTCTTGGCACTGCTAGTGGTGCAAAGCGTTTTTTCAGGGAGTGCGAATGCGGCTGGACCTGGCATGTATACGGACATACAGGGACATTGGGCGCGTGAGCACATCGACGAAATGGCGGATCTGGGCATCGTAAAGAGGAAGGGATATCAGCCTTTTTACCCAAACAAGCCGATTACTCGAGGCGAAGCTTTGGCTATGCTGAATCGCGTATTTGAAACGGTATATGGTCCGATAGAAAAGCCAGAACGTAAGCCAAACCTGGATCATCGCTATCTACTCCGGGGGGAAGTAGATCAACTGCTGAGCAATCTGAAGACCATGATGAAAATCGAAACGGACGATCTGGGCAAGTTTGATCCCGGAGACCGGATGCTGTACTATCTATATTTGGCTGAAACCGGGCACCTGATGAAAAAGCAAGAGAAGGAAAATCCGGACTGGTGGATGTCCAGTGCCGGGATGCAGTGGCCATTGACGAGAGAAGAGGCCAGCTTGATACTATTTCACATGCTGGCACCGCAAAAATTCCGTACAGCCAATATTAAACCACAGGATGCAGTCTCTTTCTTTAACAGCCATTACGAATGGAAACGTGACCGATTCTATCGGGATACATATTCACCGTACCCACTGGCTATCCGGGAATTCAATCTGTTTCACACGGACAAGACCTTTTCTCCGAACAAGATCCTGACACGTGCGGAATACGTCGTTGTCATGGATCGACTGATCGATTATTACCGGATAGATGTAGCTTCACAGTTCCGGGGTTCGCCTGCGAATCAGCAGCACATCGCGCAGGTGTATTTACGAGCAGCGAATTTGGCGTACGAAACAAAAAATCAGAAGCAGCTATCTGCGCTCTTTACAGACGATGCGCTCAAAAGCATGGCAAAGCTGGAGCAAGTGCCCTCCTACAATGGACCGGTAAAAGTATCGGTCAAGGCAGACGAAAACAATTCGAAAGCCCTTTGGGTAATAGCTCATTACCTAGACCCGAAAAACGGAGACTTCCAGATTGAATACCGATTGGAAGAAGACGCGTCCAATGCTTACGGACGCAAGATCACCACACTGATTTACTCGCAAAAGTAGCACAGAAAAAGGGGGACTGGACAACAGAGTGCCCCTTTTCTTTTCATTCGTGAAGTGACGATTGCAACTGACAGAATTTTCGATTACAATAAAAACTGAACGGTGATTCAGTTGGTGGGAGCGTAGCATCTCCGGGCGTGTAAGACAGCCAAAACGTGGGATGTCATTTTTTAACCCACATACTGAATGAGCATTCATTCAACATGAGACATGTGCTGATGTACACAGGAATATCTATGGAGAAAGTAGAAGTTTTAAAAATGATCTGCTAGTCTGAATATTAGGTATTCACTGTTGCGAGGCCATTCTTTTGACCATGAATAAGCCATGACTAGGTTTTTAAAAAGGAGGATTTGGAGATGGAACGCAAAATTCGCAAGGCGGCAGTTCTCGGTTCAGGCGTCATGGGCGCCGGGATCGCAGCACATTTAGCCAACGTCGGTATTCCCACTTATTTACTGGACATCGTGCCGCGTGAATTAACAGCAGATGAGAGTGCAAAAGGACTTTCTTTGTCTGATAGCGTGGTGAAAAACCGGATCGCACAAGCGGGCCGTGACCGACTTTTGAAGGAGAAGCCGGCGCCGCTCTACGATAAAAAGAACATCGACCTGATTACAGTTGGTAACTTCGAAGACCATCTGGCTTGCTTGAGCGAGGTCGATTGGATTATTGAGGTAGTTGTCGAGAACATCGAGGTGAAGAAAAGCGTCTTCGCCATGGTAGAAGCGCATCGCAAGCCAGGGACCATCGTGTCTTCCAATACGTCCGGGGTTTCAATCAACGAAATGGCAGAGGGACGCTCTGATGACTTCCGCAAGCATTTCCTCGGCACGCACTTTTTTAACCCACCGCGCTACTTGAAACTGTTGGAGCTGATCCCAGGTCTGGATACAGACCCGCAAGTCATCTCTTTCATGAAGCATTTTGGTGAGCATGTGCTCGGCAAAGGAATGGTCGTTTGCAAGGATACGCCTAACTTTATCGCCAATCGCATCGGTACATATGGATTGCAGGTTTCGATCCACGAAATGGTGCGACTGGGGCTTGGGGTAGATGAGGTAGATGCGTTGACAGGACCGGTCATCGGCCGTCCAAAAAGCGCGACGTTCCGCACACTCGATGTTGTCGGACTGGATACGTACGTACATGTGGCGGGTAACGTCAGGAACAAAAGCACGGATGAGCAGGAGCGCTCGGTTTTTGAAGTGCCGGAATTCGTTCTGCAAATGGTGGAGAAAAGATGGATCGGGCAAAAGGCTGGTCAAGGCTTTTTCAAGCAGGTGAAGACGGAGAAAGGCAAAGAGATTATGGCTCTGTCGGTTGACACGCTGGAATACCGTCCAAGTGTGAGGCCGAAGTTCGCTTCCCTCGAAGCAGCCAAAACAGCCAAGACTTTGCCTGAGAAGTTGAGAGCGCTCGCATACGGCAAGGACAAGGGCAGTGAGTTCGTCTGGAGTGTCTTCAAAAAGGTACTGCTGTACTCTGCTGAAAAGGCGCATGAGATCGCAGACGATATCGTCTCTGTTGACCAGGCCATGAAGTGGGGCTTCGGCTGGGAGATGGGGCCGTTCGAAACATGGGATGCTATCGGTCTCGAAAAGTCAGTGGCAAGAATGCGTGAGGAAAACGAGAAGATTCCAGCACTCGTTGAGGAGCTGCTCGCGAGTGGGAAAACCTCCTTTTATCAAAAAGAGCAAGGAAAGCGCAGTGTGTTTTCCATTGGAGGCACTTACAAGGACATCGAAGAGAGCAAGGAAAACATCAACCTGGCCGCCCTTAAGGAACAAGGCAAGCTGATCAAGAAAAATGCGGGTGCCGCCTTGATCGATTTGGGCGATGGAGTCGCATGTCTGGAATTCACCTCCCCGCACAATGCACTCGGGATGGATGTCCTGCACATGGCAAGCCAGGCCGCAGAGGAAGTGCAAAAGAACTTCGCTGGCCTAGTTATCGGTAATCAAGGCAAAAACTTCTGCGTCGGGATGAATCTCGCCATGGCGCTGATGGAAGCTCAGGATGAGAACTGGCTGGAGCTCGATATGCTCGTCACGAACTTCCACAAAACAGCACGGGCACTGCGCTACATGCATCGTCCAGTCGTCGCAGCGCCGTTCGGCATGACACTGGGCGGCGGTGTCGAGGTGGTCTATCTCGCGGATCGCGTGCAGGTATCGGCAGAGACGTACCTCGGACTGGTAGAGGTGGGAGTAGGACTTCTGCCAGGTGGCGGAGGAACGAAGGAGATGCTGTTCCGAGCAATGGAAAACGTTCCAGAGGGAGGCAGCGTGCCAGTTGATCCGTTCCCATTCGTTGCGAAGGCGTTTGAAGCCATTGCCATGGCAAAGGTATCTACGAGTGGTCAGGAAGCCATCAATCTGGGGTACCTGCGACCGACTGACCGCATCAGCGTGAATGCTGATCATCTGCTATACGATGCGAAGCAGCTGGTGCTCGCGATGGATAAAGAGGGCTACACGCCGCAAGCGCCACGCAAAATTCGCGTCATCGGAGAAACGGGTTATGCGAACCTGCGCCAAAATATTTATGCCATGAAGAAGAGTGGATATATTTCCGAGCATGATGAACTGATCGCAAGCAAAGTTGCCTATGTCATGTCTGGTGGTAACGTGCCAGCGGGTACAGAAGTGACAGAAAGCTACATTCTGGAGCTGGAAAAGCAAGCGTTCCTCGAACTGATCAAGACACCGAAAAGCCAGCAACGGATGCAGCATATGCTGACCAAAAACAAGCCTTTGCGTAACTAGGAAGAGGGAGGGATAACGATGAGAGAAGCAGTTATTGTCGCGGGGGCCCGCACCGCTATCGGGAAAGCGAAAAAAGGAAGTCTCAAGGATTTTCATCCAGTCGATATGGGAGCTGCAGTTGTAAGCGACCTGTTGCGACGCGTGCCACAGCTCGATCCGGCGGATATCGAGGATATCATCATGGGGACGGCTGTACCGGAAGCCGAGCAAGGCATGAATATGGCTCGCTTGATCGGACTGCGTGCCGGATTGCCGACAAATGTATCGGGAATCACGATCAATCGCTTTTGCTCTTCCGGTTTGCAGACGATTGCTTACGCTGCTCAGCAGATCATGGTCGGCAGCTCCGATGTGGTTGTCGCTGGCGGGGTGGAGAGCATGAGTCTGGTGCCAATGCTCGGTCACAAAATTGCACTCAATCCGACTCTGGTTGAAACGATGCCGGAAGCGTACATGAGCATGGGGCATACGGCTGAAGAAGTAGCGAAGAGGTACAACATTTCTCGTGAGGATCAGGATGCTTTTGCTCTGCAAAGCCATCAGCGTGCGACGGCTGCGATTGCTTCAGGGAAATTCCAGGATGAAATCGTGCCCTTGACAGTCAAGCAGCATTTCGTGGATGAAGCTGGCAAGGTCCACGTCCAAGAACGTGTTTTCGACAAGGATGAAGGAGCGCGCTCGGACACGACGATGGAGGCACTCGCCAAGCTCAGACCGGTCTTTCACGTGCAAGGCAGCGTAACGGCAGGAAACTCTTCGCAAACGAGCGACGGCGCGGCAGCAGTTCTCGTGATGTCTGCCGAAAAAGCAGCCGAGCTGGGTGTCGAGCCGATTGCCAAGTTCCGTTCCTTTACGGTTGGCGGTGTAGACCCTGACGTCATGGGGATTGGTCCGGTTGTCGCGATTCCAAAAGCATTGAAGCTGGCGGGAATCAGCTTGGAGGATGTCGATCTGTTTGAGTTAAACGAAGCATTCGCTTCTCAATCGATTGCCGTGATTCGCGAGTTGGGACTCGATCCTGAAAAGGTCAATGTAAATGGCGGGGCAATCGCATTAGGGCATCCACTCGGTTGCAGTGGTGCCAAGCTGACCGTCCAGCTTTTGAATGAAATGAAGCGCAGAGGCGGCAAATACGGAGTCGTTACGATGTGTATCGGCGGGGGAATGGGAGCCGCTGGCGTTTTTGAGATGATCTAATTTTAAAATAAGGAGAGGGATAGTAATGGCAGAAACAAAAGATTTGATCCGCGGTGGAAGCTTTTTGATCGATGCAGGTTCAGCTGATGATGTATTCGTGCCAGAAGAATACACCGAAGAGCAAAAGATGATTGCCAAGACGACAGAGGATTTCGTCAACAATGAAGTTCGTCCTCATCTGGAAGAGCTTGAAAACCACCAATTTGATATTTCGGTTCGTCTGTTGAAGGAAGCAGGGGAGCTCGGTCTCTTGGCTGGAGACGTTCCAGAGAAATACGAGGGACTGGGGCTGGATAAAGTCAGCACTGCACTCGTCACAGAGAAGTTCTCGCTGGCTCGCGGCTTTGCACTCAGCTACGGCGCCCATGTCGGTATCGGCTCACTGCCGATCGTGTACTTTGGAAACGAGGAGCAAAAGCAGCGTTACCTGCCTGATCTGGCGTCTGGAAAACGAATCGCGGCCTACTGCCTGACAGAGCCAGGCTCGGGATCAGATGCGCTGGGAGCGAAAACGACAGCGACGCTCTCCGCAGATGGCACGCACTACATTCTCAACGGAGAGAAGCAATGGATCACAAATGCTGGCTTTGCTGATGTGTTTATCGTATACGCGAAAATTGATGGCGAGAAATTTACTGCCTTTATCGTCGAGCGCACATTTCCAGGTGTTTCGTTTGGACCGGAAGAGAAGAAGATGGGGATCAAATGCTCCTCGACACGCACGGTCATTTTGCAAGATGTACCTGTGCCGGTAGCCAATCTGCTCGGTGAGCCTGGAAGAGGTCACGTGATCGCGTTCAACATCCTGAACGTTGGTCGTTACAAGCTCGCAGTGGGCGCAGTCGGCTCCTCGAAAAAAGCGGTGGAACTCGCTACAAACTACGCAAAAGAGCGCAAACAGTTCAAAACGCCAATTGCCAACTTTACCTTAATCAAAAACAAACTGGCGAACATGGCAGTGAAAACGTATGCGGCTGAAAGCTCCGTCTATCGGACAGTGGGTCTGTTCGATACAGCGCTGACTCGCTTGGGTGAGAAAGCAGATGATGGCGCGGAGGTTGCGAAGGCGATTGCCGATTATGCAATCGAATGCTCGATCAATAAAGTATTTGCCACTGAGGTTTTGGATTACTGCGTGGACGAAGGCGTGCAAATCCACGGCGGATACGGCTTTATGTCCGAGTATGAGATCGAGAACATGTACCGTGACTCGCGGATTAACCGCATTTTCGAAGGAACGAACGAAATCAATCGCATGCTCATCCCGGATACGCTCGTGAAAAAGGCGATGAAAGGCGAGCTGCCGCTTATGCAAGCAGCAAGCAGCCTGCAAGCAGATCTGATGAGCTATTATCCGGAAGAGATTGAAGATGCCCCTTTGGCTATGGAGAAGCATCTGATCAACATCACGCGCAAAATCATTTTGATGGTGGCTGGTTCTGCGTTGATGAAATACCAACAGGCAATGTCCAAAGAACAGGAACTCTTGGCATTCGCGGCTGACATGCTGATCGAGCTGTATGCAATGGACAGCATCGTGAAGCGGACAGAGAAAGCAATGGCGGCAAATGGCATCGAAGCCGAGCAGCAAAAGCTGGAAATGACCGCTGTGTATGTGCATGAGGCGTTCGATCGTATCGAAGGCTGGGCAAAAGAAGCATTGGCGGCGATGGAAGAGGGCGACGAGCTTCGTCTGCGCCTCTCAATCCTGAAAAAACTGACCCGCCGCACGCCGATCAACACGGTGGCACTCAAGCGTTCCATTGCAGATCGTGTGATCGAAGCGGGAGCATATGTGGTGTAGTTCCAAATAGAAGACGAAAAAAGGAGCAAAGCTCAACGCTTTGCTCCTTTTTTCATGTTTGTGGTTTGCTATGCTCATTTGGTTCTGTTGAAGCAAGTATGCTAGAGGAATTTGATATAGATAACGGAACACACATAAAATGTCAAGTAGCCAAAAATAGACCCTAAAATGATTTTTCCTGTTTTATGCCTTCCCATGACACTAGCAACGATCGCGGAAACAAGTACAGGAAGTATACCGAGTAGTAAGAGTGAAACCAATAACATTTAACTCCCTCCAGATTTTTATAACGTATAAACTGTTTTAATATACTTATTTTACCAATTTTGGCTAACAAGAGACAAATGGACGCAGGAAAGAAGGAGCAAAGTTCAGACTTTGCTCCTTTTGCATTTAACGCACTTGTTTCACCTTCGAAATCCCGCCATCGTGAATCGTCACGTTGACGTTCACCGCCTCCAAAGAAGACGGCTGAAGCAGTAACGATCTATTTTGCTGGATTGGATATTTGCGATAGAGGGTGTGACCGAGCGATCAGCAAAAGTAAGAGAGAAATGCACATAAAGGCACCGCCAAACCATTTCATAATTCTCCCGCCAAAGTAATCCCGCACTCCCAACAGTATTTGCAGGGCGTTGGGATTTATTCGATTTGGCGGCAGGATGTGCCAATTCGCATGCATATTTTGGGAAGCTCTCACGAACGCTAACAGAACATACTTCGCAAAGGGCGGGAGTGTACGAAATGGCGATGAGAGGGTGGCTAAGAAGAAAAAAGACATCGGTCAAAGACAGGATTAGCCACTCGAGTGCGCCTATCCATGTTCGTGAGATCAGTGAGCGATTAGACGTTAATATTGCTGAGCTGAATGCGATCTTTACGATGACGCCTGATTTGGTGATACGGACGTTTGACAGCCGACATGCGGGTGGCAAGGTCACACTTGTCTATCTAACCGGATTGGTTGACAAAAACTCCATAAACAATAACGTGCTTCGTCCCCTTTTGTCTCATAGAGAAGGAGAAAGCCCCAGTATTTTTGACCTGTTATCCGTTGGCAAGGTGTCCGTTGTATACGACTTTCAGACCGTAGAGAACGATATCTTGCAGGGCAGCAGCGTTCTATTTATCGAGGGACGAAAAGAAGCGCTCGTGGTCGAGACAAATGGATGGCCGCAGAGGGCTCTTGAAGACCCGCAGCTGGAGGCCTCACTGAAGGGAGCTCATCAAGGATTTGTCGAAACCGACTCCCAAAACATCGCCCTAATTCGCCGCTATATTCCTAATCGCGAGCTGAAAATTAAAGAGATTTGGATCGGAGAACGAGGGGGCACAAAGCTCTCTATCATGTATTTGGCCGATGTCGTCAATCCGCAGGTGCTGCAGGAGCTGGAAGATCGGCTTGGACGAATCAAGGTTGATTCGATCCTCAATACAGGAGAGCTGGAGGAGTATATCGAGGATAATCCATACTCCCCTTTTCCACAGTTCATCACAACGGAAAGACCTGATACGACCAGCTCTCATTTGCTGCAAGGGAAGATTGCCGTTGTCGTTGATCGATCACCAAGCGTAATGATTGCTCCCGTTTCTTTTGTTTCCTTTTTCCAAAATGTCGATGATTACAGCATACGCTGGCCTGTTGCTTCATTTATTCGCTTGCTTCGATACCTGGCTTTTATCGTGGCCACTTTTTTGCCCGCAATCTATATTGCCTTGATTTCATTCAATTATGAGGTCATCCCGCTCGATTTGATCCTGTCGATAGGAGAGTCTCGCGAAAAAGTGCCGTTTCCTCCTTTGCTTGAAGCGCTGCTCATGGAGCTCACACTGGAAATGCTCCGGGAATCTGGGATTCGCTTGCCTGCTCCAATTGGACAAACAGTCGGTATCGTCGGCGGTATCGTTATCGGTCAAGCAGTCGTCCAAGCCGGAGTTGTAAGTAACATTATGGTGATTGTTGTGGCTTTTACCGCGATATCTTCGTTTATCATCCCGAATTACGATATGTCTTCGGCAATCAGACTCATCCGTTTTGCCATGATGGTCTTGGCGGCGATGTTTGGAATCGTCGGGATTGTGGTGGGGCTTATGGCCCTAATTGGTCATTTGATTTCGTTACAATCCCTGGGTGTCCCCTATGGAAGTCCTCTGGCTCCTGTACGCTTCTCAGATTGGAAAGACCTGTTTGTTCGTTTGCCTATGTGGAAGATGCTTGATCGCCCCAAGGGAGCCAGAACGGTCCAGGCTAAGCGGCAAGGGGATAATCAGCCAGAGGAGGATGCGAAATGAAAAAGTACGCATATTACGAGCTGTCCGTCCTCCAGTACATCCTTCTCATTCACGGGACGCAGGTCGGGATCGGTGTTTTGACAATACCGCGAGAATTGGCGGAACAGGCGGGGACAGACGGATGGATGTCCTTGTTTATTGGATGGGCAGCAGCCGTGCTCGTAAGCCTCGTTACCACGAATATGATGAAACGTTACCCGGATAAGACGATCATCGATATATTCCACCTCCTTTTGGGCAAGTATTTGGGAAAAGTGGCGACGATATTGATGGGCATGTATTTTGCACTTGCAACGACCGTCCTCATTGCCAATACCACTGCGATCATTAATGTATGGATATTGTCACAGACACCTGCGTACATCATTGTTATCCTGCTTGCGATTCCCGCCTATATCGTCGTACAGGGGGGACTGCGTGTGATTGGGAGGTATTCTGAGCTGGTGTTTTATCTCACTCTCTGGATGCCGCTTGTCCTCGCGACCGCTTTAAAGGACGCACATTGGTTGCACTTTTTGCCTCTGATAAAAGAGGGGTGGATGCCGATATTGACAGCCAGCAAGACTACGGTTTTGTCCTTTCTTGGGTTTGAAATGGCGTATTTTGTTTACCCCTTTCTGCAGAAAAAGCAATACGCATCAGTCGGCATTGTCGTGGCAAACACGCTGACCTTGCTCGTTTATTTGTACATCACAATCATTTGCTTTGCTTTTTTCTGCCCGGATGAGATCGTTGAATATGTATGGCCTACGCTGAACTTGTGGAAGGTGATAGAATATCGCTTTCTGGAGCGCATCGATATTATTTTTCTCGCGTTTTACTTGTTCATTTTATCGACAACGGGATTGACCTACCTGTATTTCACCGTTTTCTCCACAAGCCAGTTATTCAATAGCCGGGATCATCGAAAGCATTTATGGGTGCTCCTGATGCTACTATCGGTTGTGGCTTGGGTGTATACGCCTTCTTTTGTTGACCTGAAAAAAATGACAGAGACATGGAGTTTTGTTGGACTGATAATTGCTTACTTACTTCCACTATTGGCTTGGGGACCAATTTGGCTGTCAAAGCGAGGAGCGGGGGGGAAAGAAGCATGAAGCGGTTTATACGGATCATTTTGTCGTTCGTTTTGATCGTGATGCTAACCGGGTGTTACGATCGATTGAATCTCGAGGATGCAACCCTTTCTCTTATGATCGGAATTGATTTGAATGAAAAAAATGAACTCCTCATTTATATGACAAGCCCAGTGTTCAGCAGGGAAGCCAAAGAAAAAACAGAGGAATTCGGCCTCCGGGCATCTAGCATGCGAGAAGCGAGAATGGGCTTTGATGAGATCGTAACGGCTCTGACCGTATCAGGCAAAATCCAATTGATTGTGCTGGGAAAGCGTTTATTGCAGCACCCGGATTGGTTTCGGTTATTGGATGTCGTTTTTCGTGATGCGAAGTTCACAGTCAACGCACGAATGGTCATGCTTGATGGCCCTTTGAACGAGCTGTTTGAATACAAGCCAAAGGACAAACCTCGCCTTGCGCTGCATATGACGAAATTAATTGATACAGCCAATCAAAGAAATCTGACGGTAAAGACCAGAGCGCAGGAATTTCATCGGCAAATGTTTGAAAAAGGCATGACGCCCCATATATCGGAGTTGAAGAAGACGAAGCATGCGGTGAGAGTAATGGGAACCGCATTGTTAACGAAAAAAGGAGCTTATGCCGGATTGATCGAGCCGCGGGATACAATTCTCTTGCAGATGCTTCTTCATGGAAAACAGGGAGAAATATCCGTCACTCTCCCGGTTAAGGTGCCAAGCGATCAGAATCCCATTGTAAAGGAAAGAGTCAGCTTTTTTGTAAAAGGCGTCAACAAAAAAGTGAAGACGACCTATCGAGACGGTACATTCCATTTCGATATTCAGTTGAAATTGCGTGTGTCTATATCAGAGAGGCTGTTTCCTTTCAACATGGAAAAAGAGTACAAAAAGCTGGAACAGATGATTGCCGAAGAACTCCACAAGAACTATGCCCAGCTTATCAAAAAATGCCAGGAAGCCAAGACGGATCCGTTTGGTTTTGGCCTTTATGCGCGAGCCTATGAATATGAGGAATGGAAAAAAGTTAAAGATGACTGGCCGACAGCCTTTTCAAAAGCAACGGTTCAATTGAAACCAGAAGTGACGATTAAAGGAAATGGAGTCATAAAATAAGAAAACACCCTGGTATCCGAACGGGACCAGGGTGTTGCCTATTTAATAGATCGCTTCCCAGCCTGCAGGAGTGACGAACAGGCGAATCGCTTTGATTTTGCGGTCGTCCATCAGGGTGAAGTAGTGGCGGTAGTTCGGCGGTACGGAGATCAGATCGCCTGGCTCCAGCTCGACGTCGAAGTAGCGACCGTCTTTGCCTTTGATAGCGAAAATACCGTGACCATCGACGCAGAAGCGGCACTCATCGTCGGTGTGGTGATGCTCGCCCTTGAATTTCACCAGCAACTCGTCGAGGTTAGGCGTTTTGTCAGAGAGGACGATAATGTCTGCTGTCAAGTAACCGCGACGTTTACTGATCGCATCGATTTCCGGCTTGAAGGTGTCGAGAATCTCTTGTTTTTCTTCGTCTGTCGGGCTGTAGTTATCACGGTGCTTTGGATCAAGGCGATCCACGCCCCATTTTTCGTAAATGATCTCTTGAGTGTCCAGGAAGGAGACAACTTCCTCGGGTGCTGAGATGTACTCATTGTTGTCGTGAAAACGAATTTGTGCCATCGTTTATTCCTCCTTAATTGGTGGTTGTAGTGGACACGACTGCTTGGCGCAATTGCAGCCAGCGGGCGTGATACTCGAATAGGAATTCAAAAGCTTCCAGGTGGCGCTTGGCTTCGAAGTCATTTCCGCCCCAGGTGTAGATACCGTGGTTACGGATGAGTACGCCAGGAACTTCTGGTGTGATCACTTTTTCAATTTCGGCAGCCAAGGTCGGAATATCGGCAAAGTTCTCAACAATCGGAACAGTAATGCGCGCGTTTTCTTCCCAGATTCCAAGTCCCTTGATTAGCTCTTGTCCTTGAATGGAGAAAGCGCGTTGTCCAAAGTACAGCTCGGAAATGAGGTTGTTCCACACGGTATGGACGTGGAAGCAAGCACCTGCCTTCGGGAACGTTTTGTAGACGACAGCGTGGATGAGTGTTTCCGCGGAAGGCTTGAGTGCAGTTTCATCCACCGGACGCGAGTCTTGATCCACGACCAAATAATCTTCAGGGGACAGCTTGGTTTTGTCTTTGCCACTTGCCGTTACGGCAAATTGCAAGGGATCATTTTGTATCTTTATGGAGAGATTGCCACTGGTGCCGGGAAACCAGTCCCGGCGGGCAAATGTCAGCTTGGCGTCATCCAGACGGCGAAAGGCATCCAGACGTTGTTCGAGTGTTGCGGTCATGATTTAGACAACCTCCTGTTGGACTTGCTGTAAAATGCGAATTACGTCGTGGAATGTGGCAAACTTGCTATGCGGCAATTGCAGCTCTTCCGCCTTGTCAGCGAGGAAGGAACGGGCAATCACATAGTCAGCGATTTTGGCTCCAGCCAAATCCGTAATGGAGTCGCCGATGACGATACGAAAATGACTTGCTGGATCGTAACGGCGGATGATGGTTGTCTTGCACATGCCGCAGCCGTTCGAGCAATGTTCATCGCAAGCGTTGGGCCACGTAATGATGATGCGCTCTCCGCTGAAATCACTGCCATTGCAGTAAATCGGCACACCGGAGAGATCGAATGGTGCCAGGATAGGCTCCAGGAAAAAGTCGATGCCGCCACTCGTGATCAACAGCTCGATGCCTTCTTCGCGGCAATAGCTCACGAATTCGGCAAATCCTGGGCGGATGGTCGCTTCTTGGACAATAAAATCGATAATGTCCTGGCGCAAGGAGGAGGGCAGGAGCTGAAACAGCTTGCCGACCCCTTCCTGAACGCTTATTTTTTGTGAAAGGATTTGCTCCGTCAAGGCTTCCCACTCAGGGGGAGCAAACTTGCGGACAATCGCTACAATGTTGTCTTTTTCGGTAATCGTTCCGTCGAAATCGCAGAACAGGACGAGCTTTTTGCTCATCGTGCGCCACCCCACTTTTCCAGGGCGATCGCCAGCTCTTGTGATTCCGCTGCGGCTTCTTCCAATGTTCGGCCAGCGGTGACAGCCTCAATCGCAGCAACGAACGCTTTCGCTCCTGCGGTTGCTCCACCGGGATGACCGTGGATTCCGCCTCCTGCATTGACGATTTGATCTAAACCAAAGTCTTGATACAGCTGTGGAACCAGCCCTGGATGAATGCCGGCAGACGGAACCGGGAAGGAACGGCGGACACCGTTCAGCGGGTCGGTCAAATGCTTGGCGAGCTGCAACGCTTCTGTTTTGTCCAAGGCGACATTGCCATATGGAGATGGGAAGAGCACTAAATCTGCCCCAGCTACACGCATCAACGTTCCGAGCAGAAGCGGGGTGGCGATACCGTAGTCAGGCGATGGATAGTAAGCGCCTGCCAATGCTGGATGTGCCATGATCGGTACGTGTACATCAGGATCGGCTGCCAAACGATGCAGGGCATCGAAACCAAAGGCCAGCACGTTGAACAAGAGGCAGTCAGCACCCGCATCTACTGCACGTTTCGCTTTTTCGTTCAGCTCATGCACAGGTCCAGTCAAGTTGGCTGCATAGAGGACGGGCTTGCCTGTTTCGGCTTCCGTCTCTTGTGCGATTTGCTTGAACGCTTTGATCCGTTCGATAAAAGGAGCACGGTCATCTGCAAAGAAGATTTCGTCATCTTTCACGAGATCGACTCCACCCAAGGCTTGCGCCCGGAATTGCGTCTTCAGATCGTCGAAAGGAAGACCCAGGCACGATTTGAAAATGCTCATCAAGAGCGGACGGTTATGTGCCCCTAAACGTTCGCGCAGACCATCAATGCCGAACTTGGGTCCCGGAAAAGCCTGGAGGAATGAGTCAGGGAAAACGATGTCGACGAGCTTGATTTTGCCATCCATCGATAGTTTGCCGAATATTCCGGTCAACAGGGATGGAATGTCCGCTGTAAAATTACGAGTCGGATAGCTGACGGTAATCAGACCGCGTGTTTCTCCGTTTTCCAGTGTCGCAAGTGGTGTCGCGCTCACGGCTTCACCGAGATACGGTGCTAGCTCAGCTTGCTTGGCAAGCGGCAGGTCCGTCCAGGAGCCGACTGTCATACCGACAGCAATGGCTTGCGCTTTCTTGTTCAAGTCTTTTGCTTGTGTGAGATAGGTAACGAGGATACGTTGTTCACTCATGGTACGTCTAATCCTCCTTGTATGAATTAAAAAAGCCTCCCCTTTGAGCAGGGAGGCGGTTGTCGACTATGAAAGCGTCTCGTCTCCTCTCATCTCTCGGGTCAGTAGCCGAGACGAGCCAAAGACGCTCCATCTCGACTCTTATCCGTTGGAATTAGCACCGTTTCGCTATCCAAGGTACGCATTATCATCGTACGTTTCATGGTATAGCGCCGGTTGCCGGGCATCATAGGGCCAGTCCCTCAGCCAGCTCGCGATAAGAGTTATTCGTTTCCCCCATGATATGACGTTCATTGTCAGGAGTCAATCTTTGTTTTTGCAGAGAATGTGCAGCAGGTTATTAGAAAAATAAGACGAAGGTGAAACTTTTTGGCAATTTCTTCGTGGTAAGGGAGGAAGGGGTGTGAACGGCTTGGGAAAGTAGGTCTGGAGGATGTGTACCAGCTGCATGTAAACGATATTTACCGCTATCTTTTCCGGCTGACACGAGATGAGAGGCTGGCAGAGGATTTGACACAGGAAACCTTTTGTCGTGCCTTCTCTTCCTTGGACGACTACCGTGGAGAAAAAGTACGGCCCTGGCTGTTCAAGGTGGCCTATCACGCTTTCGTGGACGGTTATCGCAAGAAGACGAAACAACGATTTGCGTTTGTGGAAGCCCTGCCAGAGCGGCGTGATCATTCTGCGGTCGATCCGGCAGAGCATGTCGTGAACAAGGAGCTGTGGGAAGTGGCCCATGATTATTTGGAGAAGCTTCCGGAAAAGCAGAGACAGGTCGTTTTGTTATCTACCATGCAGTTTTCCTACGCGGAAATGGCCGTGGTACTCGGGATCGAGCTGGCAGACGTCAAACGTTCCTTGTTTCGGGGACGGCAAAAGATGCGGCAGTTGTGGTGGGAGGAAAGCCGATGATGAACAAGGATGAGAATAATCGCGAGCAAAGACTGCTTGCTTATTTGCGTGGGGAAATGGCGGAAGAAGATTCAAAACAATTCGAGGAGGAAATAGCTGCTGACGAGGAATATGCACAGCGGTTGGAGAGGCTTTTGCTGGGGGAAGAAATGGGAGAGGTCAACGCGAAAACCAAACAGCCTGAAACGCTGTCAGCTGAAAAACAGCGCGCCATTGTTCGCCGGGGGAAGTGGAAAAATCGGTTGTCCAACGCTGGATTCACTATAGGGCTTCCCTTTTTGGCCGGAGTTGTGTTGTTTTTTTTGAATGGCTGGGTTGGATCACTGATGCATGAAGATCTGTACCGCGTTGCGAAGTCGATGGTCAATTTTACGCAGCCAGGTGTCAGTGTAGGCGGTAGTGGTTCGCAGGTCGGATTGCTGTACGGCAATATCAGCATGGAACTGCGTGAGAGGGTTGGAGCGGAAGAAAAGAACGCTGGCCGCTTTGAAAGCACAAATGTGCTGTGGAACGTAAACGCTGGGCCGAAATGGCCAAATGGGGTTAGAGAACAGAAGCTGTATTTCCGTTATCCGACAGACGGGGAAATGGGGGATACGGAATCTCGAACTTCACCTGCCTGGACGACGATGGAGAAGCTGCCAGAGGGAACGGTTTCTCAGCTTGCGATTTCCTTCGATCGCTTCCTGACGTACGAGGAGTACTATGAATTGGTTTCCCGCCATGTTACCTCTTCGGGACAAGATACGGTTTGGTTTGCCGTAGACACAGGGATCGAGACCAAAGAGAGTCAAGAGGGACAATTGATGTTAGGACCGGGAAAAGTATGGGGTTTTGCAGAAAGGGAGCTGAATTATGGTGAACCTATTCTTGTAAACGGGGAAGGAGATAGGCGGATGGCGACTTATCTGAACGAAATGAAGTACTTGTCCGAGCAAGAAGGTTTGACTAGCGATATCGGCAGATCCTTGTTATTTCGTAGCGACCCACAAATCACAGAACGATACAACTACATGCAACAAAACGGAGTGCGAATCTACGGCGCTGTCCTGACAGGACCTACGAAAGAACTGCTTAAGCTCAAGGCTGAAAGGTCGATAACAGCAGCGCTTTTAGGCAAAGTAGACTGGTGGAATTGGGATAACCCTACGGTATCGGGAACTCATTACACCTACTAATTGCAAGGTGCGAATTTTTGCACAAAAGGGTGTTGACATCGTGGAAGCGTTGGTTGTATGATTCAAACTAAATCAAAAACCGAATACGTTTTGGATACCTTATCCAGAGAAGGTGGAGGGACTGGCCCGATGATACCCGGCAACCGACATGACGCCATTCAGACGCGAGGAAGCGACTGATTGACAGGCGACATGCACGGTGCTAATTCCTGCAGAAACAAAAGTGGTCTGGAAGATAAGGGGGACATCAACACGGTTCTTACACGTGACGACAGCGACCTCTTTTCTTCGGGAAAAGAGGTCTTTTTTTTCACTCTCGGGACACAAACCAAACAAGTAGAGATAGAGGAAAAATACGTAGAGGGGAGTTTTGGAATCATGGCATATCGCGCATTGACTGAACAGGAAGCAGTGGAGTACGTAAAAGGAATACCGGGTCTTTTTAGCGAAGGAGCAGAGCTGACCAGCCGCGAAATCGGGGATGGCAACCTCAATCTGGTCTTTGATATTCAGGAGCCGGCAACCGGTAAGAGCGTCATTGTCAAGCAAGCACTGCCTTTTGCCCGCGTCGTGGGAGAATCTTGGCCGCTTACGATTGATCGGGCTCGCATCGAGAGCGAGGCACTCCGCATTCAGTACAAATACGTTCCAGACTTGGTGCCACAGGTGTATCATTTCGACGGGGAACTTGCGTTGACTGTCATGGAAAACGTCGGGGACCACATCATCATGCGCAAAGGTCTGATCGAAGGAAAGCGGTACCCGCTATTCGCGAAGCAAATTGGTCGTTTTCTCGCGCAAACCTTGTTCTTCACATCCGATCTGGGTGCACATCCGTACGATAAAAAAGCGTTAGTCCGAACATTCATAAATCCAGAATTATGCAAAATCACAGAAGATCTCGTTTTTACCGATCCGTATGAAAATGCGCCTACCAACGACTTCAACCCGTTGATTCGCCGGGAAGTCGAGGCGATCTGGAACAACAGGCCGCTGAAGCTGGAAATCGCCAAGCTGAAATACGATTTCCTTACCCGCTCGGAAGCGCTATTGCATGGCGACTTGCATACCGGAAGTATTTTCATCACGGAAAACAGCTTGAAAGCAATCGACCCAGAGTTCGCTTACTACGGCCCAATCGGTTTTGACATCGGGGCGGTCATTGCCAATCTGCTGCTCAACTACGCAGGACAGCACGGTTTGCAAAAAGATCAAGGAGAACGGGAAGCGTACCGCGAATACTTACTGGAAACGGTCGAGGATGTCTGGAATGAATTCGTTTCGCAATTCGTTCAGCTCTGGCACAAGCACGCCAAAGAGCGCAGCGCCCATGTCGAAGGACTGTGGCAAAGCTACGTGAAACGCTTGATTCAGGATACAGCAGGCTATGCCGGATGCAAAATCTTGCGCCGTGTCATCGGCTTGGCAGGCGTAGCGGACCTGAATGCCATTGAAGACAACCAGACTCGCGCAGAAGCAGAGCGTCTGGCTCTCTCGATTGGAGAAGCGTTGATTCTCGGTCGCGGCGGCATTGACGAATCGACGGATATCACGGACATCGTACGGAGAGTAACTGAACGCTACTATCAGGAGGCTACAACAGTATGACAACCAGCACCCAATTGGCACCTGTAAAGTGGGAGAATGATGCATTGGTCTTGCTTGACCAGACGCGTCTGCCAGTAGAAACGATTTATTTGAACTTGACTACCTCCGAGCAAGTATGGGGTTCCATCCGCCGCTTGGAAGTGCGTGGCGCACCAGCGATTGGCATGGCGGCGGCTTACGGGCTCTACCTTGGTATTCGTGGCAGTGAAGCGAGTAACTACGACGAGTTTTGGCAGGAGCTGAACCAGCAGGCAGATTATTTGGGTTCTTCCCGTCCGACAGCCGTGAATCTGTTCTGGGCGTTGGATCGCATCAAGGCTCGCGTTGAAAAAGAAAGTGGAGCGTCGATTGCCGAGTTGAAGGCGGCAGTGCTGGATGAAGCACTGGCGATTCAAAAGGAAGACGCTGAAGTATGCCGGACCATCGGAGAGCATTTGCTCACTCTGTTGCATGACGGGATGGGAATTCTCACGCACTGTAATCCAGGGGCATTGGCTACAGCAGCGTACGGTACGGCTACTGCTCCATTTTATTTGGCAAAGGAACGCGGCTGGAACCTGAAGGTGTACGCGGACGAAACCCGTCCTGTCCTGCAAGGCGCCCGTCTTACTGCATTCGAGTTGCAACAAGCAGGGATTGATGTGACGCTGATCTGCGACAACATGGCGGCGATGGTGATGTCTCAAGGGAAAGTAGAGGCTGTCATCGTGGGTACAGACCGCGTAGCAGCGAATGGAGATGTCGCCAACAAAATCGGTACGTATGGGGTAGCGGTATTGGCAAAAGCTCACGGCATTCCTTTTTACGTGGCAGCTCCCTTGTCCTCCGTCGATTTGGAAACACCGACAGGCGCAGATATTCCGATTGAAGAGCGTCCAGCCGAGGAAATTACCCATGGCTTGGGCAAACAGGTTGCTCCAGACGATATCAAGGTGTACAATCCTGCGTTCGATGTAACGCCTGCGAAGTACATTACTGCGATCGTCACGGAGACAGGTATTTTCAAGCCGGAAGAGATCGGCAATAGCAAAAAATAAAAGAACTTTTAATAAGCGTTCGCCGTATTGTTGCTGGCGGGCGCTTTTTGCTCATTTTGGCGTTTTCCAGTAAAATATCCAAGAAAAGGGGAGATACGTATGCAAACGATTCAACGGATAGCAATCAATGAAGATACGTACTTGAAACAATTAGAATTAGCTGATGCTGAGGAGTTATTTTTGCTTACGGATTCGAACCGGGAGAATCTTATGGAATGGCTGCCTTGGCTGAATTATACGAAGAAGGTAGAGGATTCGCGTCAATTCATCCAAGCGACGATCAATCAGTACAACGATAATCGCGGCATCAACTACGGCATTTGGTACCAAGGACGTCTGGCTGGTACAGTCGGCGTACATACGGTGGATTGGATCAACAAAAAGACGTCCATTGGCTATTGGCTGGGTGCGCAATTTCAGGGCAAGGGCCTGATGACAGAAGCAGTGGCGACCTACCTGGACGTATTGATCTTCGGGTCATGGGATTTGGAAAAAGTAACGATTCAGGCTGCTACGGAAAACTACAAGAGCAGATCGATCCCGGAACGTTTAGGGTTTCAACTGGAAGGGGTACTCCGACGGAATGAATTCCTTTACGATCATTACGTGGATCATGCCACATACAGCCTGTTAAAAGAGGAATGGCTTGACTGGAAAACCGATAAAAAAATTTAGATTGAACTGTATGCTTTGATTGACAATGAAAATTCTGTAAATTACGATAGTGAGGACAGATCAAGAGGGCTGCGCGTGATTCGCAAGCCCTTTTTTTAGTCCTGCTGTTAGGTTTGAATAAATAGAGGTGATTTACATGCAGACACTTCGGCAATTATCTTGGTTTTTCCGAGCCTATTGGAAACGGTATGTCATTGGAATCTCTGTGCTGTTTATCATCGATGTCCTCATGCTTTGGCCACCGAAATTAATCGGGGACACGGTGGATTCGATTCGCAACAGCTCCCTGACGGACGCTGACTTGACGCAAACAGTGGTCATCTTGCTCGTGTTGGGTGTTAGCTTGTATGGATTGCGGTTTCTCTGGCGGTACTTGTTAAATGGGGGAGCCTTGATTCTGGAGAGGACGCTGCGCGAGCGACTATTTGCCCATTTGACGAGAATGACCCCGTCGTTTTTTCATCGCAAACGCAGTGGCGATCTGATGGCCGTCGCTACCAACGACATTCCTGCCATTGAACAAACGGCTAGCACAGGGGTGCTAACGCTTGTTGATGCGCTGTTCATGACCTTGTTAACACTGGGCGTCATGGTGACCGCGATTGATTGGAAGCTCACGCTGGCTGCACTGATCCCGATGCCATTTTTGGCTTGGTCAACGGCTTACTATGGAAGGTTGCTGCATGAGCGTTTTTACTTGGCGCAGGAAGCCTTCGGAGAGATGAATGATCATGTCCAACAATCCGTATCGGGCGTTCGGGTATTGAGAGCATTTGTTCAGGAAAAGGCCGATATCGAGGCATATCGCCGGGTCAGTGAAAAAACGCTGGAGCGAAATGTTAGCGTTTCGCGGATCGACGCCCTGTTCGAGCCGACGATCGCGATTATTATTGGCTTCAGCTTTTTGATTGGTCTGGCCTATGGGACGTATTTGGTGTTCACCAGCGCTATCTCCTTAGGGGATTTGGTTGCGTTCAATTTATACTTGGGACTTTTAATTTGGCCGATGTTCGCCTTTGGTTGGCTAGTCAATGTGTTGCAGCGAGGCGGCGCTTCCCACAAGCGTTTTACAGAGCTAATGGTAGAGCAGCCAGATGTGACGGAGTCAGCGAATCCGATTGCAAACCAAATCGCCAATACCGTAGAAGCACGCCATTTTTCCTTTACGTATCCATGCACTGACAAGCCGGCACTCACTGACATCTCGTTTCGTTTAGGCGAAGGAGAGACGCTTGGGATTGTCGGGCGGACGGGAAGCGGCAAGTCGACGCTATGCCGTGCCTTATTGCATCAATATCAGATGAAGGAGCAAGCCCTGTTTATCGGGAGCATCCCGATAGAGGGACTCGCTTTCGATACGCTGCGGGAAAAAATCGGCTATGTGCCTCAGGAGCATTTGCTGTTCTCACGGACGATTGCAGAAAATGTGACATTCGGGAAACCCCAAGCGACAACCGAAGAAGTGATGCGTGCGTTGGAGCTTGCGGAGATGAAGAGAGATCTGGCGCAATTCAGAGATGGATTGCAAACCATGGTTGGAGAGAAGGGGGTCACCCTCTCCGGGGGGCAGAAACAACGCATTTCCATTGCACGTGCTCTTTTGATGGATGCGGGTATCCTGATTCTCGACGATTCTTTATCGGCTGTGGACGCGAGGACGGAGGAGAGCATCCTTCGTCATCTGCGACAAGAGCGCGCGGATAAAACGACGATTATTACGGCTCATCGTCTGTCTGCCGTCCAGCATGCCCAACTGATTCTCGTACTGGATGAGGGGCAGATCGTCGAACGAGGGACACATGACGAGCTGATGCAGCGCAACGGCTGGTATGCAGAGCAGTACCGTCGACAGCAAATGGAACAGGATGTGGCTGGTTGAGAGAGGGGGAAAACGTTTCATGAGCAAAGAAAATGTATGGGGGCGTTTGACCGAGTACGCCAGACCATTTCAAAAGCAAATACTGGGCGCGCTATTCCTGCTCTTGCTAGGAACGAGTGCAGAGCTGGCGGGTCCTTTTTTAGCCAAGGTCATGATTGATAATCACATCCTGGCAATCCAAAAGCCTTGGTATCAACTGGACGAAGTGCCACCACAAGCAGCGGGGCAAGTCGCCATACTGAACGGTACGAACTATATTCGTGAAGATGTCGCAGCAGAGACAGGTCTTGCTTTGGACAGTATCAATCAAAAAGAAGTAACCGTGCTGACAGAAGGCACGACCTATTACTTGATTTCAGGCAAAGTGAATCAAAACGGGGAGAAGCAATTCACCCCGATTGCGCCAGAAAACGGCAGGGAGCGCTTCGAGGTAATAACGAAGGATCAATCAGGACAAAACACGACCTTCACAGGCATTCGGCTGACCGCAGCGGAAGTCAAGGCGATGTATCAGGGGGATGTCCTGCCAATTATCTGGCTGTCCGTAGGTTATGGAGTGCTGATCTTGCTCTCAGCTGGTTTCAACTACGTCCAGATTTTGTGGCTGCAAAAGATCGCCCAGCGCATCATTCAGCAAATGCGGATGAAGCTGTTTATCCATTTGCAAAAGCTCCCGGTTGCCTTTTTTGACAAAACGCCAGTAGGTGCGCTTGTCTCTCGTGTGAGCAATGATACAGAAGCCATCCGTGAGCTGTATGTAAGTGTGCTCGCCACATTTGTACAAAACGGTCTTTATTTAATTGGAATCTTGATCGCGCTCTACATCTTGCAGCCGCAGCTCGCCTTCTTCTGCTTTTTGACGGTGCCAGTGCTCGTACTGTTAGTCTACGTGTATCAAAGGTACAGCTCTCGCTACTATGCAGTGATTCGCGCGAAGCTCGGTGATATGAACACAACGATCAATGAAATGATCCAGAACATGACGATCGTGCAGGCTTTTCGTCGGGAGAAAGGTGTACAAAAGGAGTTTGCGGATGTAAACGAAGACTACTTCAAGGTGCGGATGAAAGAAATCAATCTGGAATCCTTGCTTTTGCGCCCAGCGGTAGATTTGATCTGGAAAATTTCCTTGACCCTGATCGTATGGTATTACGGCTCGACTTCCTTCCACAGCGCGATTTCCTTCGGTGCGCTTTTTGCTTTTGTCGATTACATGGGACGTTTTTTCGAACCGATCAACATGATCATGAATCGGTTGTCCCAAATGCAGCAGGCGACCATTTCGGCGGGACGCGTCTTCGAAATTATGGATGAGCTGCCAGAGAAGAAAGAAACGGGTGCACAAATCGAGCGCCCGCGTGGAGAGGTTGTTTTTGAAAACGTCTCTTTTGCATATCAGGGTGACGATTACGTCTTGAAAAACGTCTCCTTTACGGCGCAGCCTGGTCAGACGATTGCACTGGTGGGGCACACCGGATCGGGAAAAAGCTCTCTGATGAATTTGCTGCTCGGGTTCTATCCGGTGACAAAAGGAAGCATTTTGATCGACGGGCAAGATATGAGACAGATTGATACGCACTCATTGCGCAGTCATGTCGGACTCGTTTTGCAGGACCCGTTCTTGTTTACGGGAAGCATTGGATTCAATATTCGTATGTATAATGAGACGGTTACGGATGAAGAAGTGAAGCGGGCTGCAAAAGCGGTACGTGCTGACGAATTCATTTCCAAGCTGCCGGGCGGTTATGACGAACCAGTCGTCGAGCGAGGCATGACGCTATCCGCCGGTCAACGCCAATTGATTTCCTTTGCTCGGGCATTGGCTGCTGATCCCGCGATGCTGATCTTGGATGAAGCAACGGCAAGCATTGACAGTGAAACAGAGCTAGCTATTCAGGAAGCGTTGCATGTACTATCAAAAGGTAGGACGACATTCATCATTGCACATCGATTGTCGACGATTCAGCATGCCGACCAGATTCTTGTTTTGTCCCGTGGAGAAATCATGGAGCGAGGTACACATGATGAACTCATGGCGCAAAATGGTCTTTATCAAAAAATGTATCAGCTTCAACAGGGGAGTGCTTCCGTAGAGAGTGCTTAGTAGGGAGCTAGGAAGGAGAAACAACACCATGTCACAGTCACGTTACACCTTTTGGGTGTTGATTTTGGTTGTCGGCATTGCGGGGTTAAGTCAAGGCTTGACGATCCCGATGCTGACGGTTTTATTGGAAAAACAAGGTGTTTCATCCGTGATGAATGGACTCAACGCCGCTGCTTTGTATATTGGGATGGTCATGGTCAATCCATTTTTGGAAATCCCGCTGCGGCGCATTGGATACCGGGCCACGATATTATGGGGGTTGCTGTTGGTGACGATCGCAACAGCACTCATCCCGATGTTCAACCATTTGGCGATCTGGTTCGTTTTACGTTTATTGATGGGTGTGGGCGATAGCGGTTTACATTACGCCAGCCAAATGTGGGTGACCAAGATTGCAGCTCCCGAGAATCGGGGACGCGATCTGTCCATTTACGGGCTGGCCTATGGAGTGGGCTTTAGTATTGGTCCATTAGGCTTAAGCGTGCTGCATTTGGGGATTTGGGTACCGTTTGGCGGCTTGCTCGTTTTGTATCTGGTTGCCTTCTTATTATTATCCAGGATCAAAAATGAGTTTCCCGAACAGATCGAACAAACGGAAAAGAAGCAAAACAAATATGCGTTTGTTTTGCGGCTTGCTTGGCTGGCGCTCATTCCTTCGTTTTTGTACGGATTCATGGAGACGTCACTTAACGGCAGTTTCCCCGTTTATGCCTTGCGTACCGGTTTGTCCGTTGAATGGGTTTCCTTGATTCTTCCGTCGTTTGTCGTGGGAAGTATTATCTTGCAGATGCCGCTGGGGGCATTGAGTGACCGAATAGGACGCAAGCAGGTCATGCTCGTGTGCGCTCTTGTTGGGGGAGTGGCCTTCTTCCTGTTCCCGTTTGCAGGTGAAAACGTATGGCTGATGATGCTGTTGTTGGCCATAGCAGGAGCGGCTGTCGGTTCTTTTTACTCGCTGGGCTTGGCTTTTTCGGCAGATATTTTACCAGCATCGATGGTTCCTACCGCAGGAATCATCGCGGGCGTCAATTTTGGTGTCGCCAGTATTTTGGCTCCGAATGTGAATGGCCTGCTGATGGACGTGTGGGAGCCGTGGACGATCTTTTGGCTGATGGGATCGCTGCTCATTGTTTTTGCGGCAGCTTGCCTGTTTTTCAAACAAAAAGCAACCCAGGAACAGACGTATTCGATGCCCTTGCAAAAACAGGGGTAAAGACAAGGATGGATAAGCTTCGCCAAGCTTTTTGGCGAGGCTTTTATTTTTTTTGCCCAAAAAAGCATAAACGGGCATCAAGGAGGGAAGCGTATGAATAGTAAGTAGAACAGCATGATTGGAAGGGGTTACCCGATGCTGACACCATGCATTTTCAGAAGAGGCATTGCCTGGATCTTATTTTTCGTGCTTAGTCTGGTAATCATCCCGTTTTTCTCAGATGACGGCCAGACTCCGACACCGTCTGCACCTGCACCTGCCACTACAAATGCAACTTCGCAGCCATAGCTTTATTCTTGTTTTCACCCAAAAAAAGACACGCCATTGACGACGGCGTGTCTTTTTTCTGTAGGGTTAGCGGGTGACAAAATTTTGTGTGAAATACGGGCGACCGTCTTTCATAACAATACCGACACCGAGCTGCTTGAATTTTGGAGAGAGCAAGTTTTGACGATGGCCTGCGGAGTTCATCCAGCTCATGTGGGCTTCGATCCCGTCTAGCTGTCCGTAGGCAATATTTTCACCAGCTGAGCTGTAACGAATGCCGGCTTGTTTCAAACGATCAAACGGACTTCCCGTAGAGGGGGAAGTATGGTTGAAAAAGTTATGCTGGGCCATGTCTTGGCTGTGTGCTCTGGCCACTGCTGCAACTTGTTCATCCCAAGTGACAACAGGCAGCTTGGCACGTTGCCTCGCCACGTTGAGCAAGTCCAAATTTTGTTTCTCGTATGCGAGCGCTGCCTGCTTTATCTGTGTGTCTGTCAGTTTCGGCAGTTCGGGTAATTTCGAATAGGAAATGGGATACATCAAGCCAATCGCAATGGTGGCAAAATGCTCAGGAGTAGAGATGCGCACTCCTCCGACCTTATTTCCACCCAGCTGATCGATAGAGAAGGTGATCGCCTGATTGTTCTGTACATAGGTCGGATGAGTAAGGGTATTTTTTTGGATACGCAGACTCGGGATGATCGTCAGCGTGTTTTGCGGTGCACCCCAGCTGTTTTGCAGGTCTTTTGTGGTAGAGCCAATCGTGATGCCATTCAGATTCAGCTTGGCTCCATTGGTAAACAAAGTCACGACTTTGCCATTTTGCATGCCGACTTGAATGTAGTTGTTCAAATCTTGATTGTAAATCCACCATTCCACACCCGTATGACTAGGATCAATGCGGGCAGGCTTGCCTAATGTTTGTTCTACCTGTGCTGTGCTCATTCCTAGCTGAAGGTTATAGACGTTATTCGTTTTAACGGCTGCTGCTTGAGGGACAGCAGGTGCAGCTGAAACAGGAAGGACAGGGGCAACGTGGCCGAGCAGAGCCAGCGAAAGGCTCAGGGCGAGGATGCTGGTTACTTTGTGTTTACGCATGTATCTTCCTCCTCGGTTGGGATAGGATCTGCCTTGTTGGTAATGGTATCGGCAGGAAGCCGCTACAAAAATAGGGACCAAGGATGCAAAAATAAAACCTCCGCAATAGAGCGGAGGTTATGGTCGACGATCCCGGATGACATACGTTTTGGCGATCAGATCATGCCAGCCTTGCTTTCGTGGGTGCCAGGCAACCCATAGATAGCCCAGTCCGAACACAAGTGAAGAGACGAATTTGCCGATGACTTCGCGTAAAAATACCTGTCCGCCAGTCAGATTGCCTCGCGCCTGTCTGGCACTGATGACACGGATGCCTGTGATCAGCTTTCCCAAGGTTTGTCCGGTCCACCAAGTCAGCAAGATCATATAGAGGAGATCAAACAACACCTCTAACAAATCAATGAAGTGAAAAGAGGCGTATGGAACGGCAAAAAAACGTCGCAACGGATTGAAAATGAGGTAGCTAATGCCGATCAAGAACAGCGAATCGAGGAGCGACGCTACCACACGAATCCAGAAGCCCGCATACAAATGTTGTGGATGGGCTTCTGAATAGGGGTCAAGGGAATCGGGATCATGTGCTTTTTCTTCGTTGGGAAGCTGGTTCATCGGAAGCCACTCCTTTTTCGTTTTAACAGGCTAGGGCATGAACTGATACAGTAGGCGAGGTGAATTTTGGCGGTCCCATATTCGATTGAGCCCCAGCGGATCAGGATTCGACCAGTACTGCTTCATACTAAATAACAGCTTGCTGATGGAGAGCTGGTCTGCATAGCGGATAACCATGGCTTCTTTTTCTCCAGATAAAGAGAGAGCGTAGCGTGTCGCTTCCTCCAAATCACCGAATTCATCGATGAGCCCGAGGCGTTTTGCTTGCTCACCGGAATAGACACGGCCATCAGCGATTTCCAGTACGCGTTGACGGGAGAGGTTGCGGCCTTTGACGATAACGTCGACGAAATTGTTGTAGCTTTCGTTGACGAGTGTTTGGAAAATTTGCCGCTCGGGGTCGGTCAAGGGCCGGGCTGGACTGCCGATGTCCTTAAAGCGTCCGCTTTTGATCGCGTATTGATGCACACCCAGCTTATTCGCTGCTTCACTGTAGTTAACCAAATTGAAAATCACACCGAGACTACCGGTCAATGTATTGGGATTGGCAAAAATCGCATCGCCTGTTGTGGCCAAGTAATAGCCCCCTGAGGCTGCTGTGGAGCCCATACTGACCACGATGGGAAGATTGCGGACCTGCTTGAGCTTCAGCAAGCGTCTGTGCAGTTCATCTGTAGCGACGACCTCTCCGCCTGGACTATCAATGCGAAGGACAACGGCTTTTACCAGCTCATCCTCTTCAATTCGGCGGAGCTGTTCAGTCAATAGCTCCGTCATCGAGGGCAGCCCAGCGGTGCTTTGTTGTCCCGAAATCACGCCGTTCACAAACAGCTGCACAATTTTGCTGTTGCCATAGCCCGATACGACATTTTCTTCCCAAGCGAAACCAGGATGGTCGACGAGCTCCGTGTAAGTCCCGTAAATACCCTCCACCAAAAGCCCTAATAGAAAAACGACCAGTACGATGACGAGAGTGACCCATTTTTTTCGATGCATGAAAACCACCTCGCACTTAGCATGAGCCGTTGAGGGCAGAGTTACGCATGGGACGAGCACTGGAAAAAATGGATTGACGCGATCGGATACGAGGATGGAGGATGACGACCAAAAGGCTGGATAGTAAATTCATGCAATCTTTTGACTATTGCGGTAAAATAGAAATACAAGAACTACAAGCTTGTTCTATCGCAATAGGGGGACAGACAAATGATTATACAGGTGTCGAATTTGACGAAGAACTACGGCGATCTGAAAGTGTTGAAGGGCATTACGACTCAGGTAGCAGAAAAGGAAGTAGTCTGTGTCATTGGTCCGTCAGGCTCGGGGAAGAGCACGTTTTTACGTTGCTTGAATCAGCTGGAGGAAATGAGCAGCGGAAGGATTGTTATCAACGGACATGATTTGTCAGACCCCAAGACCGATATTAATAAAGTCAGAGAAGAGGTCGGGATGGTCTTTCAGCGCTTTAATCTTTTTCCGCATAAAACGGTACTCGAAAACGTCATGCTGGCCCCTGTAAAAGTAAAGAAAATGTCTCAGGAAGAAGCCCGCAAGCAAGGCTTGGCTCTCTTACAGAAGGTAGGGCTACAGGATAAGGCTGATGTGTATCCCGAGCGGCTGTCGGGGGGGCAGATGCAACGAGTGGCAATTGCAAGGGCGCTCGCCATGAATCCAAAGGTTATGCTGTTTGATGAGCCGACATCCGCCCTGGACCCGGAGCTTGTAGGAGAGGTGCTGGCCGTCATCAAAAATTTAGCCAAAGAAGGCATGACAATGGTGATCGTGACGCACGAAATGAATTTTGCCAAGGAAGTGGGCGACCGAATCATTTTTATGGATCAAGGTATTATTATGGCAGAAGGTCATCCCAGTGAGGTTTTTGGCAATAACGTTAATGATCGCTTGCGTTCGTTCTTGGGCAAGGTATTGGCGTAAAAGAAAGGCACCAGTCGCTTCGTTTTGTTTCATGAAAACGAGGCACTGGTGCCGTATTATTTTGCTGCATCCAACAATTGACTGACCGTGACAAATCGATAGCCTTGCGAACGCAAATCCGTGATGAGCTCCCGGAGCGCAGCGACTGTTTGCGCTTGGTTCAGACCCCCATCATGAAACAGGATGATATCCCCGGAGGAGACATTGCTCTTGACGCTTTTGGCAATGACGTTAGCCGTGCGTGCCAAAGACCAATCACGAGGATCAACGGACCAGACAATGATGTCGTAGCCACTGGATTGAACCGCATTCATGACGTCATGTGTCAGGATGCCGTAGGGGGGACGGTAATATTGCGCCAAAATACCGGTTGTCTTCAAAATGGAGCGTTCTGCATGCTTGATTTCTTCGTATACTTCATGCTCGGTCAGCTTGTTCAGATCAAAATGGTGGTAGCCATGGTTGCCGATTTCATGCCCAGCCTTGTAAATCCACTGCATGACCTTTGGATGCTTGTCCACTTGTGAGCCAAGGACAAAAAACGTAGCGCGAACGTTGTACTGATGCAGCACCTCAAGAATTTTGGGCGTATAGATAGCATCCGGCCCATCATCAAAAGTAAGAGCGACGACCTTTTTCTCTGTGTCGATTCTGTGGATCGGCTCATACGAAGGCAGTGTTTGTTGGGCGAAAGCAGGTAGGGTGCCGTAGCCAAGAAGGCAGGCGAAAAGCAAGGCGTACCGTATGCATTTGCGCATGGACAATCGCCTCCTTCTTCTGGGATGTGATTAGGTTCACCTCCTGCCAGGGAAAACATGCTACCAAAAGAAAACAGCGGTCAGAGTATGCGGCGGTTATGTTAAAATGAAAGAACCGTACATAGGAGAGGAGAGAGTTTGGTGGAACTCCGCGGTATTTTGCAAGGACTAACACACGAGTACCATGGAGGGGACAAGCCGGTAGACTACTATTTGAATATCGGTGAAGATCGCCTTCCGCTTAATGAATGGCTGGGCAGTGAATTGACGATTTCGTTTTTAGGTGAAAAAAACTGCATTGCCTGTGGCCGCAAAACAAACAAGACGTTTAACAGCGGGTATTGCTATCCCTGTTTTACCAAACTGCCGGAAAATGACTTGTGCATCGTCAAGCCGCATGAATGTCATTTTGACTTGGGGACTTGCCGGGACGAGAGCTTCGGCGAGAGATATTGCATGATTCCTCATTTTGTCTATCTGGCAGTGTCGAGTGATATAAAGGTAGGATTGACTCGCAAGCATAATGAATTGAGACGCTGGGTGGATCAAGGCGCAATTCGCGCGATTCCAATTGCAGAGGTTCCGACGCGTCGAATGGCTGGGGAGCTTGAATTCCACTTGAGTCAGTTTTTGCCGGACAAGACCAACTGGCGCAAAATGCTCAAGGGAGATGTGAAGGAAATAGACTTGCTCGCCATGCGTGACGAAGTGTACGGTCATTTTCCTGAACAGTTTAAAGCATTCCAATATCGCGAGGATGAATGGGTAGACATTGCCTATCCGATCCTGGAGTCTCTGGATAAAATCAATTCCAAGACACTCGATAAAGAAGAACAGCTCGGCGGGCGATTGATCGGTGTGAAAGCACAGTATTTGATTTTTGACAATGGTGTATTCCAGGCGAGAAAGCACGCTGGCTATCAAGTCGAGATCAAAGCAAAACCGTCTGCATAATGACGTGCAAACTCCTCACACTAGGACATGTGAAGGAGGATGGGCAGATGGATGAGCACATTGAGTACACCATGCCTTTAACCGGGACACTGGCTGAGGCTGTGGAAGACCAGAATGCCAAGCAACTAGGGGTGCCCTTCTCGCCGCTTTCGCAAATGTGGCAGGTAAACCCGGATGCTCGGACGAATGAAGAAGAGACTGCGAAAAGCAGGCGCAATGAAAGCAACATGCCGCAATAGCAGTTTGCGTATGAACGACAGCCAGAAGACAGTGATGGCTGTCGTTTTTGTTTAGCACGGTGAATACGTGAGGAGGCAGAGGTATGCAAGTCTGGTTGCATTCTTTTTGGGTAGCGATGGTGCTAATCGGTTGCATGTGGGGGATGTACGAAATCGGAGCAAAACAAATCGGAAATATGAATACGAAAAAAGCAGCACTTGCAACGCCAGTTACTTCCACACAAGCGAGTCAGAAGTTGGTGGACCGTGACGCCGTTGTTGAAGAGTTTGATTGGACAGACGACAAGGGTGTAGGCCTCGAGTATAACGAAGCTGAGCTGTTACAAATGCAAAAAGATCCGGACAACCATAACTACAAAAAAGTTCTCCGCCGTTTTGTGCAGAGTGAGTTGAAAACGGAAATCGAGAGCTTTCAAACGATAGGCAGTCAATTAAATCCCAGGAGAATTCTTGTAGCGACGACAGACGGCATGCTGTACGAGGTGATAATGAAAAAAAGGAGTAATCATCGGCAAATGTGGACGGTAGAAGGATACAACATGACGGCTGGATATAGGACGGATGTGGAGAAAGAGCAAGACCTGCTGCCGGAAGATATGTATCCAACCTATCGAGTGATGGAGCTAGCCGAAGCCGATTTGCAAATCCAAGCGTGGGCGAAGCCGCTTATTCAGAACAGTCAGGGCCATACATTTAACACTGCTCTAAACGGCAAAACCTATCTCTTGATCAAAACATCCCAGAGCGAAACAGATTCGGTGGAGATTGAGGGAATTAGAATCTGGGTGGAAGAAATGCTCGTCCATTATCAAACATATGAATTTGGAGAAGGGGCAGATCGTTCCATACTTAATAACTACTTGCTGATTGAAGTGCCGGAAACTGCAGAATCTGGCGTGACGTTTTACAATACGGTAACCGTTGTCCGTTAGGTGTACTTCTTTTACAATGAAAGAAACGACGACATAAACCAAAAGCGAGGAAATACATATGACGATGAAAGCCTACCTGTACAACAAATGTGATACATGCCGCAAAGCGAAAAAATGGCTCACGGATCAAAATATTCCCTTTGAAGAAATTCCGATTGTTGATGCACCGCCGTCCAAAGAGGAGCTGCGCCAAATTTGGCAGACAAGCGGTCTCGATTTACGCAAGTTTTTCAATGTGAGTGGTGTCCATTACCGCGAGCTGGGCTTGAAGGACAAGCTTCCTACGATGTCGGAGGATGAAATGCTTGAGTTGTTGGCTTCCAATGGCAAGCTGATCAAACGGCCACTTATCACAAACGATCGTACTGTAACCCTTGGTTTCAAAGAAGAAGAACTGGAGAAGGCTTGGGGAGGGAAGGCATGATGCGCCAACCTTCCAAAAGACTGAACCATCTTTCAGCCGATATTTTTTCAGAGATGGAGGCTCGCAAACGGGAAGTTGCCAAAACAAGAACAGTATACGACTTGAGCATTGGCAGTCCTGATCAGCAGCCTGACGAGAAGCTTCTGCAAACGTTAATCCATGCCATCCAGCAACCAGCTGCTTTTCGCTATCCATTGAGCGATGGAACGGCGGCCTTCCGAGAAGAGGTCGCCCGCTGGTATCAATATCGTTTTGGGGTGGAGCTGGCGCCAGATGGGGAGGTTCATTCCTTGATGGGGTCTCAGGATGGCTTGGCTCACTTTGCTTTGGCATGGACCGATCCTGGAGATATCGTCCTCGTACCTGATCCTGGGTATCCGATCTACGAAGGCAGTGTTCATTTGGCGGGGGCGGTACCTTACCGGATGCCTCTGCGGGCAGAAAATGATTTTTTGCCAAAGCTGGCAGACATTCCGGAGGAGATTGCGGCTCGTGCAATGTTTATGATTCTGAACTATCCGAATAATCCAATTTCCGCGGTCGCTACCCTTGCGTTTTTTGAAGAGGTCGTGGCGTTTGCCAAACGTTTTGACATTATCGTAGTTCATGATTTGGCTTACTCGGAGATGGTGTTTGACGGCTACCAAGCGCCGAGCTTTTTGCAAGTGCCAGGAGCGAAGGAAGTGGGAATTGAATTTAACTCGTTTTCCAAGAGCTTCAACATGGCAGGCTGCCGGATCGCTTACGTTGTAGGGAATGCAGACATCATCAAGCCGCTTGCGATTGTAAAATCCAATATCGATTACGGCGTCTTTTTGCCTGTACAGCAAATGGCCATTGAGGCTATGCGAAATGATCGGGAATCGGGTGGGACAAACACAGTCGCGCCCGTTTACCAGGAACGGCGTGATGTACTGCTAGGGGAATTGGCAAAAGCAGGATGGAGCATCCCATCTCCCAAGGCGACCATGTTCGTCTGGGCAGCGGTACCGAACGGCTGGACGTCGCGAGAGTTTGCCTTCGCGTTACTGGAAAAAGCCGGAGTCGTGGTCGTTCCGGGAAGTGCCTTCGGCGAAGAAGGAGAAGGGTATGTAAGAATGGCCCTCGTCCAACCTCCCGAGATCCTGTTAGAGGCTGTAGCTGCCATCGATCAATCCGGGATTCTTCGCATGAAAACTAGTGTGTAGCGGTTGAAGTGAAAAAAGAGGGGATGAGCTTTCATGCGTTTGCGCGAAGAAATGCCTGACTTTCCTGGGATTACGGAGTGGATCAATGGGCAAGTAACCAAAGCTGATTTAGCTGGAAGTCCTGTCTTGGTGCATATTTGGTCCGTCAGTTGTTACATGTGCAAGGAATCGATGCCAAGCATAAACGAATGGCGAGATCAATACGCTGCTAACGGTTTGAAGGTCATTGGAATTCATATGCCTCATTCGGAAAAAGATACAGATATCGAGATGATCAAGAAAGCGATTGCAGAACAACATTTGACACACCCTATTGCAATCGATAATGATAGAAAGACAGCCGATGCATTCCAGAATGAATACGTCCCCGCTTTTTACTTGTTTGACGAGGCTCTTCAGTTACGTCACTTTCAGGCAGGAGAGAAGGGTCTCGAACTGGTAAAAAAACGCTTGTTCAGAATTTTGGGGATCGAAGAGGAATCCTAGAATGTTCGTCTAATTATGTATGTGTAATGGATTGTACCCGATAGGAGGATATGTAAACGATGGAATTCCCGAAAAATCTACGTTACAGTGAAGAGCATGAGTGGGTGCGAGTAGAAGGAAACAAGGCGTACATCGGAATCACTTCTTTTGCTCAATCAGAGCTGGGTGACATCGTGTTTGTCGAGTTGCCTGAGGTAGGCGCGACAATCCAACAGGATGAGCCGTTTGGCAGTGTAGAATCGGTAAAAACCGTTTCTGAGCTGTACGCTCCTGTAACTGGTAAAGTAGTAGAAGTAAATGGCGAACTGGAAGACGCACCTGAACTGGTGAACTCCTCGCCATATGAGCAAGCATGGATGATCGTCGTGGAATTGTCTGATGCAGCTGAGCTGGACAAGCTGATGGATGCAGACAAGTACGAAGCGATGGTAAAAGAATAGGAAACAAAAAAGCCGGGGCTTTTGTGCTCCGGCTTTTCTTTATTTATGGACGAATTACTCCAACTTGAATGTTCGTACTGCATCATTAAGTTCTTCTGCCATTTTTGCGAGCATCGTTGCAGCCGAAGAAATTTCTTCCATGGAAGCGGTTTGCTCTTCTGCTGCTGCTGCAACCGTTTGAGAGTTGCCCGCTGATTGTTCTGCGATTTGTGTAATATGCGTAATGGCGGATACAATCGTCTGCATTTGCTGACTGATCTTGCTCATTTCCGCTGTCACTTCATTCATACGTACGAGCAGCTCCGACGTGGAGCCAGTAATTTGCTCAAATGCATTTCCTGTTGAGCGAACAAGAGTCATGCCTTCTCCTAAAATAGAAGAGCCATGATTCATTGCCGCGATCGCCGAGCCTGTGTCCTGCTGAATCACGGTGACGATGTGACTGACCTGCTCGGCCGCGGAGCTGGACTGTTCGGCCAACTTGCGCACCTCGTCGGCTACAACGGCAAAGCCTCGTCCTTGTTCTCCCGCGCGAGCTGCTTCGATAGCGGCGTTCAGAGCGAGTAGGTTGGTTTGATTGGCAATCGTGGTGATGAGTGAGATCATTTCCCCAATTTCTTGGGAGCGTTGGCCTAGCGCATTGACAATGGTAGAAGTCTTGGCCATCTGGCTATGGATCACATCCATGTGCTCGACCGTTTTGGCTGCCATCTGATTGCCATCTTTGGCTTGGCGGTTCGCTTCTTGTGTAGAGAGATTTACATCCTCGATGCCTTTTTCCATCGCTTCGATGTGTACGGCAATCTCGTTGATGACTTCATAGCCTTGAACGGTTGCATCCACTTGCTGCTCAGTACCGTAGGCAATTTCTTGAACGGATTGAGCGATCTGCTCTGTTGCTTTGCTCGTCTGTTCCGCACTTGCCATTAATTGCTCAGACGTAGCAGCAACCTGTTGAGCGTTGAAGCTGACTTGACCCAGCGTTTCGCGCAAGGTTGCCGTCATGGAGTTGAAGCGATTTGCCATAACCCCCATCTCATCTGCTGTTTGAATGTCCATAGAAGCGGTAAAATCGCCATTGGAGAGGGCATGCGACAGCTGATTGGCGCGATCGATTTGTTTGGTCAAGTATTTGCTGAAGTAATAAATGACTGCAATCATGATCAACAAACCGATTAGACTCACCATACAAAGCTCAAAGAACAAGTCATAGAGAGGATCGGCAATTTCTTTTTCCGGCATGACCAGAGCGATTGTCCAGTTTGTATCTCCGAGCTCTTGAAAATAAACACGGTTGATGCCGTTTTCATCGGTAAACGTCTTCATTCCTGACTTCTCTTCTAGAAGAGAAGGACCGATTGCAGCCAAGGAAGCATTCTCGTCAGATTGAACGGAATGATTCATCAGCTTGTCTGCTTGAGGATGAGCGAGGTACCTCCCTTTTTTATCCACTAAAAAGGCCCAGCCTGTTTCGCCTACTTTTGTACTGGAGACGAGCTTTTCCACGTCAGTAAGTGTAATATCGTCTGTGGCCACACCCAGAAGTTTTTTATCCGGCGTGTAAAAAGGAGCGACTACCGTCACCATGGAGACCTTGGAAATCTCGTCATAGTACGGCTCGGAATAATCGGTTTCCTTCTTGGTCGAAATACCGACCTTGTACCAGTCTTGATTTGGATAGTTATAGGAGTCGCTGCTGTACTCATCTGTAATGTTAACCTTGCCGTCGGTCTTAGCCCCGTAAGTAGCAACGAGTTTCTTGTTCGGGTCAAAAGCGTAAGGTTCCATGAAAATTCCCATTCCGACCGTCGTATCATTAATGAGAACGGTTTTGGACAGCAGGGAATTTAACTGCTCTAGCGAATTTGTAACAGGACCCATTTCGATAAAGCGAGCCATACTCAGCGTTACCTTGCTATGGGCTTCCAGTTGCTTTTCCACATTACTGCCGACCATATCTAGTTGATAATTCATTTTGTCTTCAATTTCCCGATTTAGTTGGTCGACAGAAAACCAGAAACCGATTCCCACGACGAGTAAAAGAGTCAAGATAATGACAGGCAGGGTAATGGTCAGTGTTCGAGCACGAAGACTTTTGAAACGAAGCATGACAAACCGCTCTCCTTTTGAATTTTTGCTAAAATGATTATTATTCCTTATTATCGGATAGATCAAGACTACCTTGTATGATGAATTTAGGCAAATGAGAGAAAAAATTCATACTAATCAGAAAATGTTGCGGAAATCGAAGCAAATCGAGTAAAATAGATAAACCAAATCTTTATTTGATTTCCTTCATTGGTATCATTTGCGGGTGGAGTGTTAATGGGTATATAAGCTACAATGCGGATACAGACAGAGTTTCGACCAAAAGAACGGATATGGACGTTTCATTTGGCGAAGAAGGAGGGAGACTATATGAGTTTTTGTTGTGGTGCTGGAATGGTAGGTTCCGTAGGCTCAGTCCGTCATTATAAAACGCTTGTACACAATGTCCCCATCATGTTTTGTCCTGTATGTGACAGAATTGAGGTTCATCCCGGTATTGAGGGAGAATACGAAATTTTAGTAGAATATGCTCAGGGAGATCAGGCTCCAGAAGTGGATTTTGCTGACTTTGTGAGTGTTGACAATACATCCGAGTTGTTTGAGAATTGTACCATGACGGATGAAGCGGCCAGCTTCGCCGAAGTATTAAAGCAGCAGATTGATATTTCACTTGATCTGCTCGGGATCGCCAAGGAGTTGCAGGATGACGATTGGCGGGAAGCATTGATGATTCGTTTAAGACGGTTAAGCGAGCGATTGAAGCAGTACAATAAAAGAAAAGCTAATGTCGCACAAGAGCGCATGACCTGAGTTGACGTGGGAGGCAGTGTGAATGTTTCATTTGAAAGCCGTTCACCACATCGCATTGAATTGTAGTGATGTTGTGAAGGTAGCTCGTTTTTTTAAGGACATTTTGGAAGTCCCTATCCCGGAAGAGAATATGACGGAAGGAGCACCTGTCTACTTTCAAATTGGCACATACACACGGATCGGTCTTCATCCTCATGGCGGGGAAGCTGGGAAAGGCGGCGTAGGGCAGGTCGATCATCTCGCCTTCTCTGTGCAGAGCCGTGCTGAGCTGGACTATCTGGTCGATAAGCTGGAGGCAGAAAATATTTGCTATCGTGGCCCAATTACACAGCCTACTAGCTATAATTTGTATTTTGAGACACCCGATGGTCACCACCTTGAGGTGCGACTCGATAAAGACGAGTTCGATGAGTAGTGTTTCAGGAAGCATCTGCGTAAAGCAGATGCTTTTTTGTTTTTTGCCATCTTACTACTGCGGTGCTGAAAAAAAGCTGTGGATGATCTTCTTTACGTTTTTAAAAGTACCGATGAACGCCCATAACTGGTGAGAAGAAAAAGCACAGAGCTCGCAGACCTTGACAACGCCTACCCAGTCGGAACTTAAAAAAGGGGACCCGGTTGTCGAACACTTCTTTCCCTGAGAAGCGTCCGCCCGTAGGGTGGCTTTGGCTCGACGGTCCCCTTTTTTAAGTGTAGACGGCCAGTCAGTCCCCCTTGCGGGCGTGTCAGAGTCGAAGAGAACTGTGCTTTTTCTTCTCCTCCACTATGTTGACTAAAAAAGCCCTCTCTAAAGGTCTTTCTAAAATGTCGAGAAAAAGATGGCTCCCCTGACAACAGCCGACAGTGACTCTCATTCCTCGCCAAAGGATTCGACCTGACAGGCCCCGAACCCAATTGGGAAGAGAGGGGTGGCGTGCAGATGATCGGAATGGGCAGACTGCTTTTTGAACTGGGCGAGCGACTGCAAGGAAAAGCACATTTGCGATTCATAACAGCAGGATGGGAGCGCAGGATCGGAATTGTAGTGGATGATTCACCGTCACAGTGGCAATTGAGGATAGCAAATGGCGTTGCATCCTGGGATGTATGGACAGAAGAGCAGTCTGCCGATTTGATCATCAGGGGAGAGGAAAAACAAATGCACATGCTGTTTGGCGGCGATGAGCTCGTCTATGTTCTAGCTAAAGAAAAGGTGCAAATAGCAGGGCCATTGCGCGACCAATTGAAGCTCGATGCCATTTTGCGACTGACCTGTCGGTGAACTGTCCATGGGGCAGTGTGATATAATAGGAAGAAAACGGTTTTGGAGGAGGCGCTTTGATGTCTACTGTTATGTCGTTGCAACAGACGGTTGCCGCACGTAAAGATGCTATTGCCGAAACATTCCGTCATTTGCATGAGAATCCGGAGATAAGCTGGAAGGAAGTAGAAACGACTCGTTATTTGGCGGAGCGCATGCGTGCCTTGGGACTGCGTGTTACGACTTTTGACGATTGTACAGGATTAGTGGCTGAATGGGGCGAAGGGAAGCCAGTTGTTGGCTTGCGCACAGATATCGATGCTCTCTGGCAAGAAGTAAACGGTGAATGGCGCGCGAATCATTCCTGCGGTCATGACGCCCATATGACATTGATCGTGGAAACGGTAGAAGCATTGGTTGCCGCTGGATATCAACCGCCGGGAACGTTAAAAATTTTGTTCCAACCAGCAGAAGAAAAAGGAACGGGAGCATTGAAGCTGGTGGAGAAGGGTGTCGTCGATGACATCGATTATTTGTACGGTGTTCACTTAAGACCGATTCAGGAAATGGCGAATGGAACGGCGGGACCCGCGATCTACAACGGTGCAGCCATGTTTCTCTACGGGGAAATCACAGGAGTCGCTGCGCACGGAGCGAGACCGCATCTCGGGATCAATGCGATTGAAGTAGCGGGGGCGATTATTTCAGGTCTCGGTCAAGTACATATCAATCCAATGGTGCCGGCCACTGTCAAAATGACCATGCTGCAAGCCGGGGGAGAGAGCTACAACATTATTCCGGACAAAGCGCGTTTTGCCCTCGATCTGCGAGCGCAGACGAATCAGGCGATGGATGACCTCGTGAATCGCGTTCGTCAAATGATCGACGGAGTTGCGATGTCTTTTCAGGCACGCATAGAGATAGAATCCGGCTCTCGCATGGTGGCGGCAGAGGTCGATGATCAAGCGAAGGCATTTATGGAGCAGGCGATTGTAGATGTGCTCGGGCAAGAGAATTTGCGAGCGGCGCCTGTCAGTCCGGGGGCGGAGGATTTCCACTATTATACGGTGGAGCGTCCTCAAATCAAGGCGACGATGCTGGCTCTCGGATGTGATTTAGTGCCGGGGCTTCATCACCCGCTGATGCATTTTGACCGCTCTGCATTGGAAAAAGGTGTGGCGATTTTGTGTCAAACAGTCGTAAAAACGTTTGAAAATACGTAAATCTTTATGCCTTGTGAGAGCAACACCAAGAGAGTAAACTCTTGGTGTTGCTCTTTTTATGGGAAAAATGTCTCTGCGTACTTCACGAATAGTCGATAGACTGACTGGTTTGTGGACAAAATACTGCTGTTGGGGAATAATACGCATGAGGAGGGTTATTCACACATTCTCCATAAGAGATTATAAAATTATGTAGCTTATTTAACTAAATGTGATATACTAATTACATAATCGAGCGACAATTAGAAAGTCACAATAAATGGTACACATTTTGGGAAGGAGATCGTTCACACATGGAAACCAATACGGTTCAAAAGCTTACTGACATTCTTGGAGCTACAAAAGTGTATCATAACTTGCCTGTAGCTAATCTTGTTGAAATGGCAGTGAAGCGTGGCGAAGGGATTTTGACCGATAAGGGGGCGCTCAATGCGCTAACAGGGAAGTTTACCGGCCGTTCGCCAAAGGACAAATTTGTGGTGGACGAAGCTTCCGTACACGATAAAATCAACTGGGGTCCGGTTAACCAACCAATCAGTACTGAAAAATTCCAAGCACTTCAACAAGACGTGCTCCAATACTTACAATCAAAAGATGAACTGTTTGTCTTCGATGGCTTTGCGGGTGCAGATACAACCTATCGCCTGCCAATCCGCGTAGTGAACGAATTCGCTTGGCATAACCTGTTTGCGCGTCAGCTGTTCATCCGTCCGTCCGAAGAAGAACTGGCTGCGCACGAATCAGAATTCACGGTTATCTATGCGCCTAATTTCAAAGCCAATCCTGCGGTACACGGAACGAACTCCGAGACTTTCATCGTATTGAGCTTTGAGCAAAAGACAGTGTTGATCGGTGGCACTGAGTATGCTGGCGAAATGAAAAAGTCGATCTTCAGCGTAATGAACATGCTGCTTCCAGAGCGCAACGTACTCTCGATGCACTGCTCTGCGAACGTAGGCAAAGAAGGAGACGTTGCCCTGTTCTTCGGCTTGTCCGGTACAGGAAAAACAACGCTGTCTGCTGATCCAGACCGTTTCTTGATCGGTGACGATGAGCACGGCTGGTCTGACAATGGCGTGTTCAATATCGAAGGCGGATGCTATGCAAAATGCGTCAAGCTGTCTGAAGAAGGCGAACCGCAAATCTGGAAAGCCATCCAGTTCGGTACCGTACTTGAAAATGTAGACGTAAACGAAGCGACTCGTGTAGCAGACTACGACAGCACCAAATATACAGAGAATACACGCGCTGCGTACCCAGTGGAAGCAATTCCGGGTGCTGTGATTCCAGGCGTGGGCGGGCAACCAAATGTCATCGTCTTTTTGACAGCCGATTCGTTCGGTGTATTGCCTCCAATCTCCAAGCTGAATAAAGAGCAAGCGATGTACCACTTCCTGTCTGGCTACACCAGCAAAATGGCAGGGACAGAGCGTGGCGTAACCGCTCCGCAAACAGAGTTTTCTACTTGCTTCGGATCTCCATTCTTGCCACTGCATCCGGTAGTATATGCGGAAATGCTCGGTAAGAAGATTGATGAGCGCAAGGTTCAAGTATACCTGGTGAACACTGGTTGGACTGGTGGCCCAGTAGGTGTTGGGCAACGTATGAAGCTGTCCTACACACGTGCGATGGTAACAGCAGCATTGAACGGTGAGCTGGAAAAGGTAGACTATGTAGCTGACGAGATTTTCGGGGTACAAGTACCAACTTCTTGCCCGAACGTTCCCGCTGAAGTTCTTCAACCTCGCAATACATGGGCAAACAAGGAAGATTATGACAAGCAAGCGGCTGATCTGGCTGCACGCTTCATTGAGAACTTTGAGAAAAAATTCCCGAATGCAACAGATATTGCGAATGCGGGTCCAAAAGTAAAGTAATCGAACAAGAAAGAAACGGGTAGACGATAAGGTCTATCCGTTTTTTCTTCGTGAAAACAGAAAAACCGTCAGCCTGTGACCGACGGTTTTTATCTCATGTTATATGCTGCCATCGAATACTTTCGAGGTATTGATTGGTATAACTTTTCCATTTGACTGACGGAAAAGAGTCAGGTAAGCTTCCGAAGGGAGTCCTTCAATAGTGTGATAGCGATACATAACGAGAAACTCCTGATCACTCATTCCTGTCAGATTGACATAACCTTTGGAAACGACTTCTTTCTCTGGTCCGCAATAGTACAAGCTGCCTTTTACATCGGAAGTGTCACAAGGAAGCGGCAAGGTGTCTTTTGCCTGCTTGACAATTGCTTCTGGAATGCTACTGCCAACGTTGTTTCCGCCAGCGCCTGAAAAACGGACAGCAGGAGTTTTATTGTCCCATTCCTGCTTAATGCCGAGTGCATTGGCAACAGTCGCTACAGGTGCATAAACGTTTCCATTATATATGAATGGTTCTGCTTTCGTTTTGATGACCTGGTCATTGACTATCAATTTAATGTTGGAGAAACGAGCAGATACTTTCTCTGTGCCCGTTTTTGCTAAGACTGTGGTACCACCTACGAGTAGTAAGACAGTAGCTAGTCCAATTGCGAGTTTCTGGTTACTCTTTTTCAAAATGATCCATCCCTTTCCAGTTATCCAGTGGTGTTTTTTAACGCATAGGAATTTAAAAATAAATTCCGGAGCGCATGACAAAGTGCCTCAGCGTACGCTTCCGGCATTGCTTCGGTAAAACTTTCCTTTAAAACGCGGTCGCTCCTCGATGAATAGACCACGATAGGGGTTTTCTTACAAAAAGTACCTGGAATTTAGACAGAAATGTATGCCTAAAAGTTACAAAGGGAAAAATGCTGCGGAGGCAAGAATATTTAGGAAGGGATTCATGCGCAAAATCTGACTTTCTAAATATAATGATATAAAAAATACAGATATGTTTCATTCCTTGATTTATAATTATTCTTATTATAAGATAGTTATTGAGAATGGATTGAGAATTTACCAACTCACTTTTGACGTGTATGGAGGGAATTCAGATGACAGCAGTACCGCATTTGCAAATAAAAAACCTTCGCGCCAAGATCGAGGACAAAGAGATCCTCAAAGGCCTGAATTTGGAGATCAAGGGCGGCGAAGTGCACGCGATCATGGGACCAAATGGTACCGGTAAGTCGACATTGGCATCCACGTTGATGGGTCACCCAAAATATGAGGTAACCGATGGCGAAGTGCTGATCAATGACGAAGACTTGTTGGAAATGGCAGTAGACGAGCGCGCACGTGCAGGTCTGTTCCTGGCGATGCAATACCCGTCCGAAATCAGCGGTGTAACCAATTCTGACTTCCTGCGTTCCGCAATCAACGCGCGCCGTGGCGAAGGCAACGAAATCTCCCTGATGAAATTCATCCGTGAGATGGACAAAAAGATGAACACACTGGAAATGGATGAATCTTTCTCTCACCGTTACCTGAATGAGGGTTTCTCCGGTGGTGAGAAAAAGCGTAACGAGATTCTGCAAATGATGCTCTTGGAGCCAAGCATCTGTATTCTGGATGAAATCGACTCCGGTTTGGACATCGACGCATTGAAAATCGTTGCCGCTGGTGTAAACGAAATGCGCTCCGCAGACCGTGGGTTCTTGATTATTACGCACTACCAACGTTTGCTGAACTATGTAAAGCCTGACTTCGTACACGTCATGATGCAAGGTCGTATCGTGAAGTCCGGTGGTCCTGAGCTGGCTGAACGCCTGGAGGCAGAAGGCTACGACTGGATCAAGGAAGAGCTCGGCATCGAGGACGAAACCGTAAACGCCAACGTGTAGGAAGAAGGAGGCAGCAGTGAAATGAGTGTGGATGTACAGCTACGCTTCGATTCCGAGGCGATCACCCAGTACTCCAAAGCTAATCAGGAGCCTGCCTGGTTCCTGGAAAAGCGCCTCGCTGGACTGAAGGCGGCGGGAGAGCTGGCGCTCCCTGCCTTGGAGAAAACGAAGATTGATAAATGGAATACCGTTGATTTCGATCCGTTCCAAACCACTGCGAAGGTGGCAGCGGCGAATGAACTGAGCGATTTGGTAAAAGCACAAATCGATGTCGACAGTGTAAAAAACCTGTTGGTACAAAAAAATGCTTCTACCGTTTTTCAAGCAGTATCCGATGAGTTGAAGGCACAAGGCGTGATCTTCACGACTTTTGCTGATGCTCTGCAATCACATGGCGATCTCGTGCAAAAATATTTGCTGAACGTTATCGCACTTGATGAGCACAAGCTGACTGCTCTTCATACCGCAGTTGTGAATGGTGGCGTATTCCTCTACGTTCCGAAAAACGTGGAAGTAGATGTTCCACTGCAAGCTGTGTATGAAATCGCAGGCGACAATGCTCTGTTGGCTCCACATGTTTTGATCGTGGCAGAAGCGAACAGCAAAGTAACCTACGTGGATACATATGTATCTGGCGAAGGCAAAAGTATGGTTGCGAACAGCCTAGTTGAAGTATATGTAGGCGCGGGCGCATCTGTGCAAGTAGCTTCTGTGCGTTCTCTGTCTGTGGACGTTCACGACTACAGCTTCCGTCGTGCAACTGTTGAGCGCGATGGAAAAATGGAATGGATTTTGGGTGAGATGAATGATGGCAATACTGTTGCCAACAACACTACCATCCTCAAGGGAACTGCTTCGATCGCAGAGACCAAATCCATTTCTGTAGGTACTGGTTCCCAACGCCAAAACCTCACTTCCCAAGTTCAGCATATCGGCACGCACACGGAGTCTGACATGGTGAGCAAGGCTGTTATGACGGATGAAGCAGTGAGTATCCTGAATGGTATCACGAAAATCGAAAAAGGCGCTGAAAAGGCAAACGGCGTACAGGCGGAAAACATCCTGATGCTGAGCGATAAATCTCGCGGTGATGCCAACCCGATCCTGTTGATCGACGAGGATGACGTTAAAGCGGGTCACGCAGCTTCGGTAGGACGTTTTAGTGAAGAGTCTATCTTCTACTTGATGTCTCGTGGTATTTCCCGTCAAGGCGCAGAACGTCTGATCATTCTCGGCTTCCTGGAGCCAGTTGTTGCTGAGATTCCAGTAGAAGAAGTGAAAAACAGACTCCGTCAGGCGCTTGAAAGGAAGTTAGGCTAATGAACGCCAAGGAGCTTCGGAAATATTTTCCCATCTTACACCAAGAAGTAAACGGACATCCGCTCGTTTATTTGGATAATGGTGCAACCTCTCAAAAACCGATTCAGGTTATCGAGGCGATGGATAAATACTACAGGGAGTATAACTCCAATGTGCACCGTGGTGTGCACACCTTGGGCAACATAGCGACAGATGGGTACGAAGGCGCGCGTGAAAAAGTTCGCGCCTTCATCAACGCCCGTGAAGCCGCAGAAATCGTCTTTACGCGTGGTACGACCTCTGCTTGTAATACGGTAGCGTACGGCTATGCTCGCAAGTACCTGGGGCCAGGAGATGAAATCGTGACCACATTGGTGGAACATCACGCCAATTTCATTCCTTGGCAGCAGGCAGCCAAGGCGACCGGAGCGACTTTTAAGTTCATTCCGCTGGCAGAGGACGGAACCGTTACTCTGGAGGCGGTCAAGGAAACGATTACGGACAATACCAAGATCGTTGCCATTCACCATGTTTCCAACGTATTGGGGGATACTACCCCAATCAAGGAAATTGCCCAAATCGCTCATCAGCATGGCGCACTTTTGTTTGTTGACGGAGCGCAGGGTGCTCCACACAAGAAAATCGACGTCCAGGATTTGGATTGCGATTTTTATACGTTTTCAGCGCATAAGATGGCTGGTCCGACAGGCGTAGGTGTTCTGTACGGCAAGCGTGAGGTGCTGGAGCGTGTGGAGCCGATGGAGTTCGGCGGAGAAATGATCGACTACGTGGATATGTACGATTCCACGTGGAAGGAGCTTCCTTGGAAATTTGAAGGAGGAACTCCGATCATCGCAGGAGCTATCGGCTTGGGAGCAGCGATCGACTTTTTGGAAGAGATCGGAATGGACAATATCGAGCGTCATGAAAAACATCTCGTCAAGTACGCGATGGAACAAATGCGCGAGATAGAAGGATTGAAGATTTACGGCCCACAGCAGGACCGCAGCTGTTTAATTACATTCAACCTGGATACAGTACATCCGCATGACCTGGCGACGGTGCTGGACAGTTACGGAATCGCAGTTCGTGCCGGTCATCACTGCGCACAACCGCTGATGCGTTGGCTGAATGTGACGGCTACCGCTCGGGCAAGCTTCTATCTGTACAACACAGAAGAAGAAGTAGATGTGCTGATCGCGGGCTTGAAGAAGACGAAGGAGTATTTCGGCAATGTCTTCTCTTGATGATTTATACCGCCGCGTCATTATGGATCACTACCAGAAACCGCGCAACCGCGGCAAGCTGGAAGAATCCGACGGACTCATTGTGAATTTGAATAACCCGACCTGTGGCGACAGCATCTCGCTCTCCTTGAAAGTGGAGGATGGCAAAGTGGTGGACGCGAAGTTCCTCGGCGAAGGCTGTTCGATCAGCATGTCGTCTGCATCCATGATGACAGATGCTGTCAAAGGCAAGCCAGTAGCGGAAGCACTGGAGCTGTCGCAAAAATTCTCCGATATGATGCAAGGCAAAGAAATCGATGACTCGATTGATCTTGGTGATATCGAAGCCTTGTCTGGCGTTGCCAAGTTCCCAGCGCGAATCAAGTGCGCGACATTGGCTTGGAAAGCATTGGAGCAAGGTGTCAAACAGGCGGAGCAGGAATAGTGATGGGTAAGGGACATGAACACGAAGGAGTGAGCAACGATGGCTGTTAAAGGCCCAGAAATACAGGAGTATCAGTACGGCTTTCACGATAAGGACGTTTCTGTATTCCGTACCAAAAAGGGTTTGACCCGCGAGATCGTCGAAGAAATTTCGAAGATCAAGGATGAGCCAGCATGGATGCTGGAATTCCGTCTAAAAGCATTGGACATCTTCAACAGCATGCCGATGCCAAAATGGGGCGGCGATCTGGATGACCTCGATTTTGACAGCATCACCTACTACGTAAAGCCTTCTGAAAAGCAAGGCCGTAGCTGGGATGAGGTGCCGGAAGAAATCAAGGCAACCTTCGACAAGCTGGGTATTCCAGAAGCAGAGCAAAAGTTCCTCGCAGGTGTATCTGCTCAGTATGAATCTGAGGTAGTTTACCACAACATGCAGGAAGACCTGGAAAAACTGGGCGTTCTCTTCTGCGACATGGATTCCGCAGTAAAACTGCACCCAGAAATCGTGAAAGAATACTTCGCGACAGTTATCCCTCCAGCAGACAACAAGTTTGCTGCGTTGAACTCGGCAGTATGGTCCGGTGGTTCCTTCATTTACGTTCCAAAAGGCGTAAAAGTAGAAACTCCGCTGCAAGCATACTTCCGCATCAACTCCGAGAACATGGGTCAATTCGAGCGTACGCTGATCATCGCCGATGAAGATTCCTTCGTTCACTATGTAGAGGGCTGTACAGCTCCAATCTACAGCACGGATTCCTTGCACTCCGCTGTTGTAGAAATCATCGTAAAAGAACGCGCTCGCTGCCGTTACACCACGATCCAAAACTGGTCCAACAACGTATACAACCTCGTTACTAAACGTGCGGTTGCTTACGCGGATGCGAACATGGAATGGATCGATGGTAACATCGGTTCCAAGCTGACGATGAAATACCCAGCTGTTATCATGAAAGGACCTCGCGCGAAAGGTACCGTTCTTTCCATTGCAGTAGCAGGAAAAGGACAACACCAAGACGCAGGTGCGAAAATGATTCACCTGGCGCCTGATTGCACATCGACGATCATTTCCAAGTCGATCTCTCGCGATGGCGGAAAAGTAACCTACCGTGGTCTGTCCCAGTTCGGACGCAAATCGGAAGGCTCTAAGTCCAACATCAAGTGCGATACGCTGATTCTGGATAAACTGTCCACGTCGGACACGATCCCGTACAACGAGATCATGAACGACAGCATCACGCTTGAGCACGAGGCGACTGTATCCAAGGTATCCGAGGATCAACTCTTCTACCTGATGAGCCGCGGTTTGTCAGAAGCAGAAGCAACTGAGATGATCGTAATGGGCTTCATCGAGCCATTCACAAAAGAATTGCCGATGGAGTACGCGGTAGAGATGAACCGTCTCATCAAGTTCGAGATGGAAGGTTCTATTGGATAACCCTTGCGCCACAAGGGTTTCCGAGCTTTAAATGTGGGTTTGCCCACAATTTGCCCACAATTTAGTTCTGGACGTATCGCTCATAAAGAGCGAGAGCATCGTCCTCAATCTTTTTCGTAACATGTAGATACGTGTCCGCTGTGACTTTCACGCTTGCGTGCCCAAGTCGCTCGGACACGTATTTTATATTTGCCCCGGCTTCAAGTAAATGGACGGCATGGGTATGTCTGAGGGCGTGAGGCGAGAGAACGGGGAGATCGGCTCGCTTACAAATCTCTTTGAAGTAATCCCGGACTACGTTGGTACGGAGCCAGCGCCCGTCATGCTGGTGGAATATAATATTGTCTTTGGTTGGTTTGTAGTTCTCATACATCAAGCAAACCTCTTTTTGGTTGATCCTGTGGCGCCTTATTAGTTTAAGTGTGATTTCATCTAGCTTGATGGTTCTTTCACTGTTTTTTGTTTTCGGCGTTGATAAATAGGGCTGCGAATTTAAGGGGTAGACCAAAGTTTTATTAACGGTTAATGTCTTCGCATCAAAGTTAAGGTCATCCCAGGTCAGTGCAAGCGCTTCTCCGATCCGGAGCCCGGTACGCGCCATAAGCGTGAAAAAAGCGTAGTATTGGATGGAATGTTGGTACTTTGCTTTTTTTACTGGGGTTTTTACACAGTCAAAAAACTCTTCCAGTTGCTCTCGTGTAAAGTAAGCCACCTTGCTTGACTTATCCGCTTGCTTTGGTATCTTGATCTTTTGGACAGGATTTTCCCGTAAAATACGAAACTCATGTACAGCGTCAGTCATTGCTGAACTGAATATGCTATGGATTCGTCGGACCGTTCCTTCGCTGTAATGACCACGTAGTTCGTTGATCCATTTTTGGTATTCATTTCGTGTGATGTCTTTCAGGCGGTATTTTCCCCATCGAGGCAGGATGTTAAGTCGAACATTCCTTTCCTGGAGAGTAAAAGTGATCGGCTTCAAATTGGGCCTTTTATAAACCTCTAGCCAATCGTCAAAGAAGTTATCTACTCGTTCACTGCCGTTCTCAGCAAAGCCAAATTGGTTGATCTTTGACTCTTCTTCAGCGGCAGCTATCTGTGCCTCTTTCTTCGTTTTAAATCCTCCCTTTGTTTTCTCTTTATATGTTCCAGTTTGCCTGTCGGCATATCTAATTCTGTATTCCCATGCTGTCCCACGTTTTCGGAAAGATGCCATCGAATTTACTCCTTTTCAATTTAGATTTTAAAAAAGCGCAACCGAATGGGTGCGTTTTATTTTTTGTCCGGAAGGTGTTCAATTATGTCTTCAATGCGGCAGTTTAAGTGATTGCAAATCTTATCTAACACTTCTAATGCAATGTTTTCATCCTTGCCCATTTTAGCCAAAGTCGAGGGGGACAACTGTATAGCATCTCTAAGCTCAGTGCGTTTCATGTCCAGATCAATCAATAATTTCCAGAGAGGTTTAAAAGTAAAAGCCAAAACGATTCCTCCTTTGCAAAAAATCTCTTAGATATCTCTTAGAAATAAAGCGATATCTAAAACGATTATACATGATCGAATAATAAAAGTACAAGATGTCGTACTTAATATATTGACAACTAATTCTTTTGACCGTATATTTTAGATACGCTAAGTCGAATTTTTTGTATGCATTATAACTTTGTTTTAGAGGAGGTAAGTCTTTGTTTACTGGTCAACAGGTTGAAACTATGAAGCAGCATAGTCTTTTTCATACTAAGGGACAGTTAAGAGAAACAATTGATAACCACCTAAAAAGTATACATGAGAAGTTATCTCCATCTACGCTACGTGTACTTGATGTAATCAGGAAGCGAGCAATGAATGAATCCCAAGAAACATTAGGTGTTGCATATCTTCTAATCGAAACGATTTGCAAGATGACGAAGGTAAGTCGCTCAAGTGTAGAAAGAGCAATCAGGAAACTTGAACAGTTAGATATTCTTAAACGAGTGACAACATCCAGAAAAACAGGACTACAAGGAGCGAACATATTCTATTTTTTACCCTTGAATGACGGGGTTGAGATGACGGGGTTGGACAAGCCTGAAACGCCTGAAACATCAAAGGTTGAGGCTCCCAGAAGGGAAACTAATACAGGGGTTTTTAATACTCCAAAAAGACCAAAAGAAACTAAGAAAAATAACGTAAACGGAACGCACCTCGTGAAAGATAGCTCTGTAATTCCTTCTTACATCCCGAAAGAATTCGCTAAGCTGATCCAGCAAGGATTTTCATGCGGAAGAGTAATCAAACAGTTCTGGGGCAAGGTGGTGATGTTTAAGCGGGCGACTGGATGGACTCGTAACGAGAACGTGTTACCGATTGCTGCAGACGCATGGGAATACACCAAGAACGAGTACAAGAGGGATAAAAAAGAGTGGGAGCTTGATCGATTCCTAAAATGTTTTTACGGAACGATGAAGAGGATCGAAGAGAAAAGAGTTGAAGAGTATACAGCAATTTGGACGTAATATTTGAAAAACTTTGTCGATACTATAAAATTTTGTTAAGAAAATGCTATACTATCTTGGTGGAATTTACTTTCGTTAACAAGTAATCTAAAAACTGGTAAAAGTAAAAGCCAACGGGGTGTATACAGTTGGGAGCTGTTTACACTCTTTACCACCAAGACTTACCCTTGGTGGCGGGCCGAAGCCGCTTTCCGTTGACATAAACATTATTTTACAGCTTAGAACAGGATACAACAAGTGGCACAAATTCGGTATTTAAATTATTTCCTGCCATCCAGACCTTTTGGTGTAAGGCTTTTGCTTCTCGAAAAGGAGAAGTGAAAAAATGCAAACAGTAGACCGTAAAGATATAGGCTCGCTGATCAAACGAATGAGAGAAGACAATCATTGGAGCCAAGATTATTTGGCAGAACAATTGATGGTTTCTCGTCAAGCGATAGTAAAAACGGAAAAGGGCCTTAGCACTCCACGAGCAGAGTTAATCGAAAGAGCATATTTAGCGTTCAAATCTGAGGAACTTGTGTGGAAGTACATGTTAGTTCAAAAAGACAAAAAGGAATTAATCTATTTGGCAAACATGATGATCAGACACGATAGTAGACTTTCGAGAGGGATTATCAAGCATGTCATTCGTGAGTCACTTTCCAAAGGCGACCTTAAAACAGCAGCAGAAAACGTATTTCAAGTAATTTTGTGGGATATAGAGTCTCAGCAGAAAACAAACAAACGTAAAATAGCCTTTGTTATTAGCACCTTCAAAAATGTTGAGCCTGACCCTGATGAATTCGCTGATCTTCTTCAAAAGTTGTATGACATATCCAAACGAGCAAATAGCTTTGATGCTTTTATAAATATATCAGGTGCTATAGCAGGAACCATGAAGCTGGATGATCGAAAAAAATCTCGGCTGCTATATCAAGAAGCAACAGCATATTATTTTCAGGGGAATCACAATAAAGCATACAGAATATCGATTAAAGCTCTTGAGATAATGGATCACAGAATTTACCCTCATAGCGCAGATGTATTTCAAAGACACGCACTGATTTGTTCGCAATTGGATAATCACCATTTTCACCTTGAGGCGATAGAGCACTACACAATTGCAAAAAACATGGCTACACCTGATCAAGCTGTTTATTCACTGGCGCTTGCTGGCATCGCTAGGTGTTACTACATGTTGGAAAAGTTTGAGGATGCTAAAAAACATTGGAAGGATTTGTTTCAAAAGCTCGGGAAGGATGACCTGATTAGGGTTCATTCCTTAAATGACATGATTATGATGGAAATAAAACTAGGTGACGTCAATGAAGCGAAACGATTAATAAGGGAGTGCGAACGCCTCCTAGCTATTGCATTAAAGCAAAAATGGAAGAGGTATAATACGGAATCGCTTCTACTAGAACGCAATAAACAAATGCTTACAGCGTTAGAAAGAGACAAGTACATCACACCTGAGATATCACTTTTACTGGCTCAGTTAAAAAAGAGCTATATGCGTGATGAATTCGAACTAACACGAAATTTTATCCATGATAAACTGTTTTCTCCTAGTACAATAGAATCATTAGGATAAAAGGAGGTATTTAGTTTGAAAAGAATTCTTTTTGCTACATTTGCTGCTTTAATGATTGGGCTAGTAACACCAAGTACAGGGGTATTTGCTGGTCCTCCAGAGAATGATAAAGTTGCACCAATTGCAATTGATCATTCTGATGGGGTGGAAAAATTCCCACGGCAAAAACCGCCAATTGTAGTATATGGTCCGCCTGAGAATGATTAATTAAAAAATGTAAACTGACTGGAAAATTTTATAAAATACGCCATAGCAGTTTACAGAAAAAAGAATTTGATTGGTATAAAATAACGGTAGGCAAATAAGCCTGTCGTTATTTTATTGTTATAGGACTGGAAACAGTTGCAAATTGTACAAGATACTCATACAATCAAAATAGAACAAGTGTTCGAACATAGGGGGATTAGTGCATGGAGAATGTAGCGACACAGTCAGACAAGACTAAACTCGAAAAACTCAACTACATAGCAACGGCCTGTACACCGGAACAGATAAATGAATTATATAAAGCATTTCTGGAATATTCCCAGAAAACGAAATAAAAAAGCCGCCCGATTAAGGGCGGTTTTGTGCTTTTGTTTGAAGCGTCCACATGGCAAATTCGAGAAACTTATCCTGCTCGCTTGGGTCCATCTTCGCTAAAACCTCATTAAGGGCTTTGCTGCTAGCGATCATGGCCTCTAAGCCTTTGATTGGTGTTCTATTATCTGTCCTGCCTAACAAATAGTCTGTACTTACGCGAAAAAATTCAGCAAATCCGATAAGCATATCAAATGTGGGTGTTCTGGTTCCACGCTCATATCCAGAAATAGTTACTTTCCCTACTCCAAAAGTCTCGCCAAGTTCCTCTTGAGACATATCCTTTTCCATTCGTAACGAACGCAATCTTTCCCCGAAGAGATTATCCATTAGATTACTCACCCTTATATCATCATATCCCTATTTTAATCAATGTGTTAGCGAACTGCAAACAAAAAGATTGGCGAATTGATAGATTTATTGTTGACTGTAAGCGATTTGCTAACATATTATAAAAGCACGAAAGCAAAACGCTAACGTAAAGTGAAACAAGATAGCAAATTGATAACTGGATGTGATGCTATGCAAAACAGGATTCGAGAGGTTCGAGAGCTGAAAGAAATAAAACTTGAAGCCCTCGCCAAGAAGGTCGAAATTTCAAAGGCTTATATGTCCCAAATCGAAACTGGGGTACGTGGAAAGAGGATAAGCTATCCTCTTCTGACAAGAATCGCGGTTGCTTTGGAAACTACAGCAGAATATTTGATGAATGGTGAAGCAAATGACCAAGGAGCAGAACGTGTCGGTTCCAGAGCAGGGCATTGAATATGACGATCGGGGGAGGATGCTCTATCACCCTGAATTCCATCCAAACCAAGGCAAGCGATTCTCAGATGAGGAGACAGCTTATCTTTGCAAATTCTACGAAACAGATACTCTCAAATCTTTATCTCTTGCCCTTGGCCGCTTAGAAAAGTCACTGGAGGACAGGATTGCATACCTCAAAAAGAAGGCGCTTTTTGATTACTACCGTGCTAAATGGGAGCGCCAAATCAATGCTTACAGAAGGGAGTGAATGTTATGAAAAAGCTAGTAGCAGTAGATGTAGATGAACAAGAGATAAGGAATATGTGCCGAGAAAAGATTTCGGAATTGATCAAGGAAGCTGATGCAGAGTTGGTCTTTTGGGATAAGAAAGAGCTATTACGTAGAACCATGATGTGCTGGCCCACTATTCTTAATCAGTTCTTTTATGATCCTAGATTCCCCAAACATAAAATCGGAACTAAATGGTACTTCCCGGCTAGGGAGACTAGGGAGTTTTTAACTCAGTGGTTATCCGAACAACCAAAGCATTGAATCGTGGACGATACCTCGAAAGGAGACAAGTTAGGATGGGAAAATTCATACCTGTTTTTACAGATCTGGAAATGGCAGTAACCAAAATACTCAATGATCGAACTGCAACTGGTGTTCGCGCAACGATCCTGAGTGATAGGGTCAGAACGGTGGCGGAAGAAGTTTACGCTCGTACCGTGTTGATCGCTGATTCGATGGGACTGCACACGGTGCATCAGTTCTGCTACCAAACACCAATCGGCATAATAGAAAATTTCGGTTTCAGTCAGAATTGTGTCAGTGAACCAGAAGTCAGGAAATATATGCACTATTTAGATGGAGATAGGCCATGAGGTACGACTTCGATTCTGCAATTAACCGAATAGCAGAACTTTGGAGAATCTATCGTTCACTGCGTAATCAGCCTGCTGACGGCTCATGGGACTGGTGGATTGTAAATGAAGTAAACGAGCTGGAAAAGGAAATGGCCACTGCTCGTAACAGTGACCAATTCAACACTCAAACAAATTTGAATAGTCCTATCCTACCACAGTTTCTTGGGGGTGGACAAGCACTATGACACGAGCTGCTGCAACCATCGTCATCGAAGACGGCATTGAATATGATCGGTACGGCAGGATGCAATACCACCCGGAATTTCACTTTAATCATAAAACACCATTTGAAGAGGATGAGCTGGAATACCTCTGCAAGTTCTATGAAACAGATGCAACAAGATCGCTTTCCTTTGCATTAGGAAGAACGGAACACACGATTAGAACCACGGTTAATCAACTGAGAAAAAACGGAATGTACCAGGTGTATAAAGATCGTTGGAATGCACGCTATGAACTTGAATCTAACTGAAAACACAGGAGGAAATAAGGACATGAAATCAACAGGCATTGTACGAAAGATCGATCATTTAGGACGAGTTGTTTTGCCAAAGGAGCTTCGTAATACTCATGATCTTCCGGAAGGGACTCCAATGGAAGTCTTCGTGAACAATAACCAAATCATTCTCAAGAAGTATGTGCCTGGTTGCGCTTTGTGTGGGAGTGTTGAGAACGTTCAACCGCATAAGAGCGGAAAGTTGGTGTGCAAAGGATGCCTATAAAACGAAAGTTAAAGCTCGCAACAAAAATTAAGCGACTTATCCCGAAAGGGAAAAAAGTACTGTTCGTTTGCGTTGGTACAGACAGATCAACAGGTGATTCTCTTGGTCCGCTGGTTGGTACTGCATTGAAAAAACTCAAATTTGACGTGTTGGGAACACTGGACGAGCCTGTGCATGCAATGAATATTGCCGAAACACTTACTCAAATCGAGAAGAACTATCCGAACCATTTTGTTATTGCAGTAGATGCAAGCCTTGGGGATTTCAAAAATGTGGGCGATATTGAAGTAGCCTGCGGTGCCCTGAAACCAGGTGAAGGTGTAGGGAAGGAGCTACCAACTGTCGGTGACGCACACATATACGGAATCGTTAATGTCGGAGGATTCATGGAATATTTTGTCCTTCAAAACACGCGGCTTTCATTCGTAATGAAAATGGCCTCTCAAATAGCAGATGCTTGCCATAAGGCAATAAGAGGAAAGGGACGTGGACGTGTGAGGAAAGGAACATAAATTGAGCCAACGCGGGCTTCGGCCCTGCGTGCAGCTGATAGGAATTTGTCGGTTGCACGGAGGTTCGAACCTCCAAGTAATACATAGCGGGGCCATCGGGATCAGTCAGAGGAGCTGTACGGCTGGCAGAGAGGTTGGGCTGCTGGCGGCCTCGCAAAAAAGAGAAAGGAGGAGAAAGAATGTTCAAATTGGACGATTTTGCGAATGGTGCTCTCACAGAAAAATTCAACATGGAGGCGCAAAGGGTTTTGGAAAACATTGCTGATCCGAATACAGACCCAAAGAAAGCGCGAACCATCACCATGACAATCACGCTCAAAGCAGATGATAACCGTGAACTGGCTATGGTTGATATCAACACGAAAGCTTCACTTGCTCCATCAAAAGGCGTACAAACCAAAATCATCATGGGACGTGACAGACAGGGGAAGGTTGAGGCTGCCGAATTGAAATCAGGGGCAGTTGGTCAAACGTACATCACGGAAGAAGGCGATGTTGCAGACGACAAGGGTAACAAAGTTGTGCAATTCAAATAATCGGGAGGGATATTTGTGTTAAAAGAAGCCTTGCAATATTTGATTGGTCTTGGTAATACAGAAGTTTTTACTACTCGAACAGGTCAAGAGTTCGCTTCTCAACCAATTCACTTGATAAAGAATCCAACACCAGAAGCATTAGTTGTTCGGAATCTGTCAGGACTTGTTGATTATTTGATTCACAACTTTGATGACCAGCCTCCAGTCCTTGTCCATGTAGCTAGTCCAACAATGGTCGATGTTTTCAGTTCTTACAACCAGGATTTCAACAGAAATCATTTGATTCAGGCAAAAGCACTCCTTCCTAGGATAACTTTCGGACAATTTATGGATGCGGAATCTTTCAATATTCTTTTGCAAAGTTGCTTTGTTCCTAATGATGCTCGGGCCATCGTGCTAAAAGTAATTGGCAACTTAAAGGAAGAGACGGTATCCAATGTCGGGGATGACGGAGTTTCACAACAGGTGACAGCAAAGACGGGCGTAGCAACGGTCGAAAATATCGTTGTTCCTAATCCAGTTTCTTTGAAGCCGTTCCGGACATTTGTAGAAATCGAGCAGCCCGAAAGCGAATTCGTTTTCCGCATGAAGTCTGGGCCATCCGCTGCTCTGTTTGAAGCAGATGGGGGAGCATGGGAACTGACTGCGATTGCCAGAATCAAGGAGTATCTGCAAGGTGCGCTTGAGGAAGAAATCAACAGTGGGAAAGTTACTATTATCGCTTAGTTATCCAAACAGAAAAGGACTCCGCTGCAACGGAGTCCTAAGTACAACTATGGTTGGCTTCATGCTACCACAGATGACGCCAGGAGGGAAGAACATTGCTTTGTATGAAGGGCGATGAAGTCAAGATGAAGTCCGGCGAAATAGGCATCGTAACCGATACATGGGGGATTGCCCGGGATTGGTGCAAAGTGAAGGCAAATGACGGGCAAATCATTATTACCATGACAGAAAATATTGAATCAATCCTCAAACATAACCGAGAGAAATCGAGGAGGAAGCCATGATAAAAATTAGCAAGCTCGAAATCGAAAACGTCAAGCGTGTCAAGGCAGTCAAAATCGAGCCGACAAGCTCGGAATTGACGGTGGTTGGTGGGAAGAACGGTCAAGGTAAGACGAGCGTGTTGGATTCCATTGCTTGGGCATTGGGCGGTAATAAGTATCGCCCTTCCCAGCCCGACCGTGAAGGGTCGGTTGTTCCTCCATATCTCCATCTCGTCCTGTCCAATGGTCTGATCGTTGAGCGTAAAGGTAAAAACTCCGACTTAAAAGTCATCGATCCGAACGGCCAGAAAGGCGGTCAGCAGCTGCTTGATAGTTTTGTCGAAGAGCTGGCAATCGATTTACCGAAATTCATGAATTCCACGAGCAAGGAAAAGGCAAATATCCTGCTCCGCATTATCGGTGTTGGTGACAAGCTTCATGAGCTGGAAACCAAGGAAAAGGAAATTTACAACCAGCGCCATACCATCGGTCAGATTGCTGATCAGAAAGCCAAATTTGCCAAGGAACAACCGTATTTTCCAGACGCACCGAAAGAACCGATTTCTGCGTCCGAGCTGATCCGCCAGCAACAAGAAATTCTTGCCCGAAACGGCGAGAATCAGCGCAAGCGGCAACAATTGAATTACTTAGAAACAGAGCGCGAGGCAAAGGGAAAAGAAATTGCGCGATTGGAAACAGAATTGCTAAAGCTCAAGGAAGAGTATATGAAAATAGGCGAAGATTTGGCGATTGCCCGAAAAGACGCGCTTGACCTACGCGACGAATCGACCGCGGAATTGGAAGCCAATATTCAGCAAATCGACGAGATCAACCGCAAGGTCAGAGCTAACCTGGACAAGGACAAGGCCGAAACGGATGCAAACGACTACCGCGTACAATACGAGGCATTGACAGGCAATATCACAGCGATCCGTCAGCAAAAGACAGACTTGTTGACGAATGCGAATTTGCCGCTGCCTGGGCTGTCCGTTGAGGATGGAGAGCTGACCTATAACGGGCAGAAGTGGGACAACATGAGCGGCGCTGAGCAATTGAGGGTAGCCACCGCGATTGTACGCAGGCTCAAGCCAAATTGCGGATTTATCTTGTTGGACAAGCTTGAGCAAATGGATCTGGAGACTTTGAACGAATTCGGTCGTTGGCTGGAGCAGGAAGGGCTGCAGGCAATTGCAACACGCGTCAGCACTGGCGATGAGTGCTCGATCATCATCGAAGACGGGTACGTTGCAGGGCAGGAAGGCGTTCAGTTGCAACAGCAGCCAGGAGCGATCGATCCGGCCCCAACATGGAAAGCAGGTGAATTTTAATGCAAGTCATCAGTGGAAAGGTAGAAAAGGCCAAGAAGGTGGTAATTTATGGGCCGGAGGGTATCGGGAAATCCTCACTGGCGGCCATGTTCCCAAAGCCCATCTTCATTGATACAGAAGGATCGACGACGGAACTTGATGTTAACCGTCTGCCCAAGCCGTCAAGCTGGGAGATGATCAACCAACAAGTTAGATGGGTTATGACACAAATTGGGAGATATGAAACGCTCATAATCGATACGGTCGATTGGGCCGAAATGCTGTGCGTGGAATGCATTTGTGCCAAGCATCAGAAGAATGGCGTTGAGGACTTCGGCTATGGCAAAGGTTACATCTACGTAGCGGAGGAATTAGGTCGCTTTTTGAACCTTCTCAGCGACGTAATCGAAGCCGGTATTCATGTCGTGCTGACTGCTCACTCACAGATCATCAAGTTTGAGCAGCCGGACGAGATGGGAGCTTATGACCGTTACCAGCTCAAGCTTGGACCAAAAACTGGTTCGAGAACGGCAGCACTCGTCAAGGAATGGGCTGATATGGTCCTGTTCATTAATTACAAAACGTTCTCTGTTGCTACGGACAAGGAGGGCAAGAAGAACAAGGGGCAAGGCGGAGCACGCACGGTCTATGCCACGCATCATCCAGCGTGGGATGCGAAAAACCGTCACGGGCTACCGGACGAATTCCCACTGGACTACTCCTATATTGCCCACATCTTCAATGGTTCCACAAAAGTTACAACAAGTACACCACCTCAACCAGTACAGCGTAGTGCCAAGGAAATAGAGTATGACCTTGTAAATGGTTTACGGAACGCTATTTTAGATGAACAGAAACAGCAGCAAGCTTGGGGCCAGATGACCGGGGAGCAGCAGATGGCACAGGAGCAACAACCTTCTGCCGAGGATGCATTGAAACCGCACATCCCTAGTAATATTCCACCTTCATTGCGCGACCTGATGGTTCAACATCAGGTGTCAGAAAACGAGATTCAGATCGTGGTGAGCAAAAGAGGATACTATCCGATGGATACACCGATTGCGAATTATGATCTTGGTTTTGTTGAAGGCGTTCTTGTGGGTGCGTGGCAGCAAGTACTCCAAATGATTCAAGATACCAGAAATGATTTGCCATTTAATTAACAGCGGGAGGAATTACACATGACCCAAATGGATAGAGAACTTGGATGGGATGACGAGATTCAGAAGGACGGCGGGGAATTTATTGTCCTGCCTGACGGTGATTACAACTTTACAGTTACGAAATTTGAGCGCGGTCGGTTCGGGGGCAGCGAGAAAATGCCGCCATGCAATCAGGCGAAACTGGAACTAAAGATCCATTCTCCCGAACATGGTGACGTTGTTGTATTCCATAATTTGTTCTTGCATACGAAAACCGAAGGGTTGTTGTCCAATTTCTTTGCCGGTATCGGCCAAAAGAAGAAGGGCGAAAAGCTACGTATGAACTGGAACGCGGTTGTAGGCTCTAAAGGCCGACTGAAATTGGAGATCAATCGATTCAAAAATAGCAAAGGCGAGGAGCGGACTAATAACCAGGTAAAGTCCTTTTATCCATATGAGGAGGTATTCGGACAGCAGCAACAACAGCCAACGCAACCGCAATACCAGCAACAAAATCAGTATCAACAGCAACAACAATATCAGCAACAACAACAGCAGTATCAAGCACCGTTTCCGACAGGCGGACAGCAGCAAGGTGGCGGATTTACTCCTGGCCAGTTTTAGGAGGGGCGTATGTCTGAAACAGTATTGATTCAAGACGAACGCTTTACTTGCATTGGTAAGCCTGCATATGGGCTTTTCAAAAAGTGGCGGGATTTACCAGGGTGCGGACTAAAGTGGGAACATGACACGCCAGATGGGAAATGCCCGGTATGCCGTGGGAACTTAATTCCGACGTCGATGGTTGGGCCGCAGCACCGTATTTCTGGCGGGAACGTGGAGGTAATGAAACGATGAATTTACGACCTTACCAACAGGAGGCGCGGGATTCCATTCAATCTGAATGGGAAAACGGCGTGAAAAGAACGCTTTTGGTCCTTCCGACTGGTTGCGGCAAGACAATCGTGTTTTCGAAGGTCATCGAAGATCGGGTAAGGCTGGGCGAGCGCGTGCTCGTCCTGGCCCACCGAGGCGAGCTGCTAGATCAGGCAGCTGACAAGCTTGAAAAATCTACTGGTCTGAAATGTGCTAGGGAACAAGCCGAGGAAACGTCAGTCGGAAGTTGGTTCCGTGTTGTGGTTGGCAGCGTGCAAACAATGATGCGTGAAAAGCGCCTGGAAAAGTTTGATCGTCAATTCTTCGACTCGATCATCATTGACGAAGCACATCATTGCTTATCAGAGAGCTATCAACGTGTTCTGAAATATTTCGATTCAGCAAATGTCTTAGGCGTGACTGCTACACCGGACCGTGGAGACATGCGCAATCTCGGAAGCTATTTCCAGAGCTTGGCCTATGAATACACGCTGCCGAAGGCTATCAAGGGTGGGTATCTCAGCCCGATCAAGGCTATGACTATCCCTTTACAACTGGACTTAACAGCAGTTGGTCAGCAGGCTGGTGACTTCAAATCAAGCGACTTGGGAACAGCCCTGGACCCGTATCTGGAATCGATAGCGGCGGAAATGTGGCGAGTGGCGCAGGACAGAAAAATTGTGGTATTCCTTCCGTTGGTGAAAACAAGTCAAAAATTTGCCAATATTTTGAATTCGTTTGGATTCAAGGCTGCAGAGGTAAACGGCGATTCACAAGATCGAGCGCAAATTTTGGAAGACTTTGATCGGGACAAATATAACGTCCTATGCAACTCCATGCTGCTAACAGAGGGCTGGGACTGCCCAAGCGTTGATTGTGTCGTTGTCTTGCGGCCAACAAAAGTTCGCAGCTTATACAGCCAGATGGTCGGGCGCGGTACCCGACTACATCCTGGAAAAACTGATTTATTGTTGTTGGATTTCCTGTGGCATACCGAGCGGCACGAGCTCTGCCATCCAGCGCATTTAATTGCTGAGAATGAGGAAATCGCCAAGGCCATGACCAAACAGATTGAGGAAGCCGGAATTGCGCTCGATCTGGAAGATGTCGAAAAGCAAGCTGTGGAAGATGTGATTGCGCAGCGTGAGGAAGCTCTCGCCAAGCAACTTGAAGAAATGAAGAAACGGAAGCGCAAACTGGTCGATCCATTGCAATTTGAAATGAGTATCCAAGCGGAGGATCTAGCTAGTTATGTTCCATCGTTTGGCTGGGAAATGGCACCGCCGAGTGATCAGCAAATCAAGACGCTGGAGAAGTTGGGCATTTTGCCAGATGACATCCATAACGCCGGTAAAGCTACGAAGCTGCTGGAGCGCTTGGACAAACGGCGTGAGGAAGGGTTGACCACGCCGAAGCAAATCCGGTTCCTGGAGCAACGAGGATTCGAGCATGTTGGCACTTGGTCATTCGACAATGCAAAGCGTCTGATCGATCGTATCGCAGCTAATGGATGGCGTTTGCCGGACGGCATAAATCCCAAAGAGTACCGTGGGGAGTAGACAAGAGGAGGATAATATGAACGCTCTTAAATCTGTTCAATTGATGCGCAAGTATGCAAATTGTAAGGAATGCGGTAACGACAAAGTTGGTAATGGTGAAGGGACTTTGCTCATTGAAGACGATATTTTCAAACGCAGTTGCAAATGCGGATGGAGTATTGAAGTGGATGAAAATGATAAGCCTTTGCTAAATCTGACCATAGCAGCCTGGGCGACTATTGGGCCAAGAAAGATTTACGAGATTCATGATAAAGATGATAGATTCTTCGGTTATGTCAGTGTTAATGAATTGCAGAAAATGGGCTACGTAAAGCGTATCGATCATTGCAAAAAGGCGGAGGAGTTTTTCAATACTCCTGATGGATTGGACTGGGTTAAGAAAAATAGATTTTTCAATGTGCAATAAACGCTATGAATTATAGGGTTCAGTTCTACAAAGGCATACGGCTAGAGCTAGCCGGGTACACCGAAGCAATACCCGGAATAAAAAGGCGTTCGATTCAGTGATGGGGGAGTAATAGGATGCAGGAAATTGCAGTTGATAATTTCGCGGGTGGCGGCGGGGCAAGTGTGGGCATGGAACTTGCGTTCGGACGCTCTGTAGATATAGCAATCAATCATGATCCAGCAGCCATTGCCATGCATCTGGCAAACCACCCTGAGACAGAACATTACTGCGAGTCAGTTTGGGACGTTGACCCACGTGAAGTTACACGGGGGCGCCCTGTGGGGCTTTGTTGGTTGAGTCCAGACTGTAAGCATTTCAGTAAAGCAAAGGGCGGTAAGCCGAAAGAGAAAGGAATCCGAGGTTTGGCATGGGTGGCCCTACGTTGGGCGGCAACGGTAAGACCCCGGGTAATCATGCTGGAGAACGTTGAAGAGTTTAAGACGTGGGGGCCGTTGTTAAAAGACGGTATGCCAGACCCGAAAAACAAAGGCCGCGAGTTCAATGCTTTCATCAATGCGCTAAAACGTCAAGGATACCAGGTTGACCACAGAGAGTTGCGGGCATGCGACTACGGCGCGCCAACGATTAGGAAACGCTTCTTTCTGATTGCTCGGTGCGATGGACGCCCGATTGTATGGCCGGAACCGACTCACGGAGATCCAGAGAGTGCAGAAGTCAAATCTGGAAAGCTACTGCCCTGGCGGACCGCAGCGGAGATCATTGATTGGTCGTTGCCATGCCCGTCCATTTTTGAACGGAGAAAGCCTCTGGCAGAGAATACATTGCGTCGGATCGCACGTGGAATCCAGCGTTTTGTGATTAATAACCCGAGTCCCTTTATCGTAAAGGTCAATCATCAGGGAGAGCAATTCCGTGGGCAACAGATCAGCGAGCCGATGCAGACCATTACAGCAAAAAACGGGTGGGGTGTTGTTACTCCTTTTATCGCTCGTATTGGACAGACCGGGTTTGGCGGTGATCGTATGCAGTATGAAGTGGAAGAACCACTTACGACAATTACAACAAAAGCTGAACATTTACTCGTGACGCCAGTATTGGGGGTCAATACATCAGGGCATCCAGGAAGCTCGGTAGATGAGCCTCTTAGAACAGTCACCACAGGCGGTCACCATATGCTAATTAGTCCAGCACTCATCCAGATGGGATACGGAGAGCGGGAAGGTCAACAGCCTCGCGTGCTTGATATTGCAAAACCAATCGGAACGATAACAGCAGGTGGAAATAAATTTGGTCTGGCGACGGCAGAATTAATCGCAGTTCCCCACATTACTAAGTTTCGCACTGGGGCAACAGGCCATGGAGTAGATGAACCATTACACACAGTTACCTCTGGTGCAGGTAGCAAACGACCAGCAGGAGCAGCTCACGCGATGGGAATGGTCACTGCTTTTCTATCCCGACAGTTTGGACAATCGGTAGGACATGCTGCCGATGTGCCGGCTGGGACGATAACAGCCAGCGGCGGCGGAAAGTCTGCACTTGTAACGAGTCATCTTGTGAAGATGCGTGGGACAAACATCGGACATCCAGCCACCGAACCGTTGCAGACAATTACAGCAGGCGGGAACCACTTTGGGGAGGTCAGAGCTTTTTTGATGGCCTACTATGGCAGCAGCGTTGGGCAGAAGGCAGACGAACCATTAGGTACAGTAACGACCCGGGACCGATTCGGATTGGTGACCATTCACGGACAAGATTATCAGATAGTCGACATCGGTATGCGTATGCTGGAGCCACACGAATTGTTCGCCGCCCAAGGCTTCCCTAACACATACATTATTGATCGTGACGCAGACGGCAAGTTGTATCCTAAATCAGCACAAGTGGCACGGTGCGGAAACTCTGTTCCACCACCTTTTGCGGAAGCGCTAGTTAGAGCCAACTTGCCCGAATTATGCACCGGATCGGGAAATTCATTGGCGTTTGAGAGATACAAGCAGCAAGAGGGTCAGTTGCAAATGTCTATGTGAGATGACAGAAAGGGTTGCGAAGCCTATGGAACATAAATTTGATATCGTTGCGCTGCTGGCTTATATTGACCCGGCCTATCTTACCTATCAGGAATGGCTCAACGTTGGCATGGCTCTCAAATATGAGGGCTATACGGCCAGCGATTGGGATGAATGGAGCAAGCGGGACATGGCCCGTTACCATCCCGGCGAATGCTTCAAGAAGTGGACAACATTTGAGGGAACTGGTGGGAAGCCAATCACTGGCGCGACGATCACACAAATGGCGAAGGACAACGGCTGGTTGCCGCGTTCTGGAACAGAAGACCGGGAGCTTGGTTGGGACGATGAAATTGCCGGCGATTATGTAGTGGTCGATAAAAACTGGATCGAAGGCAAAGAAATCCACGAGCCAGCCGTCTGGAATCCAGTACAGCAGCTCACCACGTATCTCTCGACACTGTTCGAGGCATCTGAAAACGTTGGTTATGTTACTGAAACATGGCAAGACGATCAGGGGGAATATAAGCCCACAAAAGGGGCTTGGGACCGGACAGCTGGCGAGCTGATTCAATTACTGAATCAATGCAATGGTGATATCGGGTCCGTGCTGGGTGACTACAATCCAGAAGCAGGAGCCTGGATACGATTCAATCCGCTTGACGGCAAGGGCGTGAAGAACGAGAATGTGTCCGAATTCCGGTACGCCTTGGTCGAGTCAGACACGATGGACATTGAAAAGCAGCATGCAATTATGCGTGAGCTGGAGCTGCCAATCGCTGTTCTCGTGTATAGCGGCGGGAAGAGTCTTCACGCGATCGTTCGCATCGATGCTGTTAGCTATGACGAATACCGGAAGCGCGTAGATTACTTGTACAACGTGTGCAAAAAGAATGGTCTTAGCATCGACAATCAAAACCGCAACCCTTCCAGACTCTCCCGCATGCCTGGCATCGAGAGGAACGGGAAAAAGCAGTTCATTGTAGACACACACATTGGAAAAAGCAGTTGGGCTGAATGGAATGAATGGATTGAGGGAATTAACGACGATCTTCCTGACCCGGAGAGCCTGGCGAGTTATTGGGACAACATGCCTCCACTGGCTCCACCGCTAATAGAGGGTGTGCTCAGGCAAGGCCATAAAATGCTGATGGCTGGGCCGTCAAAGGCTGGTAAATCGTTTTTGCAGATTCAGCTTAGTATCGCTATCGCAGAGGGCATCAAGTGGCTAGGATGGCAATGCACGCAGGGTAAGGTGCTATACGTCAATCTGGAGCTAGACAGCGCCAGCGCCTTAGATCGATTCAAAAACGTGTACCAAGAGTTAGGTCTGCAGCCGCGAAACATCGATAAGATCGATATATGGAATTTGCGCGGTAAATCCGTACCAATGGATAAGCTGGCTCCCAAATTGATCCGGCGCGCGGCCAAGAAAAATTATATCGCGGTTATTATCGACCCGATTTACAAGGTCCTGACAGGCGACGAGAACAGCGCAGACCAAATGGCCCATTTCACGAACCAGTTCGATAAGATCGCTACGGAGCTCGGGGCAAGCGTCATCTATTGTCACCATCATTCGAAGGGGTCACAAGGCGGCAAAAAGTCGATGGACAGGGCAAGCGGCAGCGGAGTTTTTGCCCGCGACCCGGACGCGCTGATTGACCTGGTGGAGCTGGAAGTAACCGAAGCTCTATTAAAGCAAGAAGAGAACAAAGCCGTTTGTGCCGTCTATCAACAGCTCTTTGAAAAATTCAATTTTGACTACTTGGATGAGCATATCTCTCAAGACGATCTACTGAGCGCAAAGGCTATGGAGGATCACGCCAAACGTGCGATTCCGGGGCAGATGGAAGCAGCCAAGGAAACGATAAAGCAGGTGGTTAGAAGCGTCAGTAAACGCTCTGCCTGGCGCGTTGAGGGTACGCTCAGGGAATATCCGAAGTTCGATCCAGTCAATATGTGGTTCCAATACCCCATTCATCGGGTCGATGACGTTGGTAGCTTGAAGGACATTCAACCGGAAGGCGATGCACCGGCTTGGAAGAAGAATTTCACAATGAAGAAGAGTCCAGATGCCAAAAAGAAAGAACAGAAGGAAGCGCTCGAAACGGCATACGAAGCTTGCTCCATAGACGAAAAAATAACGATTAAAGCCATTGCCGAATATATGGGTGTCACCGAAAAAACGGCACGAAATCGTATCAAAGAGCACGGTGGTTTTTGGGTGGATGACGGAGTAGTAGGAAAGAAAGGGTAGGGAAATTCTCGAAAAATTTCCTTCCCTACTCTCCTTCCCTATAAGGGAAATTCTCGATAAATTTCCCTTTCCTTCATAGGGAAAAACTCGAAGTTTTCCTTCCTTTCCCTGAGAGGGAAAAACTCGATGATTTTCGAGAATTTCCGAGGGAAGGAAAAACCCTATTACTACGTAATAGGTAAATTTCCCTTTCCCTAAAGGTCAAGGGGGAAGTGAGGTGGGCTTAAGCTCTGCCCACCACACCTCCCTCCCCTGTTCCTTGACTAATAAAAATTTTCCCTGAGAATTCAAAAAGTTAAAAAATGGAAGTGGTAAAATGGCGACTGAATTTTTTATGTCGATGATTCCCCCGACCGCTACACACCAAGAGAAGAAGGTGACCGTTTTGAACGGTAAGCCGGTCTTTTATGAGCCTGACGATCTGAAAGCGGCGCGGGCAAAGCTGACAGCTTATCTCGGGCAGCATGTACCAAAGCAAAAATATACTGGAGCTCTACGAGTGATCGTCAAGTGGCTATTTCCGATTCCAGAAGGAAGCAAGCATTACGACGGAGAGTGGAAGACAACCAAGCCAGATACTCACAATTTGAACAAACTTCCGTTCGACATCATGACTGATTTGGGATATTGGACTGATGACGCCATTGTGGCTAGTGAGATCATCGAAAAGTTTTGGGCCAAGCTACCAGGAATCTATGTCCGAATCGAAGAGTTATAGCCTATGGATTACAAAGCCTTTTACGACGATGTTGTTAACTGGATCAATCAGGCAAACCAAGCAGCTGCCAAATACGGTATGCATGATGAACAGTTCTGGGCATGGGTAACCGATTCAAGCGCAGCCATAAGCAAGAAGTATCAAGATAATCGACTGGCCATCAAACAAATGCTCATGCTAATTAACTGGCTTGAAGAAGTGTATGAAAACAGTCTCAAAGCAAAAGGATAAACGGTTATTTTGCTGGATAGGCTCGGCCGTCCCTACCAAACAACTTACGGACCACGACGTAAACTCGAACAGCAAGGTCTGGAAAAACAATAGCAATATGATTCGGCGGAATATTTAGCTGCTTCGATTGCACCAACGCAAACGGAATAAAGCGATCGGATAAAACCCTAACTATTGCATTTGTTTCACTCCAAGTAACGACATAGTAAAACGACCTCTCCATACGACAACAACCTCCTTTTTCTAGGAGCGTAACGCGGGAGGATAGGACAAAAAAACAGGGCACACAAGATCAATTATGTAAAACAGGAGGGGAAACCATGCAAGTTTTAAGCTTGGGGGCAGGGGTACAGAGCACGACAATGCTTCTGATGGCAGCACATAGTGAGTTTGATTCCAAACCTGATTTCGCGGTTTTTGCGGATACAGGATGGGAGCCGGCAGGGGTGATGTACCACTTCTTTTGGCTCAAGGCAAAAGTGAAAAAGATGGGAATCCCTGTCCATATTGCAACTAGGGGAGATATTCGTGAGGATTTGCTCCGCGCTTCAAAGGAGCAGTCACGGTCTGTAAACATGCCATTCTTTGTTAAGGGGAGTGACGGCAGAGCATCCATCATTAGGAGGCAATGCACCGAAGAATATAAGATCAATGTTGTTAACAACAAGATTCGAGAATTGCTTGGATACCAAAAGGGAGAACGGATGAAGCATCAAATCACAAAATGGATGGGGATCAGCACGGACGAATTTCAGCGAATGAAGCCAGGTCGCCATAAATGGGAGACGATGTACTACCCGTTAATTGAAAAAAATATGAGTCGCGGTGATTGCCTATTATGGATGAACGAGAATGGATATCCAAGGCCCCCGAAGTCAAGTTGCATTGGTTGCCCATTTCATAACGATAAGATGTGGCTGGATATGCAGGAAAGTGATCCAGAGTCCTTTCGACAAGCAGTTGAATTTGAACGAGAAATCCAAAAAAACGGGTTGAGGCAACTGAACAATGTACCTTTCTTGCATCGATCATTGATTCCGCTAGATCAAATTGATTTCAAGGCTCGATTGGAAGGTAAGCAAATGGATCTAATCAATGATTTCATTAACGAGTGCGAGGGCATGTGCGGTGTTTAACACCAACATTACGTTTGTACTCAGGGAGGGAAAACCGTTGAAATCCATCACCATACACCAGCCGTTTGCGACATTGATTGCTCTCGGTGAAAAACGATTCGAAACACGCAGCTGGTCAACAAGGTATCGAGGTCCAATAGCGATCCATGCCGCAAAGAAAGTGGACAAGGAGATTTGCTTGGAGGAGCCTTTCCGTAGTGTGTTGGCTAAACACGGATATACGGCTGAAAACCTGCCGGTAGGCGCGGTAGTAGCGACATCCATTCTAGCTGCATGCTACAAAACAAACCCATTCGGGCTATCCGATTATGTGCAGCTGGTAAGCGATGAAGCAACCAAATCAATCGATGGAAATGAATTTGCATTTGGTGATTATTCTCGTGGCCGTTATGCCTGGGAGATGACCGAAGTCCAGCTATTAGCCGATCCGGTACCGGCCAAGGGTCAGCAAGGACTCTGGAATTGGGGAGGGAAACAGGATGCAAGCAGGACGTGAGTTAGACAAGCAGGTGGCAGTGGGGCTGGGATGGGAAGTCGATGAACACATCGACATTTACCTCAAGGAGGGTGCGTGGCGTGAAATACCTCACTTCTCCACCAAATGGGAAGGCATGGGCGTGCTGGTGGAGGAAGCGATAAAGAAGCAAGATGTTTACTTGAAATTTGAAGCTGATCCTCATGGATGGTATGAAGCTGGTGCTTGGGACGAACGGGAATGGAGAAATTATGGACCAATAGCATCTGATTCTGCACCATACGCTATGTGCATAGTTTTCCTAAAGGCTATGAGGATCGCTATTTAACATAAGAGGCATAAATCGAAATTAGGAGGATTGTACGATGAGTGTAAAATTGTATGTTTCCGAAGGACAAAAACGCGTGGAGCTTGAGTTGTCTAAAGCCAATAACCTGCAGGTGTTAAACATCATTCAGGGGATGTTTGGGTACTTGGGATACGAGCTGAAAGAAGCAGCAAAGCCAATACAGAAAAGCGTGAGCTTTGGACCGATTGTTTCTGAGCCAGTGACGAAAGGTCAAGCCGCCGTTGAGCTGAAAGATATCCCGAAGGTTATTGCGATGCCGAAAGACTCTGAGGAAGTGGACAAGCAGGTGAAGGGACAACGGCAACTGCCATTTATAAATGGCGAACATACTCTATCTCAGTCTCTTGGAGAAAAGTTAGGTCCACTTCTTGGACTGGAAGTGAAAGAAGGCGCGACCTGGGTAGATGGATCGGATAATCCTCTTATCGCTAAGGAGAGCCAACCTCATATGGCCATCCCGATTGAAAAGTCACTTATTGATCCAACCAAGGAATATCCGAGCATTCGTAACATCAATGGGGAACCGCACTATCAGACGTATGTTTATTGCAAAAATGCAAAATGCGGTCAACGAAAAAAAGTGTTCGTGAAGGAATCGCAGTTGTCCGTGTATTGCCCAGCATGCAATACCAAGCATGCCAGACGGGACGCTACGCAAGGAGGATTCCCTGAACAGGACGATTTCGGAAACTACTTCAAAGCGGATCGTCTTTGGGTGGAGAACCACAAGCCACATCACGAAAGAATCAAAAGCCCGTTGAAATAGCATCATTGTGGAGGTGGTCGGCTTGAATCAAAGACTTGCGGAAGAAGTAACCAAGCTGTCGGCTGAAACTGCGGTTAAGGCAGCGATAGAATTTCTTGAGAAAGAAAAACAAAAGCAGCAGAAAGAGAAACGGGATTGGCGGCTACGCAATACCAAGCTCCTCCTAAAGCATTATCGATCATTTGTGAGCCATGTGGAAGGAGCTAAGGAGAAAGTCAAAGTTACTGCCCATGATTATGCGGAAGCCATGGAGAGTCTGCACACTCAGGAGTTAGCGCTAGAATCCATCAAGCGAAGCACGCAACGGACGATGGTTATGGTCAAGTTCGTCCAGAGGATGCTTACTGTATACGAATCGATGTGCTTGACGTCTGAACATCCGGAAGATTGGCGAAGGTATCAAATCATCCATGCCATGTATATCTCTGATGAAAAAATGACGGCTGAACAGGTTGCAAAATGTCACTTTATCGAAACGAGAACCGTGTACAGAGACATAAACGAAGCCTCTAAAACCTTGTCCGTACTGGTTTTTGGAGTGGATGCTATCGAATTCGCCTAAGTCAATTGCACGTCAATTTCGTGTCATTTCGGCGTCAGTCGTTCCGTGATATTATGGTAGCATCGAAAAATTATAAACAGCGAAACGTGGGAGCCATCCGGTCTATCGGGTGGCTTTTTGCATGCATAACTCAAAAACGAAGGTGATGATCGTGGTTATAAACGGACTAAAATTATCAGAATGGGCAGATCGTTACAGGAAATTGTCCCCCGAATCATCAGTGGAAACAGGTCAATGGCGAACTGATCGCGTCCCCTATCAACGTGAAATCCTAGATGCTATTACCGATCAGAGTGTGGAGTCAGTAGTCGTGATGTCATCTGCCATGATGGGCATGACAGAGATGCTGCTAAATGCAATCGGTTATTACATGGACAATGATCCTGCCCCCATCATGGTGGTTCAGCCGACATTGGAAATGGCCCAAGCATTTTCAGAGAACCGGCTTGCTCCCATGTTGCGTGATACGCAGGTGCTCAGTGACAAACTGGACGATAAGGGCAGCAGAAACACAGTTCTTCATAAAACATTTCATGGTGGACATATCACAATCACTGGAGCAAACTCAGCATCAAGTTTAGCAAGTCGGCCGATTCGAGTTCTATTGGCAGATGAGATTGATCGTTACCCAATTTCGGCTGAGGGTGACCCTTTATGTATGGCTGAAAAAAGAACGACAACCTTCCGAGATCGGAAAAAGGTTTATGTCTCTACTCCAACGGGCAAAAGCACTAGTCGAATCGAGAGAGCTTACGAAAACTCTACGAAAGAACAATGGTGTCTACCATGTCCAGACTGTGACAAGCACCAGCCATTAGAGTGGGGAAGAATTTATGTTGAAGATGCAACCATGGCATGCAAATACTGCGGTTCGCGGTTCGATGAATCAACATGGAAGACCCGGCAGACGGCAGGGAAATGGATTGCTCGATCTGTTACTCTCAAGGTTCGCGGTTTCCATCTCAACGAGTTAGCTTCACCATGGAAACGTTGGACGACGATCATAGAGGAATTCCATAAGGCAAAGGAGCAAGCTGAGGTTGGCAACATGGAGCCATTGAAATGGTGGGTCAATGCAAGCCTTGGAGAAGCCTGGTCAGATCAGTAAAATTGCGTGTCAATAGGTACTTCCAGCCTGCCTGATACCATGCGGGTCGATCGAGCCCCGAAATGCAGCTAGACTCAAAATTTTAAAGTCACTTCCTATTCACTGATCGTTGCTACTACTGAAAAAATCGCTTCATCTACTGTCCCGAACTGCATTGGGTCAAGAAGAGGAAGCGATTTGTTTTTTTACTTCCGAAAGAAAGGAGAGAACTCATGGATATGATTGTGGGCACACAGCAGCTTGCTGATGTGATCGGAAAAACCCCCAAATGGGTAAATACGCTCACCCGGGATGGTGTCCTTGAACAGATCAGCAGAGGAAAATACGATCTAGCCGACAACGTTCAGCGGTACATCAAATACGTGCAGCATCTTAGCGATAATACAGACATCGATTACAACGAAGAAAAAGCGCTGCACGAACGAGCCAAGCGGAAAATTGCTGAGCTTGATCTGGCAGAAAAAGAATTGTCGCTCATTCAGGTGGATGAAGTAGTTAAGATTATGGAGCGGATGGTCGGTCTATTTAAAGCGCGTTGCCTCACGATTCCATCGAAAGTATCTCCGTTGCTCCAATTTGAAACAGAAATGCCGGTAATCGTGGGGATATTGAAAAAAGAGATTAATGAAGCATTGCAAGAACTGGCCGATCACTATACCAACTTTGCTGAAAAGGGCACGGTCGAGCCAACTGGTGAAGAGCATGAACCAGAAACATCGTAAGCTTTACCAGGCTATCGCCCAAATCGTTTCTCCTCCAACCGATTTGACAATTACTGAGTGGGCAGATGCCTACCGATATCTGTCTCCTGAATCGGCAGCCGAGGCCGGGAAGTACAGAAGCGATCGGGCCCCATATCAAAAGTGCATGATGGATGCAGTTAGTCATCCAGAAGTGGAAGAAGTCGTTTTCATGATGGGATCACAGGTTGGTAAAACGCTATCCCAAGAAAACATCATCGGTTACTACATTGATCAAGACCCGTCCCCCATGATGTTGGTTGTCCCCACACTAGATATGGGAAAAAGCTTTTCAAAAGATCGACTAAGCACAATGATACGCGATACGCCAGTTCTGACTAAAAAGGTAGCTGATTCGAAAGCCAAAGATTCAGGAAATACCATCTTGCACAAATCATTCCCAGGCGGTCATATCACCATTGTGGGTAGTAATTCCCCGGCTTCCCTGGCGAGCCGTCCGATCAGGATATTGCTGGTCGATGAATTAGACCGTTTCGAGGCGACTTCTGAGGGTGACGCGTTGGACTTGGCAAGAAGACGGACGGCCACTTTCCACAATAGAAAAATTGTAGTTGCTTCTACGCCGACAATTAAGGGCCATTCGCGGATCGAGCAGTTATACAATAACTCTTCGAAAGGTGAATGGCATCTTCCATGTCCGAAGTGTGAGGCACTTCAACCCTTGGAGTGGAATCGGATCATTTTCGATAGCGTATCGATGCGCTGCTTGCATTGTGGCTTTGATTCCCCTGAAATCGATTGGAAGAAACAGCAGATTGCCGGAAAAGGTGAATGGATACATGAATTCCCGGAACGAAAAGTAAAGGGATTCCACATGAACGCGTTAGCGTCTCCATGGACACGCTGGCAAGAAATGATCGATGCCTTTTTGATCGCACAGGAAGAGTTGAAAAAAGGAAATCCCGAGCAGATGCAGGTTTTCGTCAATACGTTATTAAGCGAAACATGGGAGGATCGCGGTGATATTCAGGACGAAAACATTCTCCTGGAACGGCGAGAAAGCTACGATGCAGAACTACCGAACGGCGTTCTCATCCTTACAATGGCAGTCGATACCCAGAATGATCGATTAGAGTACGAAGTTGTCGGCTGGGGCAAAGAAGAAGAGTCTTGGGGAATCGAAAAAGGAGTTATCTGGGGAAAGCCAGACAATCCGCAAACATGGAGAGAGCTCGATGATAAGCGGGAACGAGTCTGGAAATTCGCCAATGGTGCGGGACTGATTGTAGCGTGTACCTTTGTTGATTCAGGCGGTCATTACACCGATGAAGTCTATAAATACTGTGGGCAGAGACTCCAAAGCCGTGTATTCCCCATCAAAGGTGAAGGTGGATCAGGTCTTGAGTTAATCCGGAAGGTCTCCAAAAACAACAAATACAAGATTCCGCTTATCCTCCTTGGTGTGGATTCAGGAAAAACGACGATCATGCAGCGGTTGCATATCGCGGAACCTGGTCCACACTATTTTCATTTCCCGATTGAGGAGGCACGCGGATATGATCAGATTTATTTCAAAGGTCTTGTTTCTGAGCGGCAAGTGTTTCGGAAAAAGAACGGCCAAACCGTCATGGTTTGGGAAAATGTCGCCAAAGACAAGAGGAATGAGCCGCTGGATTTACGGGTCTATGGTCTCGCCGCGTTGCGTTTGCTGAAACCAGACTATGAAGCACTCGAAAAACGCTTGCGAGAAACTGATCCTCCCGTAAAACATACAGCTGCAGCAAAACAAATATCAGGTCAGCAAGCAAAGCAGCTCGTCAAGCGCTCAAAACTTTGGTGAGGGGGTGTAGGATTTGACTTATGATCCACAGCAGCAGAAAAGGATACAAGATGAATTAGAAATTGTTAAGGACCGCCTGAGTAAATACTACGAGGCAGAGACAGCCATTTTGACAGGCGCACAGGAGTACCGGATCGGGTCCAGGAATTTGCGTCGCGGCGACTTGAAACTCATTAAGGATGAGATCGAGAAGCTACAAGATCGGAAAAACGAACTGGAAAATGCACTAACAACGGGTGAGAGTCCATCAAAGCGTAAGGCATTTCGAGTCATCTATCGAGACTTGTAAGGGGGGTGAGTAATTTGTGAAGTTCATAGACAAAACAATTGAATGGATATCACCAACTATGGCGTTAAAGCGAGAAGTGAATCGCGCAAAGCTATCGGCATTTCGGAAGGCTACGAATAGTGGTTATTCGAATAACGGGGCCAGTCGGAGAAAAAACTCAATGAAAGGCTGGCACAGCGATAGCAAAAGTCCGCAAGAGGACATCGGGCAAAACCTTGCTGTGCTACGTGAACGTAGCCGTGACCTTTACATGGGTGGCGGACTTGCTACAGGGGCCATAAAGAAGAATCAGTCAAACATCGTCGGTTCGGGACTCACACTCAAATGTCAACTCAATTACCGGATGCTTGGCATTACGGCAGAACAGGCAAAAGAGTGGGAAGATCGTACAAAATTCGAATTTAACCTTTGGGCATCATCCAAGATCGATAACACCGGGCTGAATGACTTCTACGATGCACAACGGATCATGTTGACCGGATGGCTGCTGAACGGTGATTCCCTTGCTGTTATGAAATATGCGGATGCCGCAGAGCGGCTAAATCCGTATCGTATGCGGCTCCACCTCATTGAAGGGGACAGGCTCAACAATCCGAATCATACGCAAGGATACTCGCCAATCCTTACTACCGAGGGGTTCTCACCGTCAGAATATGTGGAGCTATCAGATGGCCGTACTATCCGAAATGGAATCGAGACAGACCCGAATGGTAAAGTGATCGCTTACTGGATAAGCAATAAACACCCAAACAGTACGATTCCACAAGGGCATATAACACAATGGGCGCGCGTTGAGGCACAGAATCCGGTTTCCGGATTACCTAACGTGCTTTTTGTGATGGATGCGGAGAGGGCAGAGCAATATCGCGGTGTACCGTATCTTGCACCTGTCATCGAGCAAGTCAAACAAATGGACCGTTATGCCGAGGCAGAGATTGCAGCGGCGATCATCAATAGTTTTTTCGCTGCCTTTATTACAAGAAAAGAGGGAGCAAAAAACGAGATACCATTTACCAATCCCATTCCTGAAAGTGAGCAATTGAAACTGTCGCCAGAGGAACGGCTCTCCAGTTACGAGTTGGGGCCGGGAACCATCAACATGTTGGCAGAAGGCGAGGAAGTGACCTTTGGCGATCCTACGCATCCGAATGCTGGCTTTGATTCGTTTACAAAGACCATGGCGCAGTTAGCAGGCGCGGCGTTGGACATGCCGTATGAAGTGTTGCTTTCGGTATTCAACAGTAGCTATTCAGCGAGTCGAGCTGCACTCTTGCAAGCGTGGAGATCCTTCCGGGACCGCCGTGATTGGTTCTCTCATGATTTCTGTCAGCCGACCTACGAGACGTGGTTGTTTGAAGCCGTGGCAACTGGACGTATTAAGGCACCTGGATTCTTTAGCGATCCGGTTATGCGAAAGCTATGGAGCCAAGCTATTTGGATTGGACCGAGTCCTGGTCAAATCGACCCTGAGAAAGAAGTAGATGCTGCCGTGAAGCGAATCAACAACGGATTTAGCACGCACGAACGGGAAACGGCGGAGCTCACAGGGATGGATTGGGATAGCAATATTGACGTGCTGACGCGCGAGTGGGAGGCACGTCGTGATCTGCCGCAAGCACATATTCCGGGCATGAAAGGAGGTGACAAACAAAATGCCAAAACGGATTGAAGTTAGAGGCGTAATCATACCGAATGACCATCAATGGATTTACGACTTGTTTGAAATGGATGCAACAAGCCCTGGGAAAATATCGAAAGCTATTGCGGAAGCAAACGGCGATGATCTTGAGGTCATTATCAACTCAGGTGGTGGTGATGTTTATTCGGGCAGTGAAATCTATACCATGTTGAAAAGCCATCCAGCTGGTGTTGACGTCCAAATCGTTGGCGTGGCAGCTAGTGCTGCTTCTGTCGCGTCCATGGGTGGAAAGAAGGTCAGAATGTCACCAACGGCGCAATTCATGATTCACAACGCAAAGACTCGGACTCAGGGAGATAAGTGGGAGCATCGGCACACAGCGGATTTTCTCCAAGCGGTCGATAAGTCCATTGCGAATGCATACCGGCTAAAAACAGGGTTGTCTCAGAACGAATTGAGTACCCTCATGAACCGAGAAACGTGGATGACGGCACAAGAAGCATTGGCAAAAGGGTTTATCGATGAAATTATGTTCGACGATTCGAATCAGCTTAGTGCTGTCGCACATGCAGGCATCGAAATGATTCCCCAACAGGTGATAGACCGTGTCCGAAATGAAATTATGAAGTTCCAAACGGAAGGAGCGAGCTTTATGCAAGTAACCAATCAAACACAAGTAATCGATCCACAACCACCGACAGCATCAAATGCAGCACCACAACCACCCGTACCGAATCAGGCACAAAATACTCAAGATGCAACTGCACAAGAGAGGGAGCGCCTTCGCGCCATTGACGCTATTGCAGCAAATATCGATCCTGCTTTGGTCAACGAGGCGAAGTATGGGGAAAACCCAATGACAGCCGCTGATCTTGCTCTCAAGGCTATGCAAGAGGGCAAGATGATCAATAACGGCCTATTCAATGCGGCAGTAGCAGCTAATCAAGCGTCTGGAGCTCTTGATGTGACAGCTCAATCACAACAACAAAACACGGAAAAAGAGTATGACTTGAACAACTTGAAAGACGTGAATGCAGTCTTCCAGCAACTCGCGCATGCACATTCAATGCAGCGCCTACAAAGATAAGGAGGAATAACCATGGCACCAAACATTTCTACTACATTTGGCACGGTGGATAATCAGTCCTTTTTCGCGGGGACGGAAGTGTCCGCAATGACAACAGCTGTGACATTACTTGCTGGTCAAGGGAAGCTCAAACGCGGATCCGTACTCGGAAAGATCACCGCCAACGGGAAGTATGCGTTGGTAAACAAAGCAGCAACAGACGGAAGTCAGATCGCGTCATTGGTTTTATCTGAGGACGTGGACACAACCGGAGCTGATGTAAACGCAGTAGCGTATAAAACGGGTGTTTTTCGATATGACGCCCTGAAAGTGGCGGCCGGCGATTCAGTGGACAACCACAAAGATGAGCTTCGCACCGTCAATATCCATTACAAAACTGATCGGGGGTAAACAACCGTGAAAATTAAACAATCTGCCATCGCAGGACGTTTTATGAGTCCGCAAAATGCCGCAACTGTTACAGGTGGTGGCATTAGCATCTACGAACCACAAACCATGCTTCCTTCGTTTCAACGAAGAATGCCAGTTACAACGTTCCTTCGGGACATGTTCTTCCCTGGAGAGGAGACTTTCGATACAAAGCATGTTCTAGTGGATTTCTACAAAAACCGCCAACGTGTTGCACCACTTGTTGCAGAAGGCAGTATGCCAATTAATATCAAGCGAGATGGATTTGAAACGAAAATTTATACGCCACCTTTTATCAACCTATCTTCCCCAATTGACATCAGCATGCTACAAACTCGCATGCCTGGGGAAGCGGTATTTGGCGGTATGTCGCCAGATGAGCGGGCTGTACAACAGATGAACCGCGACTTTTTGGAGCTCTCCGACATGGTCACGCGCCGCGAAGAGTTGATGGGTGCAGAACTTCTGCAGACGGGTAAAGTAACAGTATCCGGTTACATTGATGATGCCGCAACGGTTGTTCGTACTGATACCATCGACTTTGGGTTTGACAACATGATCAACCTTACATCCGGAAGCCAATGGAACCAGACTACGTCCAAAAAGTATGAAGACTTGGAGGAAGCGGTCAGAAAATCTCGAAAGGCTGGATACAATCCAACTGTCGCCCTCCTTGGTGATGAGGCGTGGGCTAATCTTCGAGCAGACGATAATTTCATGACGAAGTTTATGGACCTGCGATACGCGCAATTCGGAACGATCAATCCCCAGCTCAGCATTGAGAATGGAAATGGTTATACTTACATTGGCCGTTTAACCGAACTTGGACTCGATGTGTACCGATATGATGCGTGGTACTATGATGACACAACGCAGTCTCTTAAACCATACATCGACCCCGAAAAGGTCATTGTCGCGCCACGAAATATTGGGGAACTTTTGTACGGTGCAAATACCTTCATCCCAGAAGGTAGTATCAACTATGTTACTGTAGCAGGGCCTCGTGCGACAAAGGTAACAGTCAACCATGAGACCGATGTGAAATCTCTTATTGTGAAGAGCCGTCCATTGCCGAAGCCGTTTGACGTATCTGCATGGTCTGTTATCAAAACGCGCGCGTAGGAGGAAACTATCATGCGATTTCAAGTGCAAATTGGAACAGTGAAGCATAATGGTGTCTTTCATGAGAAGGGCGCCATTTTTAATGCTCACAAAAAGGATGTAGCGCATCTGATCGGTGAAGGGGCGGTAGTGCAGTTTGAAGAGACTGAACCTGACATAAAAACTGATAGTGATGTAGGCTCTGGTGGAATAACGAGCGAGGATACGGAACAGGACGAGCATTCTGACGATAATCAAGAGCTTAATTTAAATCTTGATACGGACAAATTGATTGTAGACGCGCCCAAATGAGCACATTCAAGGACCAACTAAAGGCGGATGCCACTGTCTTTCTCAATACATGCGAATTTGCAGATGAAATTGACATCGATGGGAAGAAGATTACGGGATTGATTGAGCCTGTCGCGATTGGTGGGGGGAATCGATCGTACTCCTACCCGACCCATGACCGCGAATACACGGAAGAAATAATGCTCTATGTGAGCCGAGCCGATTTTACATTCATTCCACCAGTTGGGCACACGTTAAAAATAAACAAAAAAGCGTATGTAATTGTAGCCCCACCTTCTGATCTTGAGGGCATTTTGGAAATCCGTCTTGGAGGGAATTCAAACCCATGATTGATTTCGACAACTCCATCAAACAGAGACTGAATGAAGCGGCAAATCTTTTGGCACATATTCCGAAGCAAATTCCAAAGGTACAGGCACGGGCAATGAACCGTGCCCTGTCCAGCGGGAAAACGGAAGCGGCTGCCAGGGTAAGGGATACGTACCTTGTCCGAAAAAGAGACGTCAGCGAGACGATGAAGCTCAAAAAAGCATCCGCGAATAATCTGGACGGCAGTCTGGAATCAAAGGGCCATGTGATGCCACTGATTCGTTTTCGTGTCACGCCGAAATCGCCGCAGCCTGGTAGAAAAAAACCGATCTTGGCCCAAGTATTACGAGCTGGCGGGAAATCTCCGATTCCTGGTGCGTTTGTTGCCAAAGTCAGAAATGTGGCCTCCGTATACAGACGAACGACACCGAAGAGGTTCCCAATCAAAGGACTCTATGCGCCTGCTGTACCGCAAATGCTAGACAACGAGAAGGTACGAAAATCAATACAGAATAAAATGCTGGAGACATTGGACAAGCGTCTCGAGCATGAAATAGGACGGGTGCTAGATGGTTAATGTTGTCCTAGTTAACAAGCTGAAAGAGCGTATTGAAACGCTTGTGAAAGATTTTGTGCTACCCACCAACCTAGATGGCCACGATCACAAAGCACCACAGGTAGTTAGCGGGTTTCTGAGTGAGAGCAAACAATCACCTGTAGCTGATCCGCAAGAAATCAAAGCGGAGCTGCCCGCCGTTGTCGTTCGTTTTCGGAGAGAGAACGACGGGAGGCAGGCAAACATCGTTAAAATTCGTGTAATCGTCATCACATACAGCGAAGACGAACAAAACGGCTGGATTGATAGCCTGAATGTAGCGAATCGGATAAAGATTGGGTTAAAAAGAGATCCGATCATTGACGATCGCTTTCAGATCGATGACGAATCTTTCGAAACAGAGCAACCAGACGAGCAACCATTCCCAGAATGGGCGACATACATCACGTTCGACGTACTGATTCCACAAGTACAGTCCGAATTTGATTGGGAGGTATTTTATAAATGAGCAAAGCAGAATCAAAGGTGACTGCAAAAGAACCAATGCACGTCATTTACTGCGGGAGTAGTTTACGTGATGGCACTCTGCATCGATACGCGCTATTTACGGACGGAATTCCACAACATCTGAGCAAGCACATCGAAGCGTGTCCAGCCATCAAGAAAATGTTCGTGCCCGTTGAAAAGCTGTCCCAAGCAGAAGCGGCGATCAGAGATCATGGAACACCGGAGAGCGTCTTTTTCCAGCAGACCGCTGATTACGCCGCAGGAAAGAGAGTTGAAGAATAGTGGCCTATAAACACCAGGTATCTATCTCAGAAAGTGGTACGAGTGTCCTTTCGCCTGTTGAAGCTGCAGCCGGATTGCCCGTCTATTTCGGTACGGCTCCTATCCATTTGACAGACAATCCATCCGCATATGTGAATAAGCCGGTACTGGCCTACAGCTATGAGGAAGCGGTAAAGGCTCTTGGATACCATTCGGACTGGAACGACTATACACTATGCGAGGCTATCAAAGCTCAATTTCAGCTTTTTAACGTTGCTCCTGCTGTATTTGTCAACGTGCTGGATCCTTCCATCCATAAGGAGAACGTGGCGGACAGCGCAATTACTCTCTCATCAGGTAAATACACAATTGCTGTTGACGGCGTGCTGCTTTCGACCCTGGTCGTAAAACTCACTGGTGCAGGTAATGCTTTGGTGCGAAATAAGGACTATACAGTTGTATTCAATGGATCAGGGCATCCTGTCATTTCTCGCGTGGATGGTGGGGATATTCCGGCGAACCAAACCTCATTGACTGTATCCTACGATAAACTCATGCCTTCCACCGTAACAGATGCACAAATCATTGGTGGAATCGATTCAGGAACAGGCAAGGTGACAGGACTAGAGTTGATCAACAAGATATTCCCGTTGTATCGACTAGTCCCAGGGCAAATAGTAGTACCGAAGCATTCAAAAAAGCCAGCCGTTGCAGCTGTCATGAAAGCAAAGTCTACTGGCATTAATAGTTTGTTTAAAGCGATGGCCATTGCCGATATTGATTCTTCTTCAACAGGAGCTGGCGTTTACACAGAAGCACCAGCATGGAAAAACAACAACAATTTCAGCGACCCACACCTAGTGGCCTGCTATCTTAAAGCGAAATTGGGCGACGAGATTTATCACTTGTCTACGCAATTTGCAGCGTTGAATAGCAAAGTCATTGCTGAAAACGGCAACGTTCCATATGTATCGCCTTCCAACAAAAACATTCAAGCGAACGCTGTCGTAAATGAAGCTGATACCGAAATCAACCTCGGCGTAGATCAAGCAGCCTATCTTAATGGTGAGGGGATTGTCACGGCAATCAATTTCGTCGGTGGATGGAAGTTGTGGGGAAACAACACATCTGTCTATCCAGCCAATACGGACGTGAAAGACAGATTCATTCCCGTACGTCAGATGTTCAATTGGATCGGAAACACGCTTATCTTAACCCATTGGCAAGTGGTGGACGATCCAACAAACAGAAGGTTGATTGACACAGTTGTGGACTCAACAAACATCTGGCTGAATGGACTGACAGCGCAAGGTTCCATACTCGGCGGGCGTGTAGAATTCAGAGCAGCGGATAATCCGGTCACATCGTTGCTGGACGGAAAAGTTTCTTATCGGTTGTTCCTAGCGGCTCCCGTACCGGCTGAAAACATTGAGTTCAAACTTGAATTTGATGTGGCGTATCTTCAAAATCTCTTTGCAGCCTAATCATACAAGGCAGGTGGATAAACAATGGCTAACAAAGCAATTCCTGATCGGTTAAAGGATTTCATGGTGTACAAAAATACAACAGACCTTGTGGGGGTGGCAGATATCCAATTGCCATCCTTTTCTTTTGCCACAGAGGAAGTCAAAGGAGCTGGGGTATTCGGCAGCTTTGAATCTTCTGTCGGGTCCTTCGGCTCTCAAAAAATCATCCTGAATTGGCATTCGATCACAGATAGATTGTTTGACTTTCTGGAGCTGGGTGCCCATCGACTAGATTGCCGTGGAGCTCTGCAAGAACATGACCGTAGTTCTGGTCGTCCGATAACCCGTGCGCTACGGATCGTCGTTCAAGGGCACACCACCAGTGGAGAACTAGGAAAGCTAGAAAAGAACGCAACAACAGACAGCAGTACAGAGTTGGAAATCACGTATATCAAAATAGAATTGGACGGAAAAAACATCTTGGAGCTCGACAAATTAAATTACATCTATCGAGTGAACGGCAAGGACCAGTTGGCTGATACGCGCCGAGCGCTTGGACTATAGAAGGGAGTTTTGCAAAATGAAATTACCACTGCCATTGGAAAAACCATTGAAAGTAGACGATAAGGAGATAACCTCCCTGACATTTGATTTCGATAAACTGACAGGCGCGGATATTATTAATGCTACTGATGAGGCCCGCCAGATTAGTGGATTTTCCCCGAATGACATGCAATCATCGGCTTTCCGGGCGGTGCTTGCCGCAAAAGCTTGCGGAGTCCTCTACCATGATCTATTAAGACTTGGAGCACGGGATTTTTACCGAGCAGTAACGGCGGCGCATGCTTTTTTGCTCGGTATGGATTTGAAGGAGATGGAGGAGATAGAGAAGACGGAGGAATAAGAGAGTTACGGAAACTTGTACTCAATATGGCGAGGAACACGCATACCAGCATGGAGTTTTTCCTTGGCATGACTTTGAACGATTTAAATGAATGGGTAACAGCAGCCATGGAAATTACGGAGGGAGGCGAAACGGATGGGTAGGAAACTGTATGAATTCACAATCAAGATGTCTGGGAAAATGAACAGATCGTTCACCAGCGCGTTCGATAACGCTTCCCGCCGTATGCAGGATATGCGAAAAAAAATCAGCGAGTATCAGGCATCTATTGAGAAGGCAAATGGCAAACTGCAATCCATGTCCACCTTGCACTCGAAAATGTCGGCAGCGATAGAGAAAACCAAGCGCGGCCTTGCCTCTTTGGAGCGGAAATACCGAAGTGGCGCAATCAGCGAAGAGGTGTACAGACGGGAAAGCCAGAAGCTGCAAAACGACCTTCAACGGTTTACCAACGTACAAAAGAGAGCAGCCTCACAGGTCGATAAGTTTAAACAGAACATAGCCGCATTAAATCGAGAAATGAGAAGTGAATCAAACAATCTGAACGCTTATTCTCGCCAACTTCAAACCATGGAGGCAAACGCACTTGCTGCGGGAGTCTCCATAGGGGAAATTGCGTTGGCAGGGGCTGCATTGATACCTGTTGGGGGGTATCTTGGTACGGTTGGGGTTGGTCTGGCTGGGATTGCTGTCGGAGCAAAGACTGCGAAATCTGCTTTTGACTTGATGATGGATAGCGTCAGCAAAGCGGCCGATCGAGAATACAACATCGAAGTCATCCAATCATTGCTCCGGGACCAAAAGAAAGCAGATCAGTTGTTCAACTGGATGGAGAAGCGTGCCATTGAATCCCGTTTCGGGATGACGGACTTCTTTGAATCCGGTCAGGCATTTTTGTTTAAAACGAAAGACCTGCGACAAGTCCAAAGACTGATTGATATATCCGAGAAGCTGGGTACGATCAATAAACAACAGGGGATGCAGGGAGCGGCTATCGCTCTCAACGAGTTATTGATTGGCGATACTCAGTCTATCGTTGAGCGTTTTAACATGCCAAGGTCAGACATTAAGAAGTTTGCCAAATCGGGAATTGACGGCATTATCAAGGGCATGAATGAGTTGCTAGATAAACAGAACATCGATGCCAAGCTGTTGAGTGATGTGGATACAACTGGTCTTGTTATGTATGAACAGCTCGTAGAAAAGCTTCAACTGACATGGACCAAAATGGGGGTAGAAGCGTTAGACGCTTTGAAACCAACGTTAAAAGAAATCGACAATTTGACCAAAACAGAAGCGTTTCAGGATTTGGCGAAGCTGGGGTCAGATGCTTTTGCGGAAATGGGACGAACTGTTACGAAGTCAGTCCAGTTTGCATCTAATAAGCTACAGACGATTTTCAATAATCCTGAATATAAGAAGTTGGATGTTTGGGGGAAAATCGAGTTTATCGTAGCGGATGTATACGATACGTTCAACACGTGGTGGAGCTCCGGAGGGAGTGAAGCCACGCAACGTGTCACTTATGAAATTGCATCGAAGCTCGGTGAGTTGATCAAAGCGGCAGCTGTACCTCTCATTCCAATCGCCCAAGACGTAGGATATGATGTCGGGAAATCTATCATTCAGGGTATTTGGGATGGAATGTGGGGAGAAAACAAGCTGGAAACTCCCTTTAGCAAACTGGAAGCCCGAATAGAGAGCATGAGAGCTGCTGGCCTAGATCCTACCACTACACCCGTTTACGGCGGTCCAAATGCAACCATGACAGCAGGACCAGAACCTGCATGGTACGAAAAAGCGTGGAGTTGGGTAAATGGTTCCCATGCAAACGGACTACCTTATGTCCCGTTCGATGGATACCGTGCAGAGCTTCACAAAGGGGAACGTGTATTGACTGCCCAACAGAATCGTAATCTCGACTCCAATCTATGGTCGAGAGCGAATCAGGCGTTGTCGTCACGCACCGGGAATCAAACGTTTGTTTTTCAGTTCGCACCAAACCTTTCAGGCGGAAATCGAGCGGAAAACGAGTTGATGCTCCGAGCCTCCTATCATGAATTTAAGGCGAATATGCAGCGGTTCATGAGGAATGAGAGGGCGGTGAGGTTTTCCTGATGGCCGGAACATATACAACGAATGCAGGAGACATGTGGGACTGGATCGCTTATAAAACGATGGGCAGCGAGTACTTCATGCCACAGTTAATTGAAGCCAATTTAAAGCATCGAGAGACGGTAGTCTTTTCATCCGGAATCGTCCTCGTTGTTCCCGACATTGGCAATGTCACGACGCAGGATACATCAAATCTGCCTCCTTGGAAGAGGGAGTGACGACGGGTGGCACAGCCAAGACGAGTCAAATTTGAACTATTCTATGACAACAAGAATATATCGAATGACCTGCAGCCGTACCTCATCTCGTTTGAGTACACCGACAACCTCTCTGGCACGGCGGATACCCTATCTATCAACCTAGCAGATCGGGAACGCCTGTGGTGGGCAGCGTGGATGCCAGAATTGTATGCAAGCATAAAGGCAAAAATCATTCGTGAAAATTGGATCGATGATGGGAAAGCGGATGCTTTAAATTGCGGGTATTTCGAGATCAACGAGATCAGCCTAACAAGTCCACCCAATGCCGTAAGCATCCAAGGCGTGTCTGTGCCAGATGCATCGACGATCCGGGCTCAACGAAAATACCGTGCATGGGAGAAAACGCGTTTGTCTGTGATCGCAAAAGATATTGCAGGCAAGAATGGCCTCGAACTTCTTTTTGACGCAGAAGACGAGGACTATGATCGGATTGAACAAACAGAGGAAACCGACCTTGGTTTCCTCATGCGACTGTGCGATGATGCTGGCATTGCTGTTAAGCTGACAGGCAAACAGATCAGTTTATTTGATGAAGCCAAATACGAGGAGAAACCTCCTGCTTTTTCGCTCAATTACGCAACGTCCAAGATCAAAAGCTTTTCAGCACATGTGACCACGACAGGCATCTATAACCGCGCGATTGTGGACTATCACAGTCCGAAGGGGAAAAAGAAGATCCATCATACCTTTATACCTCCCAACGCTCCAAAAACGGGACGTACGCTGTATATCAATGAGCGCGTAAAGGATGGACGCCAGGCAGAACGAAAAGCCAAAAGTGCGCTGCGCCAAGCGAATAAGGAGCAGCACACGGCAAGCATTACCTTGATGGGAGACGTTAACCTAGTAGCCGGTATGACGTTTATGCTGAACAATTTTGGGGCTGTGAGCGGGAAATACATCATTACGCAAGCTGTTCATGCCTATAGCGGTAATGGCTACGAAACTTCGCTTGAATGCAGAAAGGTATTGGGCTGGTAATGGATATGAAAAACATATTACGTGTCGGCATTGTATCGAGCGTGGACGAGAGGGATGCGACAGCAAGGGTCGTTTTTGGTGATCGCGAGGATGTCGTGTCCTACAACATGGACATCCTTTCTCGCGGTTCTTTTTTGCAGAAAGATTATTGGCTCCCAGATGTGAATGAACAGGTATGGTGCCTATTCTTGCCGACAGGGAATGCAGATGGGATCATCCTTGGATCAACGTACAACCAAGAGGACCTGGTGCCAATCAAAAACAAAAATAAACGACACATCCGGTTTGGTGATGGGACATTCATCGACTACGATCGAGAAACGCATACCATAACCATTGATTTCCTCCACCCTGGGAAAATTGTCGTCAATAACGCCAATATCACATACAACCAAACGACGCAGCGAGGTGAACCAGAATGGCGGTCATCGGAAGTCTTGGAGAAGTGATTTTTGAAGTATCTTCCCAGCGTGTTCGTACTTTTGATGATATGACAAGAAACGGCTCGAGCCGGTGGGTAGCCCATGACATCCATCGAAACAAACCGATTCCGGAATTCGTTGGTCCGGGGCTTGAAGAAATCAGTCTTTCCATTCAGCTGAAAACCTCGCTCGGGGTAGATCCAGAATCGGAACTGAAAACATTGCGGATCAAAAGGGATACAGGCCAAAGGGACTTATTGGTGATTGGAAACAAACCTGTTTCAACCAGCCAATGGATTACCGAGTCGGTCAGCGAACAACACAAAAACTATGACGGCCGTGGTCGTTTACTATCTGTTAACGTTGAGCTGCGTCTCAAGGAGTATCCGAAAAAGGCGGGAAGTTAATGGCTCAAATCGTAACGATTACCAGTGATTTTAAAGAGGTTATTTTCGGCGCGACGGGAGAAACAGAAGTTATCCAAAATGTGAGGACGATCATGAAGAGTATGATTCATACGTCTCCGATGTATCGTTCATTCGGATGGGACCCAAACATAGATGCTCCTGTGAATGCCTATATGGCAATCACTTCGGCACGACTCATTGAAAAAATCCAACAGTATGAGCCCCGCGCAGAGGTACAGGAAGTTACGTATGAAGGTGATGAAAACGGGATGTTAAAACCTTTGGTAAAGGTGGCGATAAAGGGTGTCTAGGTTTGACTTTTTACCAGATGTATCATTCGCCAATAAATCGCCTCAACAGATCGAAGCGGATCTAATCGCAAACTACGAAAAAGAATACAAAAGACCACTTGCACCAGCCGATCCGGTACGACTCTTTATCAAGAGCCTCGTGCCTTTTTTTGTGCAGCAAAGAATCATTATCGACGACTCTGCAAAACAGAACTTGCTTAAATACGCGCGAGGAAAGTACTTGGACCTAATTGGCATCTTGCTAAATGTAATAAGAATACCGGCTACAAAGGCTAAGACCACGATTCGTTTTACCTTATCGACACCAGTATCCCAGCCCATCCCTAAAGGGACGCGGGTCACAGCAGGGGACAACGTATTTTTTGCAACAGCAGAGGACGTCACTGTCACCGGGGGAGCAACACATGTAGAGATTAAAGCGGAATGCGTTTCCGTGGGAGAGATGGGCAATGAGTATCCAGTAGGGAAACTGAACCAATTGGTTGACCCTCTGCCGTTTGTCCAATCGGTATCTAATGTCACTGAATCGAGTGGCGGGGCAGATGAAGAGGACGACGATTCATTTGCAGAACGAATCCGTCAGGCACCAGAGAGTTTTTCCGTAGCTGGTCCTTCTGGAGCCTATGAGTTTTGGGCAAAGTCAGCCAGTACCCTTCTAGGGGATGTTAATGTATCAAGTCCAAGGGCTGGAGTGGTAGAGATTCGACCTCTACTCAAAACGGGAGTGATACCGGATCAGACAATCCTGGATCAAGTCGCGGCTGTTTGCAATGATAGAAAGATTCGGCCACTCACCGACCAGGTATTTGTTTTGGCTCCAACACAAAAAACATACGACATTGAGGCCACATACTGGATCGATACGGACAAAGAGAGTGCAGTTACTACGATACAAGCAAATGTGAATAAAGCCGTTGCTGCCTATCAACTTTGGCAAAAAGGCAAACTTGGCCGTGACATCGATCCATCCGAGCTTGTTTTTCAAATGAAGAAGGCGGGAGCCAAACGAGTATCTGTGACAAGTCCAGTCTTTACCACGCTGACTGAATCGCAAGTAGCTAAAGAACATACGGTCAATGTGGTGTATGGAGGGTTGGAAAGTGGTTGATATCTACAACGCTAAACTGTCGGACATCCTTCCCCTATCCATTAAAGAAGACAAGCAGATTCGAGCGTTGGCTGCAGCCATTACAAAGGAAATGCAGGACATATCCTCTGATATGAAACTGGTGCTGATGTTCTCTCGGATCGATGAACTAGATTCAGAAGTTGTGGACATTTTAGCCCACCAATTGCACGTTGATTTCTATGATTCAACGTTATCTCTTGAAAGTCGGAGAGAGCTCGTCAAAACGGCAATTGGAGCTCATCGATATAAGGGCACGCCCTGGGCAATCGAGCAGGTCGCATCTATTGTGTTCAAAAATTCATCGGTCCGTGAATGGTTCGAATATGGAGGAGAACCGCATCATTTTCGAATTGAGACAGAACAGTTGATTTTTGAGCCGGGGGATCTGGCAAAGTTCCGCCGCCTGGTGGAAGGTGTGAAGCGCAAAAGCTCCTGGCTTGATGACATTGTGTTCAAGATCATAGCCAGCACGATCAGAGTAGATATTTCTGCTAAAAGATTTATTGTTGATTACTTTGTGTGCAATACCTTCTACCCTGACGAAATTGTTGTCAATGCTCCAAGCTTGCCCGTCTTTGTTGCGCCTGGCATGCCTATGTTTACAGCAACGGAATGATATAGGAGGGAATCAGATGCCAATTGGCACAAGACATATATTACGTGACGGCGGTCTACTTCCGGTTCCGCAATATTTCAATGTGACGAAGGATGAATTTCAGGAAATTCAGGGTAATAAAGGTGCTATGTTCGTGCAACTTCGCGGCTTATCTGCAAAAGAGCCTTTTAGCGGTGCCACAGATACTACGCAAATTTTCACAGAGCCCATGTACGGCTTTGTTATTAAGAACGACGGAACGAACGATTTGACATTCACGATTAACAACTACACATTTACGGTCAAAGAAGGCGAAGTGTTTGAGGAATATTTTGAGCCATTTACACAAGTGATCATAAAAACAACTTCTCCGTTTCGGGCGTACGGGAAGGGGTGATTGGATGGCAATAAAAGTGGAACCAGCTTTCCTCGAATTCATTCGGAATTCGGTTAGTGCGAAACTCAACAATGCAATCATCACCGTTGATGGGAAGTCTAACCTTCATCCGATCACACAAACCAAGCATATTACGAATGCGCAAAGGACGGTTGTACAACTATACGTCTATTTGGATGCAACAGACGCAGCCGGCACCATTACAGAGGCAAAACTGGTCGATGCAAGTGGAGCGGCAATGATCACCTCTGATGCAAGTATCTCCTCGCACGAAACAGGTGCTTTGCTACTGTTCGAGATTCCTTTTGAAGTGAGGAGTGTGTGAGATGCCCTATCAACGTCAATTTTGGGTAGATAGGCTTGTGAATACAGAAACAGGTGAAACGATCCAAGATGGCACCCGTTTCACAGCGCGGCGTATGAACCACATAGAGGAAGGCATAAAGGACATCGATGATATTGTCATCAGGATGGAAAATCGCATCCTCCACCTGCACGCTAAGATCACGACTGGAGACAGAACTGCCGGAAACAATGGGATTTTCGTCGATACCTTCGACGGGATTCAAGATGCAGTTATTGCCTTGGATAAGACGAGAACGACGATCCAGGCTATATCGGGCACGAATGTTACCGTTGCATCTGTTTCAGGCTTTGCAGTTGGACAAGAGGTTACCCTAGCGTCTGTCTCTAATCAAGAAGAGCGAACAATCACGGCAATCAACGAGTCTACTCGGGTGATTACGCTAAATGCAGCTCCTACATCTACCTATACCGAAAACGCTATACTGGCACGGTCAACAGTAGAGATCGATACGGCAGCCAAACGAATGCGTCGAGGATCGATTGATACGTATAGCGTGAAAATAGCCGTAACGTAAGAAAGGAGGCGGTTGGATGGCAAGCAAGTCTACCGTCGTCAATTTTCCGGAATCAACCTCACAAAGCAGGTCACAAAAGATAACCATTCCCAATTTGAAGCGCGTAGTTTCTGTAACGGTCAACACGGGTAAAGTTACGCACTCCGTCAATGGCAACGAAGTGACGATCAATGTCAGCGAAGGCTCGTACACCCGTTATACCCCACACAGCAGCACCGCATCAAAAACGGTGTCAGACACACGCACAGACAGCACAGACAGTTTTCCGTCCACCATCAGCTACAACGACGGTACATATAGCGGAACACTGTACAAGTCTGGAGGTTCAAACTCTTATCTCGTAAGCGGTAGTCCTGCCGGCCAAAAAACAGCAACTGACTCTAAAACAGCTACATATACATTGGGATATGAGTGTAGCGAATCGCAAAGTCAAGCATTGTCGCAGCTACCATCCACCGTGTCCTATTCAGATGGTGAAGGTTACACAGGTGTTTTGTCTCGTACCGGGTCGTCTGTTGGCTCTTGTCAACGTTGGTATCGTGGATCAGGCAGGTATACTTACGATGCTACTGCCACGGGAACCTATTCCGGGACAGTTACCAAGCCCGACACGCGGGTTTACAATTACTCTCAGTCATACTCTGGCACGGTGTATGGGCCATCTAGCACATATTACACCTACTACTACGCTTATACCGTAACCGTTACTTACGAGGACAACTACGGACAGACGCTGACACTCTCTGCTCCAGCAAACGGAATTAAATTGTCTGTAGGCAACACTTATACGGTCACGGGCACCACTTTGGACACTGATCCTGGTGATATCGTATCTGTCTATATACGTGTAAACAAAGGCACAAACTATCGAATCATGCAGGCATCAGCTGATGGAGTCAATCCACTATCCTTTAGTAAGGCGTTTACATTTACAGGCGGGGCTATTAAGGATGGCACGACTGCCGTTTCTGGGCTGTTAGATGAGGGAGCCACGCATTTATTGGAAGTATGGTCTGAGGATAACAAAGGCGGTACATCCATCATTGCAGAGCGTACATTTACGGTGGTGTTGAATCGCCCTCCAACCCTTACACACTCATTCGTCGCGAATAACGATAATCTGTCGGACGATTCACCCATTACAATCAATGGTACTGTCTCTGATCCAGATGGAAATAGCGTGACGATGAAATATCGTTTGAACGGTGGTGCAGATGTACCCGTATCGGTAAGTGGAGGAGCGTGGACAATAACCGTCACGCCAAAGCAGATGGTTTCAGGATCAAACAATCTTGTTATAACGGCTACAGATTCATTAGGGGCAACAACGGTAGTCACGTTTTCTCTGACCCGTTCGGTGACGAAAACTCGTCTCAAGACAGCACATGCCCGATATAAGCTATCTCCTCAATCAACGACAGCTAAAGAAGTGCTTGCATGGCTCCAACATGAAACCGGTGATTTGAAGGTGGACGGAGCTCTTTCCATCGTGGCAGCTGGAGCGGCAGAATCTTATCAATCCATGACAAAAACCTCTGCTCCTGTGATAACGGGTATCTTAGAAACGGAGTTTATTGGAACCTATGCGACAGGTAATGCTCAACTACATTTGAAATTGACACTGAGCAGCAATGATGCAAACTCAACAGCGTCTGCTACGAGTTTATCGGGGGCGATCAAAGCATGAGATACCGGAAAAGGAATCCAGATGGCTCATTAGGCGAGTGGGTTTACACTCCAGCGGGGGAAGAAGAGCGAAAGCAGGAAGAGGCTCGACTAAAAGAGATTGAGGCTTTACGAAAAGAGAATGCAAAATTGAAAAAAGCGCAAAAGGGTGGCGGTGAAAATGGCGTGGTCTAGTCCTACAACAGACAAGAAAAACAAAGACTTGATATTAGCTCGAGTCCGGGACTTCAAGAAAGGCAGACTTGTGGAGCCATTTAGTGATACAAATTCCTGGCTAAAAGCATACGGCGGCGGCTCGGTGTCAATTAACAATGGCAAGCTGCAAGTCACTTCGACAGGCACATCGATTGCCGCACGCCGAAACGTTCTCTTAAACTTAGCGGGCGCCAAAACCCTGAAAGTGAAATACTATGTAGACAATTTGACCGACTTTTATGAGTTTCAGCTCTATCTGGCCCATGATACTGGGTATGCTGAATTTTTGGGCTACACCGTGCGAGGATGGCGAATGGCGCTGGGGTGGAATGAACATATCATCGATGTCAGCAAGCTGGAGCCCATTGGAGCTGCAAGCCTGGCACGGGATATCGTCTCTATGCAAATCCGGGTTAAGTCCAACGAGAACACTACGGCGTCGATCATATTTGATTCGATCATTCGTGATGAAACACAGCGCGGTAAGGTGATTTTCATGTTTGACGATGGTTGGTTGACACAGTACACCGAAGCGTTCAAGTACATGGGGAAATTTAACCTTCCAGGTGTCATTGCCGTCATTCCGTCGCACGTAGGGTGGTCTGGCTATTGCACACTGCAACAGCTAAAGGAAATGTACGTCTACGGATGGGACATGGCCAACCACACCATGAACCACGCGACTTTGAAAGACCTGAAAGATGCAGCAGCTATCGAGAAAGAAATTGGAGACGCCGAAGCCTGGTTGAATACAAATGGCTTTACGAGAGCGTCAAATATCTTGGCGTACCCATACGGGGCGTATGACGCAAGGGTGCTGCAAGTTATGCAATCTCGCAGAGCGGGCCGCACTGTCCAAGAAGATACGGTGACAACGCCACCACCTGATAAACGGACGATCAAGATTCGAAATGTCGATCATACAATTGCACCGTCCACATTAAAAGGGCACATTGATAATGCGGCAAAGGTAGGGGGCGTGTGTTTGTTCATGTTCCACAAGATCGTTAGCGGTGAAGCCTCGTCAAGTATCGAGTACAACGTAAGCAACTTCCAAGAGGTTGTGGATTATGCCTATTCCCGGAGAGCTGACATCGATACCGTGACGTTCAGTGAATGGCTGGACAGCTGCGGCATGTAAGCAATCACGTAACGATCAAAGCGCCTTCTAGTTTGAGGGCGCTTTTTCATAAGGAACTACATCTGCACTCTATCTTGGAGCCAAAAAGCAAGAAAGGACACGGTGAACATGGGATGGATCAGTCAAGCACAGAGAAAGAAACCACTGCTTAAAAAGTTGTTGGTTTACTATGGGTATCCTATCTCGATCAACGGCGCATGGAATGTAGACACAGCGGTGTCCATCTACAAGGACTATGATCTAATCGTATTTGGAGAGTATCAGAACCCAGCCCATGGAGCTTACGCAGACACGTTAAACATTATCGCAAAGCTCAAGCAAGCAAAGCCGGGAGTTGAAATTTTTGGCTATATCTCAATCGGTTTAGCGCCGGCTGCTGCTGACAACTTCACCATCGAAGAAATTAAGGAACGGGTTATGCAATGGAAAACGATGGGGTCTACTGGCATCTTTTTAGATACCTTTGGCTACGATTATTACGTCACGCGAGAGCGACAAAACGAAGTCGTACAGTTTTGCCACTCCCAAGGGTTTAACGTTTTTGTAAACTCATACAAACCCGACTACGTATTTAAAAAAGAAAATATGTATCTGGACTGGATTGATTTTAATGGTAATCCAAAGAACATCGAACCAGTCGTCGGTCCACAAGACTACTACATGATCGAAAACGCATTCTACGTTTACTCAAGCAGTCAGCAGACAATGCGCGGTTCGTCCAGGAGCCGGTTGTTGGAGAATATGGAATGTTTCACAGTGAAGCGTGACGAATATGGTGGACTTACCTATTTTGAAAAATTCAGGACTCAATTCATTGCACTGGACGAGATCATTGACCGAGACCAGGAATATTTTAATACCGGATATATTGGATCGGTCGTGCTTGGTTACCATGGATACGGAGCATCCATTCGCAGCTGGGGGGCATCTATTAGCGATTACCACCACTACCCCCTGCCTGACATCCCGTACGATGCTGGCGACCGTTTGGGCACTCCTACGGCGAGCAGAAACACACCATCAAGCTCCAGCAACACCAAGTACGAAAACACATTAGGTAACATCAAACTCACCTTAGTTTGGGACCCTGATCCAACTGACGATAAAAACCTATCGAAAGGTACTAGGCATGTACTCATCAATGGAAATCTTGTTGGGTATTCAAAGGGATCAACAGATCGAAGACCGAAAATCGCACATGTTGGCTTTATGTATTTTGATACAACGTTAGGGAAACCCGTTTGGTGGAATGGAACCGGATGGGTTGACTCGACAAATACGACGGTTTGAGGAGCTGCTGATGTGGCTCCTTTTACTTTTGCCCCGAAAGGGGGTGAGGAGGTCATGCGCTAGTGGCAGACGAGATCAAGGATCTTCAAAAGGGAATTACAGAAATTCTAGTTGCAATCGGGAAAATCGAAACAGAAATTAAGCAACTCGGCATCATGGCAAACAAACTCGATTCAACTGAAAAGCTGGCCATCGAGGCTATGCAAAGTACAAAAGCAGCTCATAAACGACTCGATGAATTGAGCTCGGAAATCACTGATCTGACGAAGAAGGCCGAGGACATCAAGAAAGAAATCGAGCAACGAATCGATAACGATAAGCGACAAGGCCGAGATGATAAACGTTGGATTGTCGGAACAGTACTGGGAGCTGGAGCTCTGATTTGGAAACTCATTGAATCAATTGCGAAAGGTGGAGGAGCTGTATGAAAGAAACGGACCTGTTGGTATTGGCTAACCAGTACCTATTGGACGAGGCACTGATTGTTGTAGTCGCGCTCTTGATTATCGGGGTGATTTTAAAGAATACCCCCTGGATTGTAGACTGGAGCATTCCTTGGCTTTTAACCGTGAGTGGCGTTGGACTAGCCTGGGGAGTGATGGGAACTATTAGCGTGCAAGCAACCATTCAGGGCATCCTGGCAGCTGGGATCGCGACGCTGGGGCACCAGCTGTGGAAACAGACCTTCGATAAAAGAAAGGAAGATGCAGAATGACAATCAAAGGGATCGATTGTGCAGTACCTTTGACAGCAGAAAAAGCGAGAGCAATGGCGGCGGCGGGCATGAAATTTGTCTGCCGCTATCTTGTTCCTGCCAGTATGGAGTGGAAACGATTGACGAGGGCAGAAGCCGAAGCGATCACAGCGGCAGGGATGCAGGTAGTATCCGTCTTCCAACGCGGAACTAATGACGCTGCTGGTGGCGCAGTCAACGGCACAAGGGATGGCAAAGCGGCCCTCCAGGAAGCCAAATTGATCGGTCAGCCTGTAGGTACGGCGATTTACTTTGCCGTGGATTTTGATGCACAGCCAAAGGACTATGCAGCGATTGAGGCATACCTGAGATCAGCTGCCAAGGAGTTGTCTGGCTATTCGGTAGGCGTGTATGGCTCATTTGCTGTTATTGAGGAGATGGCGAAGCGAGGAGCTTGCAAACACTTCTGGCAGACATACGCCTGGAGTCGGGGGAAGCTCGCCAAAGCAGCCAACATCTATCAGTACAAAAATGGACAGGAGCTTGCAGGGCACACCGTGGACTACAATGACGCGCTTGGTGGCGAAGGTTGGTGGAATACTAATTCACCTGCTGTGGAAAAACCTGTGAGCAAGTTGGACAAAGAATCGGCAGAGGAAGTAATCGCGATTCTCGGCTCGGTCTGGATGGCGAGCGATAACGATCCAGGAGTGAGAGAAGCAGCTCATTACGCTGCGAACGCTTTGCGTGACGCGGTAGGTATCCCGAAATAATGACCATGTAATAACCAAAGCCCTCCTTCGGATAGGGGTCCCACCAACAATTTAACGTTAATTTGCTGGCGGGACCCCTTTGGGGTGTTATCCATCAATTCTATTGTTTACTTTTTTTAAAGAAGACAACAAAAAGTAAAACAACATTTAAAATCAATAATCCCATGAGCAGGTAATTTGTTGTAGTTAGATTTGCATTAAGAGAAGCTATTTCTCCTTTAACTTCAAGTAAAGAACTACTTGTTTTGTTGCCTGCCTCTCGAATACTTGCCGAAAAATCATTGAAATATTGGTGTAGTTCTGTAAAATCAAGCTTTTGCATAATGGAATCATCATCCTTTTTTTACTTTTAAAGTAAATTTTAAATACTGCGTATTGACGTAATCTACTTCCATATTATACCATTAAAATAAAAAATGTAAAAGAATGGGAGTGTATTACTTATGAAACGTTTTAATTTTAAGTCGCTTTTCGCAAGTTTGCTTTGCGGAGCGTTAGTTTTATCTGCTTCTGGACTATCTAGTACTGCTCATGCAGCAAAAAGTGTACAAGAAGTACAATTGAAGTTAACTTCTGTTGAGATTCAACTGAAGCCTAATCTCGAAATGGTTCGTACTGAAACCGGAGATACCGCAACAGTTAAATTAATTGACAGAAAAACTGGTGAAACAACGGAGACATATTCGGAGACAATCGAATCTGTTAAATCTGTGCAAGGGAAAGGTATTAATGCTGCCAGTGGAAATTACACTACAGTGACTGTAAAAAATAATAAAAAAGATGGCCCAGTAACTACAGAACTGGCCGCGAAGTTGAAAATCTACAGTAATAGTTCTTTTAGACAAATTAATTCTATTGAAAGTAAAACTATGAAAATCACTAATTCCAACTCTGCTACGTTAGAAGATAAAGATATAGTGGCAATTTCAACTTCTGATAAATTTCCAACTCAAGAAGTTGAAATCAGCGGAAGTGCAACAATTACGTATAAGAGCACTAGTTCCGCAAGTGCATCGGGGGCTTTCAGCGTATCAGCACTAACTGCAGCAGGTTTTGAGGTTTCATACACGGGTAGTTCAGAGTGGGAATATTACGCACGCAAACCCATTGATATAGGTCTCCGTTACAAAGTATAAAAACAAATACAAAAAAGCTCCTCAGATTCGAGGAGCTTTTTGCATTCAAAGAGGTAGGGGTATTGTAAATGGTTGGCACTACGCCGGACAGCAATCTAGGGAGGGTTGTTTTTATTACTCACTAGTTTATCAACTTCGCAATAATACTTTTAAATTCCGCGATATCTAAATGAACCTTGTCGAAAGTCTCTATATGATCGTCCTTTACATAGTGGCTCTGGCACATGATAAGTTTGTCATAGCTTATGATGGCAACAGTCCTCCGGTAAGTGTTTTCACGTTCATCAACCTGATCGAAAATTTTTCGGAGGTAGCGATTCTCTTTTTCTAAGTCCCTTGTCATTTCCTCCAATTTTTTAAACATCATTCTATCTCCCTTAATTTACTAATTGTGTATATTGTAACCTACTTATACGCAGAGCAACAAATGGTTTGGTAATTTTCAGAAATTAATACCTGTCCAAGTAATCAGAGGTGTAAATGAAATGTTTACCTTGTGCGATCATATATCGTTTCAGTTTCTCCCGAAACAACTGGTCTGCGAGTGCCAGCTCAACCACAAACGCCTGGGCACTCCCCAACGACCGATTCCGTTTCGCCCGACCATTGAATATGGGATTCCGGAAGTCCAGGTTGTCAGCAATCTGAATCAGGTTTCCATACATCACTCGTGAATGAGTCGATGACACTCGCGGCAGCTCCACATGCGTTTCCCCGATATCCACGCATTTCCCTCCAGTTCTTAATTCAAAATCGCCCGAAAATTAAACATCATTCAGCACACTGCACACTGAGAGCCCCCCATGCAAGCAACGGAGGATATGTAGCGTTGCATAACGCCATTACCGATGGATGACGTCGCCGCGCTTGATCGATCCATCAAGAGCTGCTCTGACAAGTTTCTGATCGTCTAAGCTTACCACCCGCCCTGTGCCTATCTCTTCGGCCTGCAAACGTCCACGGCTGACTGAAACGACTCGATAGGCGTCACCTGCTGGCAATGGTCCAGAGGGAACGTAGAGGGCTTGAGCAATCGAGAGGAGTACGCCAAAACTTAATACGGCCAGCAGCCCCCAGGACGTTTTCCTGACCGATCTCTCGACGTCTGCATGATCATCCGCGTCATCTTCCCAGTCTTCTTCCTCCAGGTACTCAGGCCGTCTCCGATCCTCACGGTAATATCTACGCTTTCGAGACATTAGAACCGACCACCCTTCGCACTGGAACAGGAATGCCCATCTTTTTCGTGGAGGTGTCGCGCTCTGCAATTCGAGCTAAAGCCAAAGGCTTCAAATGTTCTTTGGCCCAGCCGCTGAAATTCATCTTTTTTGTGAGCTCCCACATTTCTTTTTCGAGCGGATCGTTAAGGTTAAAGCAGACTGGCTTTCGTTCGGTTGCCATGCCTAATCCCTCCCGTTGTGTTATGCAGCGTTGTGTGCTGCTGTGCTACTAAGTGATGCACAACAGTTTGTCCAATATTCCGATTTGCACCGGAAAAAAAAAGACTAAATTTGTTCGATCTTGTCCAAGATGTGGATGAGGTGATCAGAATGTTTGGATTAGGGAAACCAGAAACAAGAGTGAAACAGTTTTTGAAACGGCACGGGAAGAATCAGCAATGGCTATGTGCTGCTGCACCAATCAATAAAGATACAGGAACTAAACTTTGTAGAGACGAGGACTATTATCCTCCTCCCTCAGTCGGAAGGAAGGTATTGAGGGCACTTCGGCTGCTTGATCCGAATGTAAAAGAGAATGACTTCTGGACAATGTAAAAAGCCCCGACACATAAATGCCGGAGCTAATAGAAGGTATTGGCGACGTATCTATCGAATCACCATGAAGCGCAACAGAAGCCAGGCATTTTTACGTCCGTGTATGTGCCCATAGCTTGCCCATTTTTTGCCCACATTCTTACTACGAGATATTAACGGTAATTGATGCTTAGGAAGAGAAAAGCTTGATTTATCAAGGGTTTTTAATGTGCATTTACGGGCATTTGACGTAAAAACAATCAAGTTCGAAATGGAGGGAAGTATCGGTTAATCCTTGCGCCACAAGGGTTTTCGGTCTTCCAAATAGGGCTTGCCCAGATTTTTCTCAAAGGTATTTGGAGTAGAGGGATAAAGCGTCGTCCTCAAACTTCCTATGTAACGTGTAAATACGTGTCTGCTGCGACTTTGACACTCGTGTGTCCTTGTCGCTCAGACACGTATTTTATTTTTGCGCCCGTTTTTAACTGCTTCGAATGCTGATATTTTGCGTTCTTTTGAGGGAATTGAGAATTAGGGTAAGCTGTTCTTTCGTGAAGTGCTGTACATGGTTTTCTATCCTTATTTCTTTCGGATAGGATGGGGCAAAAAAAGAACCCACCCTGTAGCAATTTCACTAAGGGTGGGAGTGTGGTTCGTTACCCTACCTATGGCTCACTCTTTAGGGATTCAATCCAATCAGCATGACAGGTATCGCACAATAGTTCATCGCGATCCTGCTTACCTTGGAAAAACGTGATTTGGCGGACGCTGTCGGTTTCACGTTCACAGTAATAACAGCGATATTTCCCCAATTCGTTCCCTCCTTGAAGAGTTTTCAAGAGTAACGATAAATATCTTCCCCAACAAAGTTGTTATCTAACACACTAGGTAATTTTTAAGTTATCAAAAGCTCAATTGCGTCTGATTTTACTTTTTGCTCAGGGAGAGAAGGCATTTAAGGCTTGGCTTAACACAACGGTAATTCAATTTTAATTGCACCTAGAACATACATCTGATTGAAAGATCATTTTTATCACCATTAAATATCGTACAACAAATGGTATAGTGCTGCACACAACACACGAATGTGTTACTCCAATGTTAGGGATGTTGGATTAGAATGTAGACCTATTACTTCGATGACCTCGGCAGAGGCTACCTTTCTAGAACCTTCCATGAAATAACCAGTAACACCTATCTTAATCCTGTTTGAATGAACTAGTTCTCGCATATGCGGGAAAACAATCCACATTCTAGCTGTTCCTACTCTGGAAACAGATTTTGTATTGTCCAAAACGACGTTCCCATACTCATCTTCAAATTCTGGATGGATTGCATATTTTCCGGTTACTTTTATGTCATCGCCTTCATAAGAAAAATCACTACGGTATCCTTGGAACGGTGGCTTTCTTCCACCAGCATCTTCAGGAAAAAAAGTATATTTTACCCGGAAATCGGCTGGATGATTTAATCGTTCTTCATATGGTGTCCACATTATATCTCCTCGTTTCCAAAAAAATGATTTTATGTGCTATTCAATAAACAAAACATGACGTGTGTACCCAGGGGGAGGGGTGCAGCATCCGATTGAACCTGCATTTCCCGGTGTGTAGAGTGGATATAAATTAATTTCCCATAAAGAGTACGGTGAAAGAGAAGACTCGAATAACGGGATAATTGGAATTGGTTGAATGCTATTCTGATGGTTCTCGAAATTCAAGGAAAGCTGCAAGTGGTGATGAAAAAGCGAAATGAATTTCCTATGTTGAACAAGCTTTCAGGTGGATTAACATTGATCAAGAGGGGAACGGGATGAAAGCAGGACGTGAGTTGGATGTGAAAGTTGATGAGGCGTTTAGCTACGAAGTCGGTAAATTCCCTCCAGATTACTACATTATCGTTGATGGAGAGATTCAAAAGTTGCCATTCTGCCAAATGAGACATGCAACATCAGTAAAGCAAAGAAAATGTCAAACGTCACAATCTGAAAAGCAATAAAGAGTGAAGCGCCTCATGCAGAAATTATAAAGTTTATGATGCCGACGATAATAAGAAATCCAATAAAAAATAGGATTCCATAACAGATTAATAACAATAATTTGTCAGGTTCATTTTTCATTACATGTTCTCCTTGATAGGGATGTCTGAGGGTATAACTTCATTTGAGACACCCCTAAATGTTGATTAGTGAAAATATTACCATTTTGTGCTTTGAAATCTCAAGTATTTGGACTTTATTAAAGAGCAAATTATCAAAATGTGTATGAAGAGAGTGGAGGGAAAAGGTAAATACAGCACTTAAAAGGGGCATTGTTAATCGCTATCGATTGTAACTAGAATACATGGAGAGCGAGAAGAGTGGAGCGGGAAAATGAAAACCCGACCATTGGATCGGGCAAAAGAAATTCTTCTATGAAGCTAACCAATCGATGACAAACGCAATGGACATAACTACGATGTAAGTGTATTCCTGGAACTTTTTAAGCACGAGAACACCTCCAAAAGCGTTTCCTAAATCGTACTATGTCAAAGTCGGAATGATCCAGTCAGTTTAACTTACGGCGCTGTTTTAATAGTGAGTATAGAAAGATGAGCAGACACCCAATAAGACTTACACAGCTTATTAATGTATCGTATGGATGGTAATTGTACTCCAAATCCTGAATGGTGTTCATACCCCATAATAGAATGGGGAATAAAAGAAAATAATGCAATTTCGTATCATCTACAAACCTGATATAGACAAGAGCAAGGATAGTAGTAATGGCAAAAGTCTGAAGGAATCCTTGCATTTCATCGAATGAAATTGTTACCGGAATGTCACTTGCAAGAATCATTTGCATGCACCAAAGAAGAAAGAACCAGCCAGTTGCTAATGTGCCCACTGTGAGCTTTAAAAATAATTTCATGGATAAATGATCTCCCTGTATTCAAGTTGATAAGTGAGACACGAAATGAACGGTAATTGTGGAAAAATTGCATGTAGTTAAGTAGTTACTCATAGTGAGGGGATGGAGGGTCAAAGTAATATACGAATTCGACAATCCCCCAAAAAATGATGAAGGTGATCAACACATATATCCATCTTTTACGAAGCGACTGGGAATTTACGATACAACCCCAACTAAGTAGAGTGAGTGTTATCAAAATGATTGATACGAAGTCGATCATGCGGAATTCACTCCTTCACGTTTTATTACGTAAATGGAGAAAATTGGTTACCCGGTCGATTTTACAAAACGATTTAAATTAGAGCCCTCCCCAATTAGGGAGGACTCGTCAACATTCATTATTTATTGGCGACGGTAAAATACAATGACTTTTGAACTCCACCGTATTCAAAAGTAATCCAGCGTTCACCTGGTCTCGCAGCATCAAGAATACCGTATTTATATTCAGGTCGACTGATGTAAAAGCCTGCTGAGTGTTGTATTACTTTAGCGTCATTTGAAACGAATTTAGATGTTCCATCTGAAAAATGAGCGGTTACCAAAACTGGAGCAGTATTACCAGGATAAAAAACTCTTGGAATATCTGCTTTTATATCAAACTTTGCTACGGTTACATGTGCATTCACACTTTCTTCAACTACTGGTTTAGGTGACGCAGCATTTTCTTCATTTCAGAATCTCTCCCTAGCCATTGGTTTGGAGAATAGAAATGATTATCTAACAAGCATTACGAAAAATTACATAAAATGGTTACTAGGAAACCGGGGACTTTTTTGTGCGTGTTGAAACATGTACATTCACTCCACACAATGATAAAATGTTCGTGTATACAAGATGACGCTGCCCCACATCAACGAAGTATGCCTACGTATTCAGGCATGCTTTTTTCGGGCGAGCACAAACCTTTTCACAAATGCGCAGTTGCCCTTCTATAAGCAGGCAGCCGTAGAGGTTTTCATACTTTTTGGAGCGGGGTTGCACATATGATAGTGGTAAAGCAATTAATGGATCATTGCCACCGCTTTTTTGGGAGTCGAGGAGAGCTTTATCAATCCGAAGATGCGGATATCCTGATTGCCGTCTATCCGGCTACGCGCAAGCGAGGATGGTGGACGTATGCCACGCTTGAGCTGCACAAGATGGGAGCAACGGAGCTCCTCGTCTATTCCTATCAGTTTGAGCAGAGAATGATCACGCATTTGGCAAGGGTAGCGGCCCAGGTGATTCATCAGTGGGAGAGTCAATCCACCCGTATGGAGTCTGGGAGCATCTTTTCGCTAGGAGATACAATCGTGGAAAAATCGGTTTTGAATCATTTGGTACTGACCCCTGCCTATTATGAAGAGGCTGGACTTGAATATTATACAAACGGCAAGGACGTAATCAGGTTCATGATGCTTCATGCAATCGCGGATTCTGAAGCAAAGTTTTTGGAACAATATGGACTTATGGCATTACAGGAATGGTTAGCGCACTCCGGTGTCGATTCCCTGAATGTTACGCGTACGCCTGCCATCTGAGAAGGGAGCGAGCGAAATGTCAGCGATTCGCTTGAGAGTCACCGTAGTAGTGGAGCACGAAGGGAAAGTCCTGCTCATCCGTGAGCAGACACAACGAGGCATCTTTTACAACCTGCCAGGGGGAATCGTAGAATATTTGGAAGCGATTCCAGACGCGGCGAAAAGAGAAGTGATGGAAGAGACCGGACTTCTCGTGGAAATGGAGCGATTGATCTGGATAGACGATCGGATCGATCAGGAAGGAAATGGCAAGCATACTGTCGGAGTGGGAGTTCTGGCGAAGCTCGTCGGTGAAGAGACAAACCCTACGCCAGGTGGTATCGTCGATGAAGAAATCGAATGGGCTGGCTGGGTCACGCTAGAAGAGTGGAAGCAACTGCCGAACGACCACAAAACACGCCCGGATCAAGTCAAGCAAGTCCTGTCAGATCCCACTTATCAGCCGATGTACTTGGGAAATATGCTGAGCCAAGCAGAATAAAAACAAGAGACACCGCCCTTTTCCTAGTGAAGAGGAGCGGTGTTTTTTGATTACGCTTTTTGCTGAATGGAAGCTTTTCTTCCTTTTGCGACAGCCAACACGACAATGACAGCCGAGAGAACAGCACCGAGTGTCAATGGCTCGGACAGGAGGAACGAGGCTGCGATGATTGATAAAAAGGGCTGAAGGTATTGAATTTGACTGACTTTGGAGACGCCGCCGAGTGCCAGTCCGTGATACCAGGCGAAAAATCCGAGAAACATACTGACCACGCTAATATAGCCAAAACCGATCCAGACAGGCCAAGTGGCTTGTTTTAATTCAGCGAATAGTGGACCTGCGAGCGGAACGACGAGAAAAGGAAAGGCAAAGATCAACGACCAACTAATGACCTGCCAGCCGCCCATCGTCTTGGAGAGCTCACCGCCGACTGCGTATCCGATCGCAGCACTGATGACCGCCCCGAGCAAGGCGAGATCCGCCCATTGAAGGGCACCGAAGCCAGAACTGATCGCGTAGGCGATAATCGTCACGCAGGCGATCGCGCTAGAAATCCAATACTTGCGGGTAGGGCGTTCTCCTGAAAAAAATATCGCTGCACCTGCTGTAGCCAATGGCAATAGTGCGATGATGACTGCGCCGTGGGTAGCAGGCACTCTCTCCATTGCCCACGACGAGAAAAACGGGAAGCCCGCTACTACGCCAGCGGATACGAGCAACAGTTTCTTGGTCTCTTGCCAGGTAGGAAACGGTACTCGTTTGATTAGGAGCACCAAAGCAGCCAGTACAGCCGCGATCAACGCTCGTCCCAGCCCTGCTGAGAGGGGAGAGAGCACGGTAACAACTACCTTCGTTGCGGGCAAGGTCAAGCTGAAGCTAAGCACCCCGATGAAGCCATACAGCAAGCCCATTTTCTCTGCATGCAGCCGGTCAGGAGTAGTTGGCTGCTCTTTTTTTACGTGTTGCTTCTCGATAGGAAGCTGTGCGCTCATCCGAATCCCATCCTTTATCGAATAAAAGTTTCTGTTGTTCCATCTTAGAGGCGAACGATTATGAAAGGTAGAGCCAATTGGCAGCAGGAGCAGTAAGCCAATTTGTCGAAAGGGAGGAAAACAGCAAGTGTGGAGGACGGATACGGATGGAATGGAAGCCGGACAAAGAAGCGGGAGTTCCGATCTATATGCAAATCGCCAAAGAGCTGGAACGCCAGATTGTGCTGGGCGTGTTGTCCCCTGGTACATCTCTGCCGCCGGAAAGAGTGTTGGCACGGCGCTATGGCGTCAATCGTGGGACTGTATCGGCAGCGTATGAAGAATTGCGGGCAAAAGGTATTTTACAATCGTGGCAAGGGAGCGGTACTTGGGTCAGTCGTGATCTGTGGGGCGTCAAACAAATGCCAAACTGGTATACCTACACGAATGGCGGGGCCTTCTTGCCAGCCTATCCACTTGCGAAACGAATTCAGGATGCATGCTTCGATTCCTCGATCATCAATCTGGCAAAGGCCGAATTGGCAACGACGATGATCCCGTCATTGATGCCAACGACGCAGGAGGAAGAAAAAGAATTCAAGCTGGAGCTGGGCTACGCGCATCCAAAGGGGGAGCCGTTTCTGCGTGAGGCACTGGCTGTGCATCTGCAAGAAAACTACGGCATTCACGCTTCTCCAGACGAAATTTTGGTGACGTCAGGAGCACAGCAGGCATTGCATCTCATTACACTATGTCTGTTGAATCCTGGAGATGCAATCGCAATGGAGGGACCCTCTTATTCGTATTCCTTGCCCTTATTCAGTTCAGCTGGCCTGCGTTTATTTCGCTTGCCGATGGATGAGGACGGTATTGTACCCGGGGCTGTCTACGATTTGCAGCGCGAGCATCGCATTCGCATGGTTTTCGCGAACCCGACCTATCATAATCCAACCGGGACGATTTTAAGCGAGGCACGTCGATCTCAGCTGCTCGATATTTGTCAGGAGCTGCGCCTGCCACTTGTGGAGGACGACGCTTACGGCGCACTTACACTGGCTGGAAGGCCTAGACCGCCCAAGCCGATCAAAGCCATCGACAAGACAGGAGCTGTTCTGTATGTCGGGAGTCTTTCGAAAACGATTGCGCCAGGCTTGCGGATTGGCTGGCTGGTGGGACCTAGATCTGTCGTAGAACGATTAGCCGATGCCAAGCAGCAAATGGACTTTGGTACGAGTAGCGTCTCCCAGCAATTCGCCCGGCAATTTGTTGAGCGAGAGAGCTGGAACAATCAGCAGGAGCGAATGTCTCGTTACTTGTTGGAGCAGCAACAAACGATGGTACGCGCTATGCACAATAATCTCTCTGATTACGCCGTATGGAATGAGCCGAGTGGCAGCTATCATATTTGGTGTCGGTTGCTTGCTCCTAGGGAGGAAAAGGAATTGCTGGATGATGCGATCAGAGAGGGCGTCGTCTTTACACCTGGCAGCGTCTATGGAGCCGAAGCGGGCTGGCTGCGACTGACCTATTCGTGGGAGTGCCCCGCGAATATCGAAGAAGGGATTCGACGCATCCAAAGAGTCCTTCAGCAGAAAAAGCGATAAGAAAAGGGATTATTTCCTTATTTATGAAACTAATTTCCATCTGACTCGTATGCACTATAGAGGCAATTTTAGAAAGGGGGGACAGTCGTGGGCGTTCTTGAAACCGTCTACATGGTCTGCCTTGTACTTGGTCTAATCTACACGGTCATCTCGCTGTTGTTTGGCGATACGCTCTCAGATTGGCTGGGACATCTGCATCTGCCTTTTGCACAGCCCATTTTGTTGGTCAGCGGTATGACTGCCTTTGGGGGAGCGGGGTATTTGTTATCTCGTTACACTTCTCTCGGTGCGCTTGTCGTATTGATGCTGGCTGCTGTCATTGGCAGCGCTTTGGCTCTTGTCTCGTACTTCCTGTGGGTAAAGCCGATGAGCCATGCGGAAAATTCCACGAGCTATTCCATGAGTCAACTAGGAGGAAAGCTGGGGGAAGTCGGGACGACGATCCCTGCGGAAGGGCTGGGAGAAGTGCTGCTGCCGATGATTAGTGGAACCACTTACCATATGGCGGCGAGTCTTGATGGCGAGATTATCCCGCAAGGAACCCGTGTCGTCGTAGTCGAGGTGCGTGACCATGTCTTGTATGTAATCCCCTTTTACACTGAATCTGGCGGAGGAGATGAGAAATGATGTTAGATCCAGGCATTTTGACGATAGTAGGTGTTGTCGTCACAGTCTTTCTCGTTTTGGGTATTGCCTTTTGGGCCCGTTACAAAACAGTGGGTGCAGATGAAGCCATGATCGTGACGGGTAGTTATCTCGGCTCGAAAAACGTACTCAGTGACGAATCTGGACGCAAGATGAAGATCGTCCGCGGAGGCGGCGCATTTATCCTCCCTATTTTTCAACAAGCAAACTTTCTGAGTCTTCTGTCTCATAAGCTCGATGTATCGACTCCTGAGGTGTATACCGAACAGGGCGTTCCTGTCATGGCAGATGGCGTAGCGATCATCAAGGTAGGCGGCTCGATTGAAGATATCGCGACCGCATCCGAGCAATTTATGGGCAAGAGTGACGAGGCACTGCGCGGAGAAGCCCAGGAAGTACTCGAAGGCTATTTGCGGGCAATCCTCGGCAGTATGACGGTAGAGGAAATTTACAAGAACCGTGAGCGATTCGCACAAGAGGTGCAAGCTGTAGCGACAAAGGATTTGAAGAAAATGGGGCTGTCCGTTGTCAGCTTCACGATCAAGGATGTCCGGGACAAAAACGGCTATTTAGCTGCCCTTGGAATTCCGCAAATCGCTGCAGTGAAGCGCGATGCGACCATCTCGCAGGCTGATGCGGACAAAGAAGCACGGATCAAGCAGGCTCAGGCAGAGGAAGAGGCACGCAAGGCAGAGCTGCTGAAGGAAACGAATATTGCCGAAGCAGAAAAGGAAAAAGAGCTGAAGGTAGCGGCGTTCAAGCAAGAGCAGGACAAAGCAAAGGCGAGCGCGGACCAAGCCTACAAGCTGCAAGAAGCTGTCGCCAAGCAGCAGGTTACGGAAGAAGAGATGAAGATCGATCTCGTCCGCAAGCAGAAGGAAATTGAGCTGGAGGAAAAAGAAATTCTTCGCCGCGAAAAGCAATATGATGCGGAAGTGAAGAAAAAGGCCGACGCCGACCGTTACTCTGTGGAACAGGCCGCAGAAGCGGAAAAAGCGAAGAAGCTGAGAGAAGCAGACGCGATCAAGTACCGTATTGAAGCGGAAGCAAAAGCAAATGCTGAGCAGAAGCGTCTGGAAGGCTTGGCGATTGCCGAGGCTGAAAAAGCACGCGGTAGCGCTGAGGCAGAAGTCACGCGCCTCAAGCTCGAAGCCGAAGCAGAAGGGAAAGAGAAGCTGGCTGAAGCATTTGAAAAATTCGGTCATGCGGCTGTACTCGATATTATTGCGAAAATGCTCCCTGAGCTGGCTGAGAAAATTGCAGAGCCAATGAAGGCGATCGACAAGGTAACGATCGTGGATGCAGGAGGCGGTCAGGGAGATGGCGTCAATCGTCTCAGCGGGAATGTTACGAAGCTGATGGCCCAGCTGCCAGAGATGCTGAAAGACGTATCCGGTTTGGATATGAACAAAATGATCTCAGACTTTATGCAAAAGGGTGGTACCGCGCCCACACAGCAACAGCCTGTACCCGTAAAAGTTCAGGTAGAGACGGATGCTATTTTGGAGGACGAAAAGCAATAACGAAATCGATCAGAGGAGAAGTGCCCCTTTTAAGCGAGGGGCACTTTTTCGTGGGAAGAAAATCAAGGATAGTCTACCTGCTTCGCACGTCTATATCCTCTCAACAATTCGCTGACCGTTACGAATTGATATCCTCTATTTTTCAGCTCAGGCAATATTTGCTCGAGAGCTTGTAAAGTCTGTTTTCGATTGCCTCCGTAATCGTGAAATAGCACGATGTCTCCATTCCGAGCGTTGTTCAAAACCTTGTTGACGATCTTTGAAACACCGGGATCGGTCCAATCACGCGTGTCTTGATGCCAGGACCACATGATCATAAGAAAACCGGCTTGCTTGGCTGTATCGACAACGGTCTCGTCATAATATCCCCGAGAGATTTGACGATTTCCGGGTACTGGCTCACACGATTGCCAACGACAAAAAAGGTAGAAGTCGCTTGATACTGCTTCAGCAGTGCTGCGATTTGAGGTGTGTATACCTGATCAGGACCATCGTCAAAGGTAAGGGCAATTACCTTGCTCTCAGTCGGCACTTCCCAAACGATTTCTCCTCTTGTTTCGTAATACTCGCGATTTTTTCCCCGAATGGCACTGGCTGTTTCGTTGAAGGAAGGAGCAAGAATGACAGCTAGCAAAAGGGGGAAAAAGAGGATATGCTTTTTTATTCGTTCACCTCGTTGCCAGAGACTTTCGTGCTAGGTAGCTGTTCATGATGATGTACTCACCGTTACTATGCGACAAATCTTGATGAATATCCTTTTTCGTCCTTGTGGAAAAGACACTTGTTCTTTTTGTGTGGATAAATTAAGCTAGTAACAGCATAAGACGTGAGAGTTAGATGGAGGAATCGATCATGAAGGTAGCAAAATTTGGGGGAACATCACTGGCGAATGCCGAGCAAATAAAAAAAGTATGCCAAATTGTTATGGCAGATCGGGACAGACGATTCATTGTTGTATCAGCACCTGGAAAACGGCACAAGGAAGACACGAAGGTTACTGATTTGTTAATCGCATATGCTGAGCGATTCTTGGCTGGGGAGCCTACAGAAGAAGCGAAACAAGCCATTTTCTTGCGCTATCGGGAGATCGTGGCAGGTCTCGGGCTTTCTGCTGAGATTGGTCAAGCGATCGAAAGGGAGCTCGGGGAGGTTCTCGCAAACAAGCCGGGCTTGTCCGCGGAAAGATTCATGGATGCGGTCAAAGCTGCGGGAGAGGATACGTGCGCCAAAGTTGTCGCTCATTATCTGCAGAGCTTGGGCGAGGTAGCGACCTACATCAATCCAAAGGATGCAGGAATGCTGGTTACGGATGAAGCAAGCAATGCCCATATCCTCCCCGAAGCGTATGCCAAATTGGCGACATTGCGAGAGCGAGAGGGAATCGTCATTTTCCCTGGCTTCTTCGGCTATTCGCGTGCCGGTGATCTGGTTACTTTTTCACGAGGTGGCTCGGATATTACGGGATCGATTCTGGCTGCGGCGGTTCAGGCAGAGGTCTACGAGAATTTTACCGATGTCGATTCTGTGTATGTGGTCAATCCGAACCTGATTGCCGATCCGAAAAAGGTGACAGAGATTACGTATCGAGAGATGAGGGAGCTGTCCTATTCCGGTTTTAGTGTGTTCCACGAGGAAGCGTTGATTCCCGCGTATCAAGCAGATATACCCGTATGTATCAAGAATACGAACAATCCGTCTGCGCCTGGTACGATGATTGTGGCCGAGAGAGGCTCTGCTACAAACAGAGTGTCGGGTATTGCAAGTGACGGCGGCTTTTGCAGCATTTACGTCAGCAAGTATTTGATGAACCGCGAAATTGGCTTTGGTCGCAAGCTGCTGCAAATTCTGGAGGAAGAAGAGCTTTCGTACGAGCATACTCCATCTGGAATTGATAACATTTCCGTTATTTTGCGAGAGCGCGATCTCACGGAAGAAAAGGAGCAGCGGATTGTAGAGCGCATCCGCCGTGAGCTGTTCGCTGATGATGTCGCTGTTCAGCACAGTCTTGCACTCGTCATGATTGTCGGGGAGGGCATGCGTCAATCTGTGGGGACAACTGCGAGAGCCACTACTGCGTTGGCTGCTGCGAAAATCAATCTGGAAATGATCAATCAGGGGTCATCGGAAGTAAGCATGATGTTCGGGGTAAAAGCCGAAGAGGCAGATCGTGCTGTGATTGCTTTGTATCAAGAGTTTTTTGGAGCAGAAGAACCAATGGCTTCCTCATCCTCACAAGCCGCTTCTGTCAGTGTGTAGTGGCGTGCTTCAAATGAGCCGCTATTTCCATCCTGTACCCATTGATAGACACGCCATTCTGGCTGTGCGGTTGCGAGTCCCACAATCCAATAGCTGAGTGTGGGATAATGCCAGCCAGCTATGTCTCGTGCAGAAGGGATTGGAGGCGTGTGGGGGTGTGTATGCAAGACCCCCAACCATTGAAGATTGTGCTTGCGGATGTGCTGCAAGGCTTGAAGAAATGTTGCCCCATCCCAAGCGAACACGTGCTTGTCGGGTGAGATGGGCATCGGTACACAGGCCGTAATCGTTGCTCCACGACCTGCGAGCAAAGCAGAATACTCATAAGGAAACGCCTCTTGTGCTTCGGCCAGGAGGCGTTTCGCTACTTTTTTCGTCAGGAATATTTTGTTATTCTTAATCGCAAAGGGTTCGCCCAACCAAGCGGGAATTTTCATTCGGCTTCCGTCCTTCTTCTCTATTCGGCCATGATTTGGAGGTTAGCAATCGATGACTACGATACAAGTGGGAGTTTGCGGCTGGGGCGATCAGCATGAATTGTACGTACAAGGTGTACGCAATCGAGACAAGCTGTCCGTATATGCCAGCCACTTTCCAATTGTAGAGGTGGATAGTTCTTTTTACGCTATTTTACCACAGCGAAATTACGAATCGTGGGTGAAGGATACACCTGAACGATTTGGCTTTATCGTCAAGCCTCATCAAGGGATGACGGGACATCAACGGGGGGACGCTTCGGGAAGCAGACGGGAATTGTTTCGTCAGTTCGAAGAGAGCATTCAGCCGGTCGTGGAGGCTGGCAAGCTCAAAGCATTGCTGTTTCAGTATCCGCCGTGGTTTGATTGTACCCGAGAGCATGTCCAGTATGTGACTGCTTGCCGCCAAGCCATGCAGGCGTATCCGTTTGCGGTGGAGTTTCGCCATCAAAGCTGGTTTGAATCGCGATATTCGGAGCGAACGCTGGATTTCTTGCGCAAGATCGAAGCGACACATGTCGTATGTGATGAACCCCAAGTGGGAAAAGGCTCAGTCCCGATTGTTCCTGCCGTGACGAAGTCATCTTTGGCGTTGGTCCGCTTTCATGGGCGCAACAAAGCGGGCTGGCGTGATCCCGGAGAGGGACAAAATTGGCGGGATGTCCGTTATTTATATCGATACAGTGAGACAGAGCTTGCAGAGTGGGTTGAACACATCAGACTGCTCGAACGGGAAGCGGATGAAGTCTGCATTTTGTTCAACAATAACTCTGGAGGAGATGCAGCAGCGAATGCGAAGCAGTTTTCGGAGATGCTTGGCCTTGCGCCTACTGGTCTGAATCCTCGTCAGATGGACCTGTTCTCTACGTAGCAAGAAAGAAGGGGAGTTCATGCTTGTAGCAATTGCCATCTTGTTTGTCATCATCGGAGTCGTGGCTGGCGTCATTGGCAGTATCGCGGGTCTGGGTGGTGGGATTTTTTTCGTGCCTGCTCTGCTGTATTTTGCGAACTGGTACATGCCTGGATCGATGAACCCGCAAGTAGCAGCGGCGACTTCGCTGATCGTAATCGCGGTAACCGCCCTATCTTCCTCCCTTTCTTATCTCAAGCAAAAAAAAGTAGACAAAGAGAGTGCCCTGCTCTTTTTTATCGGGAGTGCACCAGGTGCTATTGTGGGCGTATATCTTAATACATTACTAGCAGTGGAGGGCTTTTCGCTGCTGTTTGGCTTGTTTCAGCTCTGCATGTTCATCGTATTGATGGTCAAAGACAAAATCAAACCACGCAGCATCGAGTGGGAAGTCCAGCGCCACTTCGTCGACAACGAAGGAAATGAATATGTGTACGGGTATAGCAAATGGTCCGTGATTACGATTGCCTTCTTTGTCGGGATTACCTCGTCGCTATTTGGCGTCGGTGGCGGCATCCTGATGGTTCCAGCCATGATGATTTTGTTTCGCTTCCCGCCACACATCGCCACGGCTACGTCCATGGTGGTCATCTTTTTATCAGCGGTGGTTGGATCAATCACGAATATCTTCCACGACAACGTACACTGGTTGTATGCAGTGATGCTCGCGCCAGGAGCATGGGTGGGCGGAAAGCTCGGAGCGATTGCCGCCAGTAAAATGAAGGGTCGCACCATCGTGCTGTTTTTGCGTGTTCTGATATTGGGAATTGCCATACAAATGATCGGAGAAGCGATTTTTGGATAATGAGACGAGAGGGAGGGGAAAGTCGTGGCTGACACCTGTACCTTACACATTTTGCATACGAATGACTTGCACAGCCATTTTGATACGATGCCGCGAATTGCAACCTGCCTGAGCATGCACCGAGAAGAGTGGGAGGGCAGGAGCGAGCATGTGCTGACGGTCGACATTGGAGACCATATGGATCGAATGGATATCCGATCGGAGGCGAGCTTTGGGAAAACAAACGTCGAGATCATGAACAGAAGCGGGATTCAATACGCGACGATCGGAAACAATGAAGGCATCACACTCCCAAAAGACAAGCTGAATGAACTGTACACAGATGCTCGATTCACGATCATTACGGGCAATCTGTTTGAACCGACAACAAATTCTGCCCCGTCTTGGGCAGTACCATACGCCATTCATACCGTAGGCGAGCTGCGTTTGGCCATCTTGGGAATGACGATTCCCTTTGGCCCCTCCTATCAAAGTATGGGATGGGAGATCAAGGAACCGATCCCGATTCTGCGTGAGCAGATTGCGGCGCTGCGCTCGTCTGTGGATGTTGTCATTTTGCTTTCGCACCTCGGCTATCAGACAGATTGTGTGCTGGCAAATGAAATCGATGGGCTGGATATCATTTTGGGCGGACACTCTCACCGGACGCTGCCTCATGGAGAACGTTTGGGAGGCACCTTGATCACACAAGCGGGGCGATTTGGCGAGTATGTCGGCCATGTAAAGCTCGTCTGGGACCAGAAGCGTAAAGCGATTACAGATGTGCAAGCAGAGCTTTTCCAGACAGAACAGTATCAGGTAGACGAAGCATTGAGCCAGTTCATTGAGAGTGAGAAAGTATGGGCAGAGAATCGTTTGTTTCAGCCGATTGTTCAATTGGAACAAGACATGCACATCGGATGGACGGAGGAGACCCCCTATGGTTCCTTCATCGCAGCAAGTATTCGCAAATGGACGGGGGCTGAGATCGGCATGGCAAATGGAGGGCTGTTGCTTGCAGATTTGCCGCGGGGCAGCTTGTCTTTTGCCGACTTGCTCCACAGTATGCCTCACCCGATCAATGCCTGCGCGGTCACGATTACAGGTGCACAGCTCACCACTGTTCTGGAGCAAGCTATTCAACCGGAAATGGTTTATCGGGAGCTGCGTGGGTACGGTTTTCGCGGCAAAATAGAAGGCTGGATGTGTGTGGACGGATTGCACATCCGCTACAGTGAGGATGACCAACCGCAAATTATCCAGATTGAAGTCAACGGGCAACCGCTGGATCGGGAGCGTCTGTATCGAGTCGGGACGATCGACATGTTCATGTACAATCGGATGTTTCCCGATTTGCTGCTCGGCAGTGAGGTTACGTTTTTCTTGCCCGAGATGCTGCGTGAAGTACTCGCCACTACGATAAAGGACCAGCACATGCTGCAAAATGCGTTTCGTCCACGTTGGGAAAAGATATCGTCCACGTCAAAAAACCAATCGTAGAGACCGGGTTTTCGGGAATGCTATCGAAAACGGGAGGAGACGAGCGATGCGCTTCATTGATGAGGTATACAAGCTGTACAAAGGACATTTTAATGGCGATGAGGAGGACATTACAGCGATTGTCGTCGGCATTCTCGCGGAACAGTCTCGGGATGATTTGCTGGACTTGGTCAAGGAAATGGACGAGGAAGAGCTGTTTCACATGCTCGCGACATATATGATTGAAGTCATGAAACGAAAGGTTGCAATGGATGATGAACAATCCCCCACAACCATGATGCATTAACCTCACATTTCTCTTCTGAATGTCATAGGATGGTAACGCCAACAGACAGGGGAGAAAAGGAGGGATCTTGATGGTAGAGGTAGTGCCAATCCACTTTCCAGAGGGGACGGCTATTGCTGTCACCGTTCGTTTGCCTAAGACGACGCTATTGGCTGTAACGACCGATCATGGCTACATCATGTGTGGAGCGCTGGATGTGGGGCTCTTGAACGAACGGTTAGCAGCGAGGGAAATTCTTGCTGGTCGTGCGGTAGGGGTCAAGACCATACAGGAATTGCTGGATGCGCCGCTGGAGTCCGTGACGACAACGGCGGAGAAGAAGGGGATTACGGCTGGCATGATTGGTCGGGATGCGGTCGTGAAAATGCTCTAAACAACAAATGGTTGCCTATAGAAAAAAACCTTTGTTCCATGACAAAGGTTTTTTAGTTTTCTCGGGCCTTGTTTACCAGCGGGCATTTTGTTCTTCACAGATTCCGATCTTGCTTTGCACCGCAATCGTTTTTCCATCAGGTGTTGAGAGTGTCCCGTCATATCGGCCGATTACTTGATGGAGAGTGGTCCGCACCAACGCAAAATTTTTGTGCTCGGTTCGAGCAAAGAGCGGTGTAAAGGTAAGACGTACGGCAGACGATTCTTCACTCGCAAGCGTCCACGGGAGCATCCGGTTGTCAGGATCGTAGGAAAAACGAATTTGTTCACTCAGCTTGTAGAGGACACCATCGATCATGAAGCCATTTTCCGTCATACCCGTTCCGTCCGTCCAGCCTCTGCCAAAGTTAAAGCCTGCGACCCCATCCGCGTGACGGAAAGAGCAGGTCGTCCAGTTCCAGCGCGTGTGATACGGCCAAACGCCACGACCAAAATCCAGACTGGCAAAGGCATTCTGCCGATCGAGCAAATAGGTTTTCCCGTTATAGGCAATGGTGCCGTGCACAGGTCGGGCCGTTTGCTTCGAGGTGAACTGAAATCGCTGCGCACTCCACGGAATCACGACATTTAAGGACTCGAATGGCGGATCAATCACGATTTCGAGCGAGAGAGGCTTATCGCCGGGACAAATGGCAGTCGCTTCTACACTTGTTCCACTGGCTTCTGGCTGAAAGGAGACCGAGAGCTTGCGACTCGCAAAATGGCAAGGTTCATCTACGGTGGCACCAAGCCGAATCCCTGCACCAAAAGGAACCGTAACGGCACTGTCCGCGGTCTCCCCTGTCGTCAGATCAATAAAATGGACAAAGACAATGCCAGCGTAATCCAGATTGACCATCGCAATCGACATCGCACATTCAGGCGCGGTGATAAACCAAAAATTCCATTTTTTCCGGCGAAGCCAATGTCCGCTAAATTGGCAGTCATGCAGTGGGTAGCGGGACCAGCCAATTGATTCTGGAAGCAAGCGGCCATCTTGGTCACATAATGAAAGAGGCTGCGTTAATTCTTTTTCGATAAGCGGCATACGACCATCTCCCTTGCAAACAAGGATTCTTCCAGACAAACTCGTCACCAGTGTCTTTCCTCGGTAGACATGAAAAGAAAATCTAGAAAAAATTTCATGTAGAATCAAGTCGAATCACGCTATAATAGGGATACCCTGAGGAAAGGCGAAGGAAAGGAAATGCGACTGAAATCCATTCAAAAATGCCAGCCGGGTGATAAACTGGCTCGTTCCATCTATACAGAGAATGGAACGATTCTCGTTGGGGCCGGAGTAGAACTAACCCAACGAATGATAGATCGACTCAAAATCAAAAACGTGAACAGTCTCTACATCCAAGACAAGCGTACCGATGATATCATCGTGGAGACAGTCATTTCCGAAAATACTCGCAGACAAGCAATGTCCATGATTCATGATACATTCCGAACCGTTCATCAAGTCCCGGACAAATGGCAGCAGCTTTTTTCGGACAAGGGTTTGGGACGTAAGCTGCGAGATGTCATGCAGATCGTTGCGGATGAACTGAACAACAGTGATTCAGCCATGAATTTATTGGCAGATGCTTGTGCCTTCGACAATTACATATTCACGCACTCATTTAACGTTGCCTTGTATAGCACAGCTCTCGCCATAAATACCGGCTGTTCGGAAAAAGATGTGTTGGAGATTAGTATTGGCGGTATGCTCCACGACATCGGAAAAGTGCATATCCCAGACAACATTTTGAAAAAGCCAGGCCGTCTTACGCAAGAAGAATTTGAAATCATGAAAAGACATACGGAGATCGGTTTTGAAATGCTTCGTCGACAAGACGACATCCCGTTGCTTGCAGCCCATTGCGCTTTCCAGCATCACGAGCGCTGGGATGGCTCCGGATATCCTCGGCACCTGAAAAAAGAAGAGATTCATCCGTTTGGTCGCTTGATGGCAGTGGCTGATGTATTCGATGCCCTGACATCGCATCGGGTATACCGTCGCGGAATGCTTCCTCACGAAGCGATGGAGGTGCTCTACTCCGGTTCAGGCAAACTGTTTGACCATGTGTATGTAGAGGCTTTGCGAAATACGATTGCACTCTACCCTGTTGGTCTGACCGTCACTCTGAACAATGGGCTGTCTGGTGTCGTGGTCGACTCGAACAAAGGAATGCCGAGCCGCCCGATCGTCAGAGTTCTGGTGGATGAAGAAGGTAGGGATATCGAGCATCCTTATGAGTGTGACTTGTCCAAAATGCTGACGCTTATGATCATCGCCTGTGGTGATTTGGTATAATCAGAGCCAGTCCTTCTTTTTGAAAATGAAAAACATCGTCGTGCCGATAGCCGCCATACATCCCAGCACGATGTAGTAGCCGTAGGGTGAACGCAGCTCAGGCATCACATCAAAGTTCATCCCGTAAATGCCGGTCACAATCGTCAACGGCATAAAAATCGTCGTCAAGGCGGTAAAGACACGCATAATATCGTTGGCTCTGCCGGCAAGCGCCGCTTGATACGCTTCGCGCAAGTTTCCGATGAGGTCGCGAAACGCTTCAAAGCTCTCTACAATTTTGCTGGCATCCTCTACAATATCGCCAAAGTACTTCCGCAGATAAGGCTGAATGAGCGGGAGTTCTTTTTTATGTAGGGCGTCAATCAAATCCCGCTGGGGAACAAGCATTTTACGGGCGTACAAGATTTCACTGCGCAGCCCGATAATTTGATCCAGATGGGATTTTTTCGTGTGCATCAAAATTTGTTCTTCCAGATCTTCGAGCAGGTCTTCAATTTTTTCGGTCACATCAAAATAACGATCAACAATTTGATCTACCAAGTAGTACAGAAACGCGTCGGGGCGATTGACCTCTTTTTCCCGGATGATCGACAGCATGGTAGCGAATTCGGGGGCCTCCTGCTTTGTTACAGTGATGATGGTGCTGCTGCCCAAAAAAATATTGATTTCGCGCAAGAAGATATCATGATTGTGGAAGGTAATGCCATTGATGACCATAAAGTAATGATCATCGTAATTTTGCAGCTTGGGCCGCTGTTCTTCCTCGTCGATACAGTCCTCGATAGCCAGATGATGCAGTCCGAACAGCGGCTGTAAAATATCCAAATCGAATGGCGCGGCATGAATCCAGTAAAACCCGTTCACAGGTGGAGTAGCAGCCTCTTCGATGTCTTCTATCTCAGTGATGATTCCGTTTTGTACCAGTCTGATCTTCATGATCGTTTCTCCTGCAAGTGGTTTCGGTTGCGGCGGGTAGACGGGGCCAGATCTGTGTGAGGATCAGTTCATAAGCAGAGCGAAGCGCTCGGCGGCTGGGCGGAGCCTGTGATGCACGCTGTTGCTTGGGAGTCGTCATGCAAGTTCGCCTCCTCGATGAAAGTCTTCACCCTATACGTATGAACGTTAACTCGTCCTTTTTCCCGCTGCGGATGACAGCGATGACTTTTCCATATACGTCATCTTTCAAGAGGAGCTGCAGCAATGCACGCCCGACGAGTCCAGTCGCTCCAAATAATACCGCACGTTCATTGCCATAGTGTTCCTCACTTTCTACGATCCCTCCCTCTTATTTTACCGTTTCGGACGGTTTGACCAAAGCCATTTTTTGCATACTACAGATAAGCTGAACAGATGAAAAGGTGGATGTATCGACATGTGGACAAACAAGAGGGCAGGTATGATTGGCTGCATCGTATGGATGTTGACAGGTGCCGGGTGGGGACAAACAGCTTTTGCCTTGGAGGCAAGAGACGTACAGCCTCCTCCGACTGTGTTCGAGGAAATTCAGATCAAACGGCAGGATGTGACAGGCGATGGCCGGCCGGATCTCGTTACGTTGCTAGGAAAGAGATTTGCGGCAGACAGTCCTTACTTCGAACGTGTAAAAATCATGGTTCAAGACCCCGTTGCGAAAAAAACAACCTTTTTTACCACACCGTATGGCGCTTATCAGCCGGAGATGTTCTTTTGTGATTTTACCGGAGGGGGTGTGCAACAAATTTTGCTTCAGGCGCCGACTGGGGGCAGTGCAGGGACGTCTGAGTTTTATTTGTTCGCAGACAAGGACAACAAGCCGGCGATTCTGCCTGTTCCGCAGCCCTTGACGATTTCGGGCTCCTATCAGGATCATTACAAAGTGCCAATGACGATCAAGGAGACGGGGGAGACTGTTGTTCTCGATTTGTCTGATCGCAAAAAAATCTATGAAGAAAATGGTGTCTACAAGAACGGGAAGCTGGTTTCTCCCGTAGAGGTCATGCCTAACACGTTCAGCGTGCTCAAGCCCATCGATGAGAACCGCGATGGCATCTGTGAATTAAAAGGGGCACAGAGGGTCAGCGGTGTTGCCAACGCCGATACGATCGCGTATGTGGAGTCGTACTGGAAGTGGGACAAGACAAGCTGGAAGCTGCAACGGGCAGTCGTGAGGAAAGCGGAAATGTAGGCGTAGCTAGGCTCATACGACCGCCCATGGTCAAGGTGGGCGGTTTACACCCGTTTGTAAAGGGGTATATAATTGAAAGGATATTCCAGATATATATGTACTCGGATAAAAGGAGTTCAGGCTATGAGCACATGTCCGTTTTCCACCTTTTTTGGTTTGAAAGGGAAAGGAAAAAGTGAATCTTTTTTTCAGGGGGTGAAGGAAAAGGGGGAAGTGCAAATTGTAGGGAAAAACACCCTCACGAAGCAACTAGCAATGATCAACCTGACCGAAGAAGACCTGACCATTGTGAAAGCACTTCAGCCACTTATCATTCAAAATATTGACGCTATTGTCGACTATTTTTATGCCAGTATTGAGAAAGAACCGCTTTTAATGAAGATTGTCAACCAAAACAGCACGATTGAACGGTTGAAATTAACGCTGAACCGCCATATCTCCGAAATGTTTTGCGGACGCATCGACAGTGCTTACATAGAACAGCGCAGTAGAATTGCGGTTATTCATATGAGAATTGGCTTGGAACCAAAATGGTACTTGAGTGCGTTCCAAAACATACAGGTTTCCTTGATAGATCTCTTGCATAAAAACATCGCGGACAAGGACGAATTCGTACAAGCCCTCACGGTTGTCACGAAGATTCTCAACATCGAACAGCAAATTGTGCTGGAGGAATACGAAAACGAGCATGAAAAGGCGCGGCGAGCGGAACAAGACAAAAAGGACGAGCTGCGAATCCTCCTGACCAATTCTGCGCATGAGCTGGCAGCGGTCTCAGAAGAAAACAGCGCGTCTGTTGTGCAATTGACAGAACAGTCGAGAGAAGTGCTTCGTTTTGCTGAAAATGGCACGGGCTTTTCCACGAAAGCACAAGACCTGTCCCGTGAAGGCAAAGAAAAGCTGGAAAAACAACAGGAACAAATGTGTTTGATTCAGAGCAGCGTCAAGCAAATCTCGGAAGAAATGAACGCGATGGAGGAAAACGCAGAAAAGATCCAAGGCATTGTAGAGGTCGTGACGGCAATTGCTGAGCAGACAAATCTCTTGGCGTTAAATGCTGCGATTGAAGCAGCACGTGCTGGCGAACAGGGACGCGGATTTGCTGTCGTAGCCGATGAGGTACGCAAGCTGGCAGAACAGACCAAAAAGTCAGTTTTCGGTGTGCGTGAGCTGATCGAGAAGACGAACCAACAGACAGTGGTCCTCTCGTCTGTCGTTGTAGAAATTCAGGCGCTGGTCCAATCAAGCACGGCGGTAGTAAACGAGACGAATGCCTTTTTTGAAGGAATCATGAGCGCTGTCTCTGACAGTAAAGAACAGAGCTCACGAATTCAGCGTGAGCTGGAAAACTTCTTCAAAGTCATGGAGGATATGAACCAAGCGGTGGCACAGGTAGCCAGCTCTGCGGATGAGCTATCGGAAATAACAGAAAACCTGTAAAAAACAAAAATCAGTATTAAGTTGTCGGTTCAAAGGGACAATATTGGCGGCAATTACGCAATGGAGGACTGTAAACGTTTACGGAAATAACAGGACTTTGCCCATTGTTGCGAATGGCGTGAATTTCCCCAGGCTCTACAAAATAGTATTCACCCGTGCTGACATGTGTTGTTTGTGCTCGTTGTACTTCATTTTCATTATTCGTTTGGACATAAATCATATTCGTTAGCGTGCCTGAAACTACCAATTCCCATCCAAAAGAGTCACCGTGATTATGGGGGATGGATTCCTGATCTGTCGGCAGATGGATCAAGACAACCTCTACATGTGGCGTGGAGAATAATACTTTGCGTCCATAGGGTAGGTTTAGCGGCTCCGGGATGTATGGACGGAGTTGTTCCATGCAAGGAGACAGGGAAATGAGAGCGTGTCTAAGCTGGGCAGGAGTAGGCGAAACGAGGGAGCCAAATGCTTGTTCCAGACGTGCCAGATTCATAAATAACCTCCCAAACGAAAGTCATACTTCCTACACCATATGATCAAATTTCAAGAGTAGTGATAGCCTGAGCTTGTCCAAAAGGAAATTATTTACTATTATTATTGTATTGTAAATCAACAGGATTACTTGAGTTTAGGGCGCTTTTAAAGAAAAAGCGTCTTTTTTGTGCTATCGACAATCAGCTCACTCACCACCTATTATGGAGGTACGGCAACAAATGCCGTACAGGAAGATTTGGGGAAACGTCCCCCATCAAAATATTTCGAGAAACATAAGCTTTTTCTGATTTTCATTCAAGAGGAGGCATGCGCATGTCAACTGCCATAATCAGTGTACGCACCCACTAGAGGGGGGCGTTGATTCAAACCACCTGTCATGATCGGGGAGGTTTGGATGCAGATGAATAAGAAATGGTATTTGTATGTCAATGCGTTGTCATCCTTGGGATCACGGATGAATTTGATCGCGTGTAGCGCGTTGATTTTTACATTTGAACATAGTGCTTATTGGATGACCGCTTTTTTCGTTGCAAGACAGCTAGGGGGGATGCTGTTTAGTCCCCTGGCAGGCATATTGGCTGATCGAATGGACAGAAGGCGTACCATGATCGCAAGCGACTTGGGGGCCGGTCTTGCTATTTTGGCCATCGCTATTTATCCAACGCCGTATGTTTTAATCGCAGCGGCTTTTCTCAATGGAATGCTGTATACGCTGTTTCATATTAGCTTTCAGGCATCTTTGCCACAAATTTTTGGGAGTGAGCAACTGGTTCAGGTCAATGGATTAAAGGTCAGGCTGGAGTCATTGGTAGGGATCATGGGCTTCATGCTGGGAGGATGGCTGACAGATCACTACGGTTATACGATTGTGATCGCTCTGGATGCCGCCAGCTTTCTTTTCTCTGCATGGATTCTGACGAGACTTCGTTGGGAGGAGAAGGGAATGACTGCACTGGCTACGTCATCTGATGCGGGTATCAGAGGAAAAGCAGCGAGCGGCTTTCGTGTCACCCTTCGTTACTTGCGGGAAACACCTGTGCTTCTGACGATTAGCCTGTTAGCTTTTCTCGTATCGCTCAGCACGTCTGCGTATAATTTCGGGTTGCCTTTTTTGGCGGATCAGTTGCGTGGCAGTGATGCTACCTTGCACGGATTGATGTGGACGGCGATGAGCGTCGGAGGCTTGATTGGCTCCTATGTGGCAGCTCGCTTGCGGGTGAAGCTGGTGAATGGGATGCTCGTCGGTTATGCTGTTTTTTCCGTGGGGATTGCAGGGGCATTCGCGGCAAACCATGCTGTGTCTGTGCTATTGCTCTTGATTTTCGCGGGTCTGTTTTCCGGCGCAGCACAGGTTTATGAGAGCACACTCTTGCAACAAGCCCAAAATGAGCTGCGCGGCAAGGTGATGGGGGTGCAGGGGCTCTTGAGTCGAAGCGGGTACTTCGCTGGTTTTCTCATCGCTCCATTCATGACGGGTGCCTTCACTTTATTTGGGATGCTGGTCTTTGCCCAATTGATGTTTGTCGCAGGGCTGATCGGATTTAGTTTGTATCTTGTTTTTTCCCCAAAAAAATAGAAATCTGGCTACTTGATACACGTAGTCTTTTTTCCACCTTCTAACCATAGGATGTACCAGTTGGGAGGTGTCGGGATTGGCCGTATTTCGACCCCGTCGGCGTTGGAGAAACCCGCTTTCACGTACGAAAGCGTTTTTGATCGCATTGGTTATCTTTTTTGTTTTGACGATACAGACACTTGTGTTTTTGCAAAATCGATTGGAGCCTACTCTCTTGATCCTGGCGACACAAAAAGCCGAGCAATTGGCGAAAGAAGCGATAACAGATGCCGTAACCAAGCGGATTTCGCAGCAAGGCGTCGACTTCAATCAGATTGTCAAAATTGAAAAGAACAACGAGGGGCAGATTCAAGCGTACCAGTTCAACTTCAAGGAATATGCGAGAATCGTGGGCGAAACAACAGCGAGAGTCCAAAACAAGCTCCAAGAGTTCGAGCAAGAAAAAGTAGACCGCACGATCCCGCTTGGTTTGGCTACGGGGAACTCCTTTTTGGCATCAATGGGGCCGAATTTGCCAGTGACTTTCGTGCCCATTGGCTCGGTTAAGACCAAGCTGGAGACAGAGCTGAAGGAAGCAGGCATCAATATGGTGCTGGCGACGGTATATATTTTTGTGGAGGTCGATCTGCGCATTGTTATCCCTTTTGCGACTGAGGAGCAGACGGTCACGACAAAAATCCCGATCACGCACTCCTTGATCATTGGCGATGTACCGACGTATTTGTACAACAACCCGGAAGGCAAGCCGGATGTGCCGCGTGCCCCTGGGGATACATCGACCAGCACTCCCTAAAGGATAACCAGGAAAAAGCGCCAGTCTGTTGCTGGTGCTTTTTTGTTTTTTCGTTAGAGACCAAGGTTTGTTAATTATTCACATTTTCTGCAATCATTTGCCGCTATGATGAGAGTTGGATGTGATACCTATGAAGAAACAAAAGAAAATCCTCTTTCTCAGCTTGTTAGTGGCAGGAACTCTGCTCGATTGGTCCAGTAGTCAGCAGAAACAGGACGTAGATCCGTACACGATAGGAATTGTGATTGCCAATGAGGATAGAAAAGATAAAGTAGCGGGATTGAAGGCAGGATTGCAATCGCTAGGTCTCGGTGAAGGAGCACGTGTTCAGTATGTGCCTGTGTATTTGAATACGGTTCCGACTCTTGAAGAGGAGCGCTCCCTTGTCCAGGACTTGATTTCAAAAAAGCCTGATGTAATCGTAACGACAGGGGCGCACGAGACCTTTTTGATTCAACAGGAGACAACGACGGTTCCCATTGTTTTTATTGGTGTCGCCTCATCGGTAGAGCTGCCTCTTGTTGAGACCGAGGGAACGGTTACGTGTGGAATCAGCAATGGCCAAATGAATGTCATTGGGAAAAGATTGGAGCTGACAACTCGTTTGTTGCCCGATGCCAAGCGCATTCTGATCATTGCCGATTCTCATGCTCCTACGACAGAGCAAGCTATCGTAGAAGCAGGGTCAGCTGCTTCCTTGCTTGGCGTTCGCTTGCAGGTGAAGCAGGTTGCTTCCTCAAAAGACCTAGAACAATTGCTCAGTAGGCTCTCTCCAGGAGAATACGACGCCATGCTTCCTTTACCTAGCTATGTTCTGGAAGACGCGATTACCGATTGCTTGCCTCTTTTGATCGATAAGCAATTGTTTGTCATGGGCTCTTACCCAGAGCAGGTGAAGGCTGGCTTGTATGCCGCTTACGGCGTTTCCTTTCATGCACAAGGCATGCAGGCTGCTCATATGGTGGCTCGGGTGTTGGATGGAGTTCCTCCCACCGCTCTGTCAATCGAATGGCCCGATGACGTGCGTTTAGCTGTCAATGCCACTTCCCTGTCCAAGCTTCCGATTACCGTAACAGATCAACAGTGGTCACTGGCACAAGAATGGTATGGAGTGAAGAATAAATGAGGAGGAGCATACTACCGCGCATCAATCGACTGAAGACAAAGATGCTCCTGTTTGGGCTATGCATGTCCATCATCCCTTTTCTGATTCTCGGTTATATCAATTTGCATACCAGTAAAGAAAAGGTTCGAGAAGAGGTAGACAGAGCTAATCAGATCTACGTGGAAAATACGTTGGCGCAATTAGATATGCTTTTTTTACATACTTCCCAATCCATGCAGGTGGTTCAGCAGCGTTTTCTCAATGAGCGCCCTAGCGATGATGATGCTTATTTTTTGTTGAATACGTTATTGAAAACCTCCCCTTATATGGAGGAGGTCGCGCTTTTTAATCAGGATGGAGAGTCGGAGTATTTGCTGAATCGCTGGAAACACCAAAGGCTGGACATACCCAGGGAGCAGGACAACCAACTTCTCCCCACCATTCAGTCGGGGAAACCATACATCGGAAGCATTGTCCGATCAGCGGAAGGGAAGCTGCTGGTGACGGTCGCAATCCCTCATGTATCTGCCAAAGGTGTAAAAGGCGGCATGTACGCAAAGCTCAATGTAAAACAGTTGCTCGAACAAGTCACACTGCGAGCTCGATATGAAAATGAGGCCTATTTGTTTGTCACAGATGGGAAAAGCGGCATGTTTGCAGATCCGTTTATGCTGGGCAAGCCTTCTGATGGCTCTTTGACCTATTATGAACAAGCGGTTCCTCCCGCCTGGACACTACCAAATCGAACGGATAAGCCTGTTATCCGTACGTATCAGGCTTCCAATGGAGATAGCATGGTCAACTATGCCATGCGCTCTTCTGTCACACATTGGGTCATTATGCTGGAACAGTCGAGTCAAACGGCGTTTGCTGCCTTTTCAAAATTGGAACAATCTCTGCTCTTTACGACCTTATTCATCGCACTCATCGTTCTGGGGATTAGCATTGTGTTTTCTGTCTCGTTTAGCCGATTAATGGAAAAGATCGAATCCGCTGTGCAAAAAATCGCAGGTGGTGACTTATCCGTACGTATTCCTGTGACGACTTCAGACGAAATTGGCAGGCTAGCAGCGTCCTGCAATGAAATGGCTCAAAGTCTGGAGATGAAGACCAATCAGCTTCTCGAAGAAAAAAAACGGCTTGATCTCGTCGTCAGTGGCATGGGGATGGGGTTGATTCTCGTAGATGAATCTTTTCGCATTCGCTGGATTAACCAAACAGCGTCGGCGTGGTTCCAGGATGCGGCTAATCTCCTGGGAAAAGACTGCCATCAGACGATTGGTCAGCAATTCAGTTCATGCAGTAGTTGCATGCTCCGAACGCGACAAATGGTAAACCAAAAGCAGACCGACCTTATTTCCTCCAGAGTTGATCAGAATGGGCGTGCCCGATTTTATCGACATCAGGTTTTCCCTCTGCATCCGGAGAAAGAGTCGTCTGCTTTTCTGGAGGTCATCGAGGACATCACGGAGAAACGAGAGCTGGAAGCCGCTATCGCACAAGCAGACAAGCTCGCTGCTATTGGACTTTTGGCGTCGGGCATCGCCCATGAAATCAATAATCCATTAGGCATTCTGTCGTTGTATGGACAAGACTTGCGAGACCGTTTAGTGGACGAGGATATTCGAGATTTACAGGACACAGGAGAGCTTACCCAATACTTGGACACGATGGACAAACAAATTAACCGTTGCAAGGAAATCACGACCCGATTGCTGCATTTTTCGGGAAAATCACCAGTTACCGTAGAAAAAGTAGATATTCATCAAGTCCTATCAGACATTCTCATTCTTCTGTCCCATGAAATACGTGTCAAACAGGTAACGGTTAACCAGTCTCTGTTGGCCTCTGCTCCGTTTCTTCTCGCTACGCCTGGACAGCTTCAGCAAATCTTGCTTAATCTGTTAACCAATGCGCTGTACGCGACCCAGGAGCGAGGAAATATTGAGATAGCAACGGATTCTCCTTCGAATGATCGAATCCGTCTATGGATCAGAGATGATGGATGCGGTATACCTGCAGCAGATTTGCCACATGTTTTGGAGCCCTTTTATACAACCAAGCCTCCTGGAAAAGGGACTGGTCTCGGGTTATCGGTCTGCTACGGGATTGTGACGAATTTAGGCGGAGAAATCGAGATCGAAAGTACGCCAAACAAAGGCACGACTGTTACGGTCATCCTGCCGTCGGCAAAGGGGGAATGAACAAAAGATGCACACTGACACTCGTATACTCATCGTTGATGACGAAGCAGATTTCCGCCATCTATTAACCAGTCGATTAAAGAGGAAGGGATATACCACACTGGAAGCATCTGACGGAATCAGCGCACAGCAGCTAGTAACCAGCGAAACGATTCACGTCATTTTGCTTGATTTGAAAATGCCCGGGATGGACGGTCTCTCCTTCCTGCAATGGTGCAAGGAAAGCTCTCCTGCCATTCAAATCATCGTTGTGACCGGACACGGAACAATTGAGACAGCTATCGAAGCGATGAAACGCGGCGCTTATGACTATTTGACAAAACCTTACAACCTCAATGAATTGGAGGTTTTGATTTCCAAGGCCGTCGAAAAACAGCTGTTGACCGAGGAAAACCAACAGTTGAGAGAAGCTCTATCGATAAACGGGAAAACGACGTTTCAAATCGTTGCGGAAAGCCCGAAGCTAAAAGAGGTCCTAGCAACTGCCAAGCGAGTAGCCAGTACGGATTTTCTCGTTCTCTTAAAAGGGGAAAGTGGGACAGGGAAGGATGTCATCGCGAGACTCATATATGAATGTAGTGAGAGAGCATCCGAGGCATTCGTACCGATCAATTTGGGAGCAATACCTGAAACGATGCTGGAAAGTGAACTGTTTGGGCACGAAAAGGGAGCTTTTACAGGCGCAACTGCTCAGAAAAAAGGACTGGTAGAGATTGCCCACCTGGGGACGCTCTTTTTGGATGAAGTGGGGGACTTGCCATTTCCTTTGCAGGTCAAGCTGCTCCGTTTTCTGGAAACCGGCGAATTTCGCCGAATAGGGAGCCCGGTTCTGCACAAGGTGGATGTTCGTATCATTGCTGCTACCAATGCCGATCTGGAGAAGAAAGTGGAAGAAGGAACGTTTCGATCCGATCTTTATTTCCGGCTGCATGTCATGGATATAACGATTCCGCCTCTCAGCCAGAGAAGAGAGGACATTTTGCCACTGTCGGCGTTCTTTTTGAATCGACTCAAGCGTAAGTATCCAGTCAAACCGCTTTCTGAGAACGCGCAGACAGCTCTTTTAGCCTACTCATTCCCAGGGAATGTTCGGGAGTTGGCTCATATGATCGAACGTGCTGTCGTTTTGGCAAAAGGAGAGGAAATTGACGCTAAGGATCTCTTTCCTCACGAGCAGTCAGTACCTCACAACCGGTCAGATCGGAAGCTCATTTCATCAGCAGATACTGGGGAGGAAGAGGTATTTTTACTGAAAAATGTAGAGCGAGAACATATCAAGCATGTGCTGCACGTTCTACAATGGAACAAGACCAAGACAGCTGAGAAGCTGGGGATCAGCGTACGTAATCTGTATCGAAAAATCGAAGAGTACGAGCTGCGACCGTGACATTTTGTCGCGTACTGACCATGACATTTTGGCATGGTCTTTTCTTTTTCTTGCTGTTCGGAAGCGCCGAGTCGTTCGGTTTCCTGCTTCTATGGTTTGGCATGTCTCTTGCTACTCTCATGAAGTGAATGCACGATCAACATGGAGGAGTGAGACCTATGATCAAAAAAGAGAAGACAGGCTGGAAGAAGCTGTCCATGGTAGTAGTGGCGCTGCTGGTCTTTGCAGGCTGCGCTACACAGCCGACCGCTCAACCCACCTCAACAGCGAGTGAGTCCAAAGATAAAACAGCGAGTGGGGCAACCGGAGCGATCAGTCTAGATACGTACACCCCGCCTAGTTTGGACAAGGTGCCAGAAGGGCCATTGGGAGAATCGATTAAGTATGGACATAAGTTAATGAATGAAACGAGCACAGCGATCCCTGAGTACACAGGGAATAAGCTCTCCTGCTCCAGCTGTCACGGCAATGCCGGAATGGATGCGACCTCTCCTTTAACGGGTGTCACCGCAGTCTATCCCCAGTACATTCCAAGGTCTGGCAAAGTGCTTACCATTGAGGATCGCATCAATGGTTGTTTTCAACGAAGTATGAACGGAAAGCCATTGCCTTACAACAGCGATGAAATGAGAGCGATGGTTGCCTATCTGACGTATATCTCAACAGATGTACCAGTAGGAATTAAAGAGCGCCCGTGGATAGAGAAAAATGATATGAAGAGCGTACCTCAACCGAATGTGGCAAATGGAGAAGCCCTCTTTCAAAAATCGTGTATACAATGCCATGCAGCTGATGGTTCAGGAACAGGCCCAAACTCTGGACCAGCTCTATGGGGGGATAACTCCTTCAATATTGGTGCAGGTATGGCCCGAATTTCCAAAGCTGCTGGCTACATTCAGCGCAACATGCCTCTAGGGGAAATGGGCGGTATCAAGCAAGGGTCGCTAACGGATCAAGAAGCAGCGGACCTAGCTGCCTATATTTTGTCCAAGCCGCGTCCAGACTTTGCCAAAAAGGCACAAGACTGGCCAGCTGGAGGAGTTCCAAAGGACGTGCCGTATGAAGTAGACAGCGCCAAGAAGAAGCAATAGGAACGCGGCACTTGTTCAAAAAAACGTCACCTGCATGCAGGTGACGTTTTTTTGAACGTATTGGAAAGTTTAATTGCTTTGCAGTGCGAAAGCAAACAAGCATAAACTTTCCGGAGCGAATGAAAATTTTCTGCTAAAACGTGGTCGTTCCTCCGTGAATAGGCCTCGATAGAGGTTTTCTTAACGGATTGGGCGAAACTTGCTGTACAATTGAACGAGAAGCTTTTTGAGGCAGAAAGTAGGTAACATCATCGGATTACTCAAATAGGAGGGTTCCAATGAACAGGAGCTTGCATAAGGGCATTATTTTCGATATGGACAATACATTATTGCAATCCAGAATCAACTTTCCAGCAATGAAGCAGGCCATATTTCAGCAATGGGTGGACCATGGCATCTGTGAGCCAACTCTAGAGTGGGAGAAGCATACCGCCTCTCAATTGATAGAGATTGGGAGACAATCAGAGCGAATGACAAGTGAGCTGGAACAAGCTATGTGGGAAGCAGTTACCGCGATCGAGAAGGAAGGGATGCATGGAGCTGTCCTGGAGAAGCATGCGGTGGAAGTACTGGATAAGTTAAAAGAGAACTACCATTTGTATATATTGACCAACAATGCCTATGCTGCTGCAGTAGAAGCACTGTACGAGACGGGTATCGCGTCCTATTTTGACGAAATCGTGGCCCGTGAACAAATGACGACCTTGAAGCCTTCTCCATCCGGCATCCACTATATTCGAAATCTGCATCCTGATTGGCCTGTCTCTGCATGGACGATGATTGGCGATTCGTGGATTGATGGAAGGGCGGCCACCGATGGACAAGTAGCATTTATTGCGTATCAAGGGAACCAGCTGGATATGGAGCGCCATGAGGTGACACCAGTGGTGTACATCACAGATTTGCTAGAGCTGCTAAGAGTATTAGAGGCGTAATCTGAGTCGCTGTGCACATTCGATCCAAAAAAAGACAGATATGATACAGAAGTGTATGGTTTATAAAATGATTACATGTACAAAGGCTGTCGAAAGTTCTCGACAGCCTGAGCCGTCCATCAATCGGACGATTTCTCTACCAGTTGTAGCGAGAGGACACGATTCTAAAAGTGTTAATACAATCAGGCATAGGCCACTCGCACTCTACTGATTGGACGCATGTAGTCAAATTAATTTACGTAATAGGTATAGATTGAGTAAGCGTTACTCATAGACGAGTCGTAAGAAGCTCTTGCTGCTCTTAAATAGTATGTCTCGCCTGCAACGACTTGCTTATCAAATGAATGATGATAGTAGTCTGCTCGGACACCGGAAGGGCCAGTATTTTGCACTATTTCAAGCCAAAAATCCTGATACTTGGAAGAATTTATATCTCCACGTGCATAGGCAAATTGTACTCGAATGGTACCAGATTTTTCAGCAGTGAACTTATAGTAATCAAATTTGCTATCTTCTATATTACCATTAATTTGCCCACCGATTGAATACGGATTAGCCGCTTCTCTACTGTTGTTGGGCTCATAGTCGTAATATATGGATCCCGCAGTTTTCTTGATCTCTGAAGATTTTGCTTCTACTTCTGTAGTAGTAGCAGAAATTGAGAGACTAGCTAATAGAGTGAGAGAAAGAAAACCAGCAACTACCTTTTTCATCGATATTCCTCCGATTATTAGTAGTGATGGTACAAAATGAGAATATAATACAATTAATGGGAAATCAATGTTTTTGTAATATTTTAACTTATTTTGTAATATATTAATGATTCTTGGTGTCATATAGTGGAAAGTAAGGTGATAGATTAACACAGAAGCTAAGAAAGTGAGGAAAACAAATTGCTTCAGGGGAACATCTATATCTGCTAAACAGTTTTTGAAAAGTAATTTGAACTGTTAAGCACATTTTAGTCGAAAAAAGAAAGACAATAGATAAAAGTGTGCTATACTTTGCATAACTGAATACCAGCCTTCAGGGTAGGGTGCAATTCCCGACCGGCGGTAATGACGAACGCACGTCTGAGCCCGCGACTCGCTATCGTAAGCAGTTGATAGCGACTGACTTGGTGCAAATCCAAGGCCGACGGTACAGTCCGGATGGGAGAAGGTATTTGGAATGGCCTATTTCGCTGTTTTTTTCAAAAAACGGTTGAAGTCAGGCTTCTTTCTCAACGCCCTGAGCATACTAATCACGGGTGTTTTTGTTTTTCGTAAAAACTTCATAGCGACAATCTTCAGGGCAAGGTGAAATTCCTGACCGGCGGTAATGACGTACGGACGTCTGAGCCCGCGACTCGCTGACCACGCTTGCAGCGACTGATCTGGTGAAAAACCAGAGCCGACGGTACAGTCCGGATGGAAGAAGATTTTTGTGCTTTCTTCATTTGTTTTTTTCAAAAAACGGATGAGGTAAGGCTTCTTTCCCTATGCCCTGAAACGCTTTGAGGTTTCCAGGGCTTTTTGCGTTGTGGTTGGCTGGAATGATGGAACAGAAAGGAGTGCGGTATGGAACAGGACAGCAGGTACATGGATCTGGCGCTGGAGCTGGCACGATCGGCACGAGGCCAAACCAGCCCGAATCCCATGGTCGGAGCTGTGATTGTGAAGGATGGAACCATCGTAGGGATGGGAGCGCATCTGCGCGCTGGCGAACCGCATGCCGAGGTGCATGCTCTGCGGATGGCTGGGGAAAAAGCGCAAGGCGCGACGGCGTACGTGACGCTTGAGCCTTGCAGTCACTACGGGAAAACGCCGCCGTGTGCAGAGGCATTGATCGCAGCTGATGTACGTCGTGTCGTTGTAGCGACGCTCGACCCGAATCCACTAGTGGCGGGACGAGGAATCGAGATGCTGCGGGCAGCAGGGCTGGAAGTGGCGGTGGGCGTGAGAGAAGAGGAAGCGAAGGCGCTCAATGAAGTCTTTTTTCATTACATCCAAACCAGACGTCCATTTGTGACGGTAAAGACGGCCAGTACATTGGACGGGAAAATCGCTTCGTTCACCGGACACAGTCGGTGGATTACTGGAGCAGAGGCTCGGGCAGAGGTGCATGAACTGCGCAGGCAGCACGATGCAATCCTGGTTGGGGTAGGAACGATTCTCGCTGACGACCCACTGTTGACGGCGCGCAAGGAAGAGCAGCGTTTTGGAAGCCAGCCAATTCGCGTGATTTTGGACAGCTATTTACGGACGCCGCTGGATGCCCGTGTCGTCCAGAATGCAGATGCGAAGACATGGATCTTTACGACAGGTGCCGCCCCAAGGGAAAAACAGGAGCTGCTCACGGCAAACGGAGTAAATGTCATCACAACGGCGGGGCCAATTCGCGTGGAAAAGGTACTGGATACGTTGGGAGAGCTGGGGATCACCTCGTTGCTTGTGGAAGGCGGGCAGGAAATAAACGGCTCCTTTTTGCAGGCGAGAGCGATTCAAAAGGTCGTGAGCCATATCGCGCTAAAGCTGATCGGGGGAAGCGGCGCGCCCTCGCCATTCGGTGGTCAAGGCTTTGCGACGATGGGAGAAGCAGTACAACTGACGAATGTCACGATCACATCGATCGGGAAAGACGATGTACAGATTATCGGGTACCCACAATGGGAGGATCAGACGTAGCAAGTGAGGAGGAGAGAGCATGTTCACGGGACTGGTCGAAGAAGTGGGCGTGTTGGAATCGATTCAAGGGAACGAACAGGCGAGTCGACTGGTTATCCGCGCACAGCAGGTACTCGAAGGGGTGAAGCTCGGCGACAGTATTTCGGTCAATGGCATTTGCCTTACGGTTACTTCTTATACCAATCGTCAGTTTAGCGTCGATGTGATGCCGGAGACGATGAACAAGACTAGCTTGAGCCAATTACGCAGCGGACAACGGGTCAATTTGGAGAGAGCGATGCGGCTGGGGGATCGTTTTGGCGGGCATATCGTCTCCGGACATGTGGATGGGACCGGAACGGTTGTTTCACGAGAGGTAAATGCGAATGCTGTCGTGTTTCGGATTGAGGCCAAACCGCTGCTGTTGAAGTACGTTATTACCCGTGGATCGATTTGTATAGATGGCATCAGTCTCACCGTGGTGGACGTAAACGATAGCGGTTTTACCGTTTCGATCATTCCGCATACGCTGGCGAATACGAGCCTTGCAGACAGACGATCTGGGGACTTGGTGAATCTCGAAACAGATGTCATCGGTAAATATGTGGAGCGTTTGTTAGGTTATCAAAACCATGGCGGTACAGAAAAATCTGGCGGGCTCAGTCTAGCCTTTTTGCAGGAAAACGGCTTCGCGTGAGTAGGAGGGAGAAAGCATGTTTCATCGCATAGAAGAAGCATTGGAAGATTTGCGTCAGGGCAAGGCGGTCATCGTGGTAGATGATGAGGATCGGGAAAACGAAGGAGATTTTGTCTGCATGGCCGAAGCGGCTACTCCTGAAATGATCAACTTCATGGTTACTCATGGGAGAGGACTCGTTTGCGTACCGGTGACAGAAGAGCACGCGACGCGCTTGCAGCTTCATCCGATGGTGAATGCCAATACAGACAAGCAAGGAACGGCTTTTACCGTGTCCATCGATGAAGGAAGTACACACACAGGGATATCCGCTCATGAGCGCTCTCAGACTGTCTTGGCCATGCTCGATGATCAGAAGACCGCAGAAGACTTCCGCAGACCGGGCCACATTTTTCCGTTAATCGCGAAGTCTGGCGGTGTATTGCGCAGAGCGGGACATACGGAGGCGGCAGTTGATTTGGCTCGCTTGGCGGGGGGGATTCCGGCAGGAGTCATTTGCGAAATTATGAACGGGGATGGCTCCATGGCGCGTCTGCCGCAATTGGTGGAAATCGCACGCCGCTTTGATCTCAAGCTGATTACGATTGCTGACTTGATCGCGTATCGGATGCGGACGGAATCCATGGTGAAAAGGGAAATCGAAGTGCAGCTTCCGACCGCCTACGGTGATTTTCGGATAGCGGCCTACACGAACGAGCTGGATGGCAAAGAGCATGTAGCTCTCATCAAGGGAGAGATCGGACCGGATGAGCCCATTCTCGTCCGCGTGCACTCGGAGTGCTTGACAGGCGATATTTTCGGCTCTCATCGCTGCGACTGCGGTCCACAGCTGCACGCTGCATTGGAACAGATCGAAGCGAACGGACGCGGCATTTTACTGTACATGCGCCAGGAGGGCAGAGGCATTGGTTTGATCAATAAGCTGCGTGCCTACAAGCTGCAGGAGGAAGGCTTGGATACGGTTGAGGCCAATGAAAAGCTAGGGTTCGCCGCTGATCTGCGGGATTACGGTATCGGGGCACAAATTTTGCGAGATTTAGGAGTGCAGCGCATGCGGCTGTTGACCAACAACCCACGAAAAATCCGCGGGCTTACCGGTTACGGATTAACAGTAGAAGAACGGGTGCCGCTTCAAATGCCGGAGCATCTGCACAACAAACAGTATCTATCAACAAAACAAGAGAAGCTGGGGCACCTGCTTCATCTGCACGGATAAGGAGAGGGAATAAGCGATGAGAACATTCGAAGGACATTTGGTTGGAACAGGTTTGCGTGTAGGGATTGTGGCAGGACGCTTTAACGAATTGATTGTGAGCAAGCTGGTCGGAGGGGCTCTCGATGCCCTGAAGCGCCATGGCGTAGAAGATGAGCACGTCGACGTGGCTTGGGTACCGGGGGCATTTGAAATTCCGTTGATTGCCAAAAAAATGGCGGAATCCGGTCGCTATGACGCGGTTGTTACATTGGGAGCTGTCATTCGTGGCTCCACTCCGCACTTCGATTACGTATGCAATGAGACGGCAAAAGGAGTGGCGTCCCTATCGCTATCGACTGGGATACCCGTTATTTTTGGTGTTTTGACGACAGACAATATTGAGCAAGCCATCGAGCGAGCGGGAACAAAAGCAGGCAACAAAGGCTGGGAAGCAGCAGCGGCAGCGATCGAAATGGCCAATTTGTCCAGGCAGTTCGCCTAATCATTTCATATAGATAACGAGATAGTTAAACGGGGGCTTCTGCTCCCGTTTTCTATTTTTTTGGATAAAATCACCACGGACAGGTCAAAGTAAGAAAGATTTTCCTGAAAAAAGGGGGGATCTAGCCTGAAGCCGACCGATTGGTGGAAAGCGCAAGTAGAGGCCATACAAGCAAAGCGGCGCAGTGGTTCAGTTCATGCACGGCGCAGCGAACAAATTACACCGGAGATGGTCAAACAATGCATGCAAAACGTGGATGACCTCAGTAGCTTGTCATTGAAGATGAATGACGAAGAGGTACACGTTTTTTTTCTCGATACGCTGGTAGATGTGTCCCAGATTTATGAGGATGTCTTTCTTCCATTGCAGCGTTCCGATGGCAGAGACCCGATGCAGGCGCTCCCTTTCTCACAGGAATGTCTTCTTGACGATATGGAGACGTTGATGAGCAACTTGCTACGTGGTCATACCATCCTGTTTTTCCTGGATAGGAATCTCATTCTGCATGTGAATACATTTCAGGTCCCGCATCGTTCCATTACGAAATCCGAGACGGAGGCGACCGTCCTTGGACCGCAAGACTCCTTTGTTGAAATGCTGGAGATCAATTTGTCCTTGATTCGGAGAAGACTGGCTACGCCTCATCTGAAAATATCGAGCTACACGATTGGCACCGAGGCGCAGAACAAGGTAGCCGTGATTTATTTGGACAATATCGCGAACGCGGAAAATGTGGAGCGCGTGAAAAAAAGGATCGACAATGTCATTTACCCTGGATTTGTCGGGATGCCAGTCTTAAAGCAAATGCTGGAGGACAAGCCGTACTCTCCGTTCCCGCAGTTTGGGTTGACGGGTCGGCCTGACAATGCGACAGCGGCCTTGTTGGACGGCAGGATCGTAATCATGCTGAATGGCAGTCCGGATGCCGCCATCTGTCCGACTTCCTTTCTGGAGATGTTTAGCAGCCCCGAAGACTTCTACAACCGATGGTCAACGGCGAGCCTGCTGCGGATGATTCGCTTTTTCGGATTGTTTATCACCATTATGCTCACCTCCAGCTACGTCTCTGTCTTGACGTATCATCCGGAAATGCTTCCCCCCGCTTTGCTGACGATTTTGTCTGAATCACGCAGTCGGGTGCCTTTTCCGCCCGTGATCGAGGTACTCATTATTGAGCTTGTCATCGAGATCCTGCGGGAAGCGGGGATACGCATGCCGACTAAAATTGGCCAGACAATCGGTATCGTTGGCGGTATCGTGATCGGGACTGCCTCTGTACAAGCGGGGTTAGCCAGTAATATCCTGATCGTCCTTGTTTCGGTATCGGCACTGCTTTCTTTTGTGCCACCCAATTTTTTGATGAGTAATGCGATTCGGCTCGTTCGCTATGGCTTCATCTTGATGGCAGGCGTATTGGGCATGTACGGCCAGATACTGGCACTGGCGTTTTTATTCGCGCACTTGCTCAATTTGACTTCACTCGGGACGCCGTATATGGCTCCGGGGGTTCCGCGTCAATGGACCGATTTGATGAATAGTCTTGTACGTGCACCATTGAAGTTTATCGTCAATCGCAACCGCATGTCCCGGGCAAAGCAAAAGCATGTCCGGCCAGTTGGGGAGGACTAGGGAGATGGATAGAGGGAGAATTCACAGCCTGAATCCGATCCTGGTAATCGGATTGATTATGAATACGATGGTGGGGGTTAATTTACTTGGACTGGCTCATCATGCAAGCAAAATGGGCTACAACCTGTGGTGGTCTCCGATTTTGCTGGGGTGCATTGTCAGCTTAACGCTAATTCCGATGATGGCCTTGTGCCGACGCTATCCAGAGGATAATCTTTTTCGGATTCACGAAAAGCTGTTGGGAAAATGGCTGGGACGATGTTTCAATATCCTGATTATCGTCTACGCCATTCTGAATGTATCTACCGCCAATGAAGGATACATCAGGCTGGTTCAAACCTCCATGCTAAGCAATCAGACAGCCACGTTGCCATTGCTCGGATTGACATTGGTCATGGTCTACATTACAAATGGCGGCATCAAATTGATCGCGCGCTTTTGCCTGCTGACCTTCTTTTTTACGGGCTGGATGGTTTTTCTTTTGCAGTACGGATTTCAAAAGGGAGGAATCACGCATATTTTTCCTCTTTTTCATACAGATTGGCGCAGTATGGCCGAAACCGTGCACAATTCGTACGCGAGTATGCTTGGGTATGAATTGGTCCTGTTTTTCTACCCATATATCCAGGAGAAGAACAAGGCACACAAGCATGTGCTGATTGGGATATGGATCGTTGTTTTGTTGTACGTCATGATCCTGATCACGAGCGTATCTTATTTTTCCGAATGGCAAATGGACAATCTCATTTATCCCATTTTGAATTTATTTAAGGCTGTAGAGCTGTCTTTTTTGGAGCGGATCGAAAATCTCGGGATTGGTCTCTGGGTCTTCCTCATTCTCAGCACGAGTACAGGATATTTGTGGGTTGCGCGTAAAGGTCTTGAAGAAATGGCAGAAAAGACTCGACTGTGGCATCTGCTTTTACCGACAATCATTTCGTTTTTATTCATTGTGGGGCCATTATCTGTAGAAAAACAACGCTACATTTATGACAAGGTGACGGTATATATAGCCTATGGATTGATCTTGTGGCCGATTTTTTTGTTATTGATTCATTCCTTGAGGTTCGGTAGAGGAGAGCGGGTATCATGAAGAGGGCGAGCTGGTTCATCGCTACAGTTATCCTCTTGCTCAGCCTTTGCGGTTGTGGGCGCGAACTCGAACGGCCGGCACTGGAAGACATGGCTATGATTGGGGTTATGGGTTTTGATTATGTGGATCGTGAAAAGATAGATGTAACCGTGTCGGTACCGGTACCATCCAAGAATAAAGAAACGACACAGGTGTACTCGACTCATGCCTCGATGACCAGTGAGGCCATGCTGAATCTCGCGACAAAAGCAGAGAGAACCATGTCCCTCTCGCAATTGCGTGTGATTTTGTTCAGTGAAGAATACGCCCGCAAAGTAGGGATCGGAAAAGTCATCCTCGATCTCTATCGCAATCCGATTGTAGGAGAAAATGTATACATTGCTGTCGTACAAGGAAAAGCGAAAGATGTCATCAAAGGAACCTATAACCACAGGCCGGAAATCAACACGTATTTGAACAACTTGCTCCGTCCGCGAGTGGAGACGGCCTTTTCGTCTTTTGCGACCATTCACGATTTTGTTTTTATGATGACCAGCAACACAATGGACCCCAATCTTCCTTATCTCATCCACATTAATGGAGAGATTCAGATCATCAAGGCGGCCCTTTTTCGAGTAGACAGGATGATAGGATTTTATTCACAGCGAGAGGGGAAGATGGTTCAGGGGTTTCTGGGAAGAGAACGTTTGCCACGTATGAGCTTCGAGTTCCAACACGTGACGAAGACAGGTAAAAAACAAACGGAAAGGGTCGTCTTCGATTTTGTGCGAGCAAAAACAAAGGTAAGAAGCAAAGGCAGCCTGAAAAAGCCTGTCATCGACATCGATCTTCGGGTAAGAGGGATGCTGGTAGGCTATTCAGGCAACAAGGATTTGGAGAAGCGGCCTCAATATCGGGCCTTGGTTCGAGAGCTTGAGACACGGATCAAAAAGGAGAGCATGGATATGCTGGTACGTTTTCAAAAGCAAGGGGTTGACCCGGCGCAGCTAGAGGAGAGCATTCGCCAAAAATACTATGGGAAATGGACACGGGAAACGGGTCTCGCCCTTTATAAAAAAGCTAGATTCAACGTCAAGGTTCATGTGGATATAGTCGGTTTTGGCACACTGAAATAAGGAGCGATAGCATTCCGGCGTAATTAGAACAGGCGCTTGAATTCGCGCCAGATCGCACCCAAAGTCCGACGATTTACATTTTGGAGCTTGCCGTACAACAGGTTCGTCAAACCGATGAAGGTGAGCTCCTGATCCCTCGTATACGGATACCAATTGAACTCACGCTTGCGTTTGCCCGGATCATGGATGACAGAGATGCTGTGTGTAAAGGCTTGTAGTCCTGAAGGCCCGCGATAGCGGCCGATACCGCTCTGTTTGACCCCGCCAAAAGGAAGATGGGGATTGGCGTAGCTGATAATGACGTCATTGATGCACACATTTCCGCTGTCGAGCTGACGAGCTACGCGATCCGCTTTTGTTTTATCGGCTGACCATACCGAGGCATTCAGCCCGTACGGTGAGCTGTTAGCCAGGCGGACAGCCTCCTCTTCGGTGGCAAAAGTCATAATGGGCAACACCGGACCAAAGGTTTCTTCCCGCATGATTTTCATGTCTGATGTCACGTTTGTGAGAATGGTCGGGGCGATATACATACTGTCAGAGGAAGGAAGTCCTCCGGTGACAGCGGTCGCGCCCGCAGTCAGTGCTTCGTGCACATGCTCACGGACAATTTCGATTTGTTGAGAAGACGTCATCGACCCAACCTCGGCCTGATCCGGATAGCTTTGGCGCAATGCTTTTGTCTTTTCGGTGACCAGCTTGAGAAATTCAGGGTATACCTTTTCATGGACAAAAAGCCGTTCGACAGACATACATACCTGTCCGGAGTTCGTAAAAGCCCCCCACACCGCGCCATTTGCTGCCCGTTCCAGATGAGCGTCTTCAAACACGATCATCGGGTCTTTGCCGCCAAGCTCCAGTTCTACTGGGATCAAATGCTCCGACGCTGCCGCCATAATTTTTTTGCCTGTCGCGACAGAGCCTGTGAAAAATATTTTATCTGGGCGAGCAGCTACCAGCGCCTGTCCAGCTTCTCGTCCCCCATGCAGGACGGTCACGACTCCATCCGGCATAGAAACAGCGGAAAACACCTCTTCAATGAGCAGGCCGGTAGAAGCAGTCACCTCGGAAGGTTTTAAAATAACGGTATTGCCTGCTACGAGGGCAGATAATACGGGAATGACGGCAAGCTGAAACGGATAATTCCACGGAGAGATGACCGCGACGACACCCATCGGCTTGTAGTGGATATACGATTTCTTCGGCCACAGCACGAGGGAGGTTGGTACTGGCTGATCGGCCAGCATCTGATAGGCATGTTTTTCATAAAAACGGATGGTGTCGACAGTGACGAAAATTTCGGTCATGTACGCTTCCAATGTAACTTTTCCGGTAGCCTCACTAATTTTTCGGGCGATTTCTGCGCCGTGATCGACTAAATAGTGCCGCAACCGCGTCAAATAGTCCAGGCGCTCGGCTAACGATGTAGCGGACCAAGCTGGAAAGGCAAGACGCGCACGTGCCATCGCGTCTTCAACTTGTTCTGGAGTCGCTTCCTGTAAAGAGCCAAGCAGCTCTCCAGTAGCGGGATTTTGCATGGACATGACTGCCATCATGATTCACCTCGATTCAGGAGATAAAGATTCAGAAGAGAAGAGTGTATGCATTAAATGGGCAAAGGCCTGTTCAAAACGGGCAATCGTTTCTTCCGGTCTCTGTAACTCGTCGAGCAAAAATTGAAAAAGGAATCCGTCGATTGCAGAGTAAATGAGTGAGATGGCGGAGTCTTCGTCGATGGTCAATGAGGTTTGTTCTTCGCGCTGCAATCGTACGAGCATACGGGAGATGAGCTGATGCAGACGGGACCGAATGTCTTTTACCTGTTCACCAAACGCAGGAACGTACATGGCCTGTACCTGCAAGTCATACCAGAGCCGATGCAGCTTCCGATCCTCTTGCAGACTCCGGCACAAGACACGAGCGAGAGCCGCTGACCATTCGCCAGATGGAGCTGCGATTACTTCGCGTTCCAACTCCTCCATGAAACGTCCCTTGTAACTAGAGATTACAGCGAGCAAAAGCTCTTCTTTGCTTGCAAAGTAATAATGCAGAATGCCGAGTGAGACGCCAGATTCCTTGGCAATGTCGCGCAAGGAAACATATGCATACCCTTTTTCAGCCAGACAAGCAGTCGCTTGCTCAATCAAAAAAGCACGTTTTGCTTCGGCTTTTTTCTGGGTAGTCACTTTTTCACCTCTTTTTTGGACGACTGTCCAGTTTTTCTGCTTTTATTGTATTTTTACGGATGATAGTTGTCAATGAAAAGAGCTGCCCATAAAAAAGAAGCGGCTTCAATGCCGCTTCTTTTGCCGCTCCCAACGTCGTAAATACGGATAAGGATCAAATGACCAATCTGCGTCACCTGTTTCCCGGTACATACCGTAGTGCAGATGAGGAGGGAATTTGCCTGAGGTGCCGGGCTTCCCGTATCCTGAGCTGCCGACATATCCGATCACTTCTCCTGGCTCCACGATGTCACCCGGCTTCAAGCCCTTTTTAAACGAGGACAGATGTGCAAAGTAATGGTATACATTGCCCATGTCACGCATCCCGATTCGCCATCCGCCATACCTGTTCCAGCCGAGTACCTCAATGACTCCGTATGCTGTGCTGAGGACAGGGGTGCCGTGACTCGCAAAAATATCAGTCCCCTCATGGATACGCCGTCCACCCCAGCCGCGCGGCGCCCCCCAAGTACTGCGGTAGCTGTAATCGTACCGGGCGGGGATAGGAAAATGCCGCTCATCCAGGTCCAAATGTTGATACTTGGCATACACCTGTGCGAACTGCCTAATCGTCTTCACGGACCGATCGCGCTGGTAGTACGACCAAAGACCAATTTGCCAATCTTCATGAGAGAAGCCGTATTGGGATAGGTAGCGAATGAAAGTAGTGAGTGCATCGAGATCGTTATGACGATCCGCAAGCCCATCGCCATCCCCGTCCATTCCGATCCCGTCAAAAAACTGAATGGATACCGGATTAGTATCCTCCGTATCAGGATTGAACGTACCTGCCCAACGATCGCTTGGAATGTCCACGGCTGTTAGCCGCGAGAGATTTTCTTGCTCCTGCTTCTTTCTGCGTATTTTCATGGTTCGCTCGTATTGATCAATGGCTGCCAGATAATTCCACGGAATGCCGTGCATCGATTCCAAGCGCAAAAAAAGCTGCAAGCGCTCTTGAAGAACTGGGTCTTGCTCTTTGGCGGACGGAGCGATTCCGGCGACGGATTCTAGTGGCGAAATAGCTGCAACCACACACAAGCTGATCTGAATGATTAGGCGGAAAACTCGCATGCCGTCTCCCTCCAGCCTTGTAGTCTTTTGTTGTAGTTTCTGCCAGTTGGAGTGGATTATCCAAGATACTTTTGGAAGAGCTTTTGGCTGTTATCGAGGAAAGTTTTGTAAATTTGCGGGAAAAGAGGCAGGAGCACACCATATGGTCAAAGAATTGAAATCAGGAGGAGTGTATTCCTTAAAAATCGTCATGAGGAGGCTGTGTGATGAGCAAAAAAGTGTTGATTGTAACAGGGGATGCCGTGGAGGCACTGGAGGTTTTCTATCCGTATTACCGCTGCCTGGAAGAAGGGTATGAAACGGTCATTGCAGCACCCAGCGTGAAAACCCTGCACACCGTTTGCCATGATTTCGAAGCGCACAGTGCGACGTACACAGAAAAGCCAGCTTATCAGCTTCCCGCCCATGTTGCATTTTCAGACATTAACCCTGAGGCGTTTGATGCCTTGATTATTCCGGGTGGACGAGCACCTGAGCATATCAGGCTCAATGAGCATCTGAAGCCAATTGTGGCGCACTTTTTCGAGACGAACAAGCCGGTTGCAGCCATCTGCCACGGCTCCCAAGTATTGACTATCGTTCGCGAGCACTTGGCAGGGCGTGAAATCACAGCTTACCAGGCTTGCAGACCGGATGTAGAAGCGTGCGGTGCGATCTACCAAACGGAAACACTCCATGTCGATCGCAATCTTGTTTCCGGACATGCATGGCCAGACTTGCCAGGCTTCATGCGTGAATTCCTCCATTTGCTCAAGTAAACAACTAGTCCTCCAAACTTCCGTCACTGCTGGCGGAAGTTTTTTCGTACTGACAGATGCTTTTCATCCAGCCTTTTCCTCTGTATCATTAAGGGAAAGTATGTTCGTCTGTTTCATGTGAGGAGTGAAATTGATCGTGCTGTCATTTATTCATACAGCGGATGTCCATCTGGATGCGCCGCTTCAAATGCTGGGGGAGCGTTACGAGCTGCGTCAGGATGATTTTCGTCAGACGATGAAAAGAATCTGTGACCTCGTCCGCGACAAGGGAGCAGACTTCTGGCTCATTGCCGGAGATTTGCTGGAATACCACGGGGGAAGAAGATCCACTGCGATGTTTTTACGTGATCTTTTTGCCAGCATCGCACCAATCCCTGTCGTGATCGCACCTGGCAATCACGATCCGTGGCGAGCGGATTCGTTTTATCAAACATTGGAATGGCCAGGGAACGTTTACTGGTTTACACCTGAGTGGGGCGTGTATGAATTTCCCGAAAAGTCATGCGTAATATACGGCTGGGGCTTCGGGCAGCCACATGTGTACGAGTCGCCACTCGATACGTTCCCAGGCAAATTAGAGGGGTATGCCCATCATCTGATGGTTTTGCATGCCAGTGTGCTTTCTAATTCAGGAGACGAAGAGCATCATCCGTATGCACCTGTCACCTTTCAGCAGCTCGTACAAACTGGCATGGACTATGTTGCGCTGGGACATATTCACAAGCCGGAGCAATTCATGCATCCCGTCAAAAAACAACCGTTTGCAG